>NC_012491.1:5580000-5938218 GCF_000010165.1 Brevibacillus brevis NBRC 100599
TCTTTGACTGATTGAATCGACGTCTCGTCATAGTGAAAAATAGAAGCGGCGAGCGCGGCATCTGCCTTTCCTTGCGTCAGCACATCGTAAAAATGCTCCCTCAAGCCCGCTCCACCAGAAGCAATGACCGGAATTCCAACCGCCTCTGATACCCGCTTGGTCAATTCGAGGCCAAAGCCTTTCTTTTCCCCATCGTCGTCCATGCTGGTCAAAAGAATTTCACCCGCTCCCAGCGCTTCTGCCTCCTGTGCCCAGCGGATGACGTCCCTACCCGTCGCATTCCGTCCACCATGGGTATACACTTCCCAACGATCTTCCCCGACACTTCTCGCATCAATCGCCACGACGATACATTGTGAGCCAAAGACTGTCGCTCCCTCGCGGATCAATTCTGGACGCAAAACAGCCGCTGTATTCAACGAGATTTTATCCGCACCCGCACGCAAAATCCTTTTCATATCGTCGACGCTATTAATGCCACCGCCAACCGTGAAAGGAATCGTAATGTTTGCGGAAGTTTTTTCGATGACATCCACCATCGTCTTGCGTCCTTCATGGGACGCAGAAATATCGAGAAAGATCAGCTCGTCTGCTCTCTCGTCGCTATACTTTTTTGCCAGTTCAACCGGGTCTCCTGCATCGCGAAGTCCGACGAACTGCATGCCTTTTACCACCCGTCCGTCTTTTACATCAAGACACGGGATGATTCGTTTAGCCAGCATAGGATTCACGCCCCTCCATACGCTGGAGCGCTTCTTCCAATGTAAAAGCGTCCGTGTAGAGTGCTTTGCCAACAATGGCGCCAGAGACTCCGTCCGAAGCATGGGTAGCCAGCGTCAACAAGTCGTCCAGTTGGCTGACACCTCCCGAAGCTATCACCGATTTTCCTGTAGCCATCGCCAAGGCGGCAATTTCTTCTACATTCGGTCCTGTCATCGTGCCATCACGGGCGATATCGGTATAAATAAACGTCTCCGCGCCATACGTAACCAACCGCTTGGCAAGCTCTGTCGCTTGCACATCTGTCGTGGTCAACCAACCTCTGGTAGCCACCAGTCCATTCCGGCAGTCCAGACCAATCGCAATCTTGTCTCCATCGTTTTGAAGAATTCGCTTCGTAAAAGGCTCGTCTTCGATAGCAGCAGTCCCGACGATCACTCGCGCGACGCCCGCCTCCAAATAGTCCGCGATCTGCTCTTCTGTCCGAATGCCACCCCCAACCTGCACGGGTACAGGGATCGAGCGCGCTATCTCCTTGATGATCGCTGCATTTGCAGGCTTGCCTTCCTTTGCCCCGTCCAAATCTACGAGATGAACCCACGACGCCCCTTGCTCTACCCAGCGTTTCGCCATCGCGAGCGGTGAATCGGCGTACACTGTCTCTTGCCCGTAATCTCCTTGGAAAAGTCGAACACACTTGCCCCCGCGAATATCGATCGCCGGATAAACAATAAAGCTCATGTCAAAACCCCCTCGCATTGAACGGCAAAGTTGCGCAGCAGCAGCATTCCTGTCTCTCCGCTCTTTTCCGGGTGAAACTGCATACCGTATACGTTGTCACGATTTACAATCGCTGTGACCTCCTGGTGATAGTCACTCGTCGCAAGCAAGACATCAGGCTCGCACAAGACATGATACGAGTGGACAAAATAGACGTAATCGCCATCCTGCACACCGTTTAGTAACGGTTGCTTTTGCTTGATCATCAATTGGTTCCAGCCCATGTGCGGTACTTTGTAATCCCCGCGAAAACGAACAACCTCACCACCGAGCAACCCCAAGCCCGTATGCTCGCCATGCTCCGCACTTTTCTCAAATAAAAGCTGCATGCCGAGACAAATGCCCAAGATCGGACGACCTGTTGCTGCATATCCTTTGATTGCTTGCTCTAATCCGAGCTCACGTATATTGGCGATAGCATCTCCGAACGCCCCGACTCCCGGCAATATCAACCCGCTATATTCTTGCAGACGCTCTGCTTGAGAGACGAATTCATACGAATAACCCAATCTTTCCAGCGCCTTGCTCAAGCTGTACAGATTCCCCATGCCGTAATCGATGATGCCGATCATGTTACAAAACCCCTTTTGTTGACGGGACCCCTTTTACACGCGGATCGATCGTCGTCGCTTCATCCAGTGCACGGCCCAGCGCTTTGAAAATCGCCTCGATCATGTGGTGCGTATTGTGACCGTAGTGCAGGATCACATGAAGATTGATCCGCGCCTCCAGTGCGAGCTTCCATAAAAATTCGTGCACCAGCTCCGTCGGAAACTGACCAACCATATTCGTCGGGTACGTAGCGCGATATTCCAGATGAGGACGGTTACTGATATCAATGACGACCTGTGCGAGCGCGTCATCCATCGGGACAAACGCATTTCCATAACGCTTGATGCCTCTTTTGTCTCCCAACGCTTCCCGCAGAGCATGCCCAAGACAAATCCCGATATCCTCTACCGTGTGGTGATAGTCGATTTCGATATCTCCCTTTGCCTTGACAGTCAGGTCAAAATGTCCGTGTCGGGTAAACAGGTCTAGCATATGATCCAAAAATGGTACACCCGAGTTTTGCTTGCTCTCACCCGCACCGTCTACAGCAAAGGAAAGCGCGATCTGCGTCTCATTCGTATTGCGTTCGATCTGTGCTGCACGTTGTTTCCCTTCACTCATCTCTTTTCACCCTCCTGCTCTTCGGTCTCAAAATCTTGCAAACGCGCAAGGATCGCTCGACCGTGCCCAGACAATCCTTCCTGCTCTGCCAGCGCCACAATTTTATGTCCATTTTCCCGCAAATCTCGCTTGCTGTAGGAAACAACACTCGACTTCTTGATAAAATCATCGACGGATAATGGCGAGGAAAAACGCGCCGTTCCATTCGTAGGAATTACATGATTGGTACCAGCAAAATAATCGCCAACTGGCTCTGAGCTGTATGGGCCGAGGAAAATCGCACCTGCATTTTCCACTTTTCCGAGATGCTCAAACGGCTCCGCTATCATGACTTCCAAATGCTCGGGTGCGATGCGGTTAATGACAGCAAAACCTTCTTCCAAATCGGCGACGAGTAAAATAGCCCCGTAGTCGCGTATTGCCGCTTCTGCAATCGATTTGCGTGGAAGATCGGCAAGCTGTCGCTCTACTTCCTGTGACACCTGCTCCGCCAACGTTTGCGATGTCGTAACCAATATAGCGGCTGACATCGGATCATGCTCGGCTTGAGACAGCAGGTCTGCCGCGACGTAACGTGGATTGGCTGTTTCATCTGCGATCACCGCAATTTCGCTAGGCCCTGCCACCATGTCGATACTGACCAATCCGAATACTTCTCGCTTTGCCAGTGCTACGAAAATATTACCGGGGCCAACGATTTTATCGACTGACTTGATTTGTTCCGTCCCGTAGGTCAATGCTGCAATCGCCTGAGCCCCGCCTACCTTGTATATCTCAGTCACACCTGCAATTTGAGCTGCAACGAGTATCGCCGGATTGATTTTCCCATCCGCTCCTGGGGGCGTCGTAATAACGACTTCTGGAACACCTGCAATTTTGGCAGGGATGGCATTCATCAATACGCTGGATGGATAAGCTGCCGTTCCGCCTGGAACATACAACCCTACGCGCTGCAATGGACGTATTAGTTGGCCCAGCAATGTGCCGCTTTCTTTGGTAGTAAACCAGGACTGGCGCACTTGTCGCTCATGGAACGTCCAAATGTTTTCGGCTGCTTCTTCCAATGCCGCTTTGACTTGTGAAGAAACGAGCTCACTTGCTTCTGCAAATTCTCCTTCGCTCACACGGAAGTTTTGTAGAAGCACACGATCAAATCGCTCTGTGTAATAGCGCAACGCCTCGTCGCCTTGCTGGCGAACCGAGGTGAGGATCGCCTTCACCGCTTCTTGCTGTTCTCTCGTTCCAGCGTCTACCGATCGTTTCCCATCATACTGGCTGGCTGACATGATACGCATAGCTGTCTCCCCTTCTTCTCTAGTTCCCGCGAGGAATGACCTCTAAAAATTTTCCGGCGATCTCATCCACCGCTTCACTTTTCATCCGATAGCTGGCTCGATTGGCAATGAGCCTCGTCGTAATTTCACAAATGCTCTCCAGTTCAACCAAGCCATTCTCCCGCAATGTCCTCCCTGTTGAGACAATATCCACAATCCGATCAGCCAGCCCAATCATCGGTGCAAGCTCCACTGAACCATTCAGCTTGATTACCTCAACCTGCTGTCCCTGCTCACGAAAATAACGTGACGCAATCTTCGGATATTTCGTCGCAACACGCAGAGCTTCCGTCGGTTTCCAGTCTGGCAGACCCGCTACCATCATGCGACAATAGCCAATATGCAAATCCAACAGCTCGTAAACATCTCGTTCTTCTTCCAATAAAACGTCCTTGCCGACCACGCCAACGTCAGCCACCCCATACTCGACATAAGTAGGAACATCGGTAGGCTTCGCCATAATGAATTCGAGCTTGGCATTTTCCACAGGGATGATCAGTTTGCGCGAATCTTGTAGATCCGCAGTGACCTGCAAGCCAGCCTGCTGGAGAAAGTGGACGGCCTCTTCAAAAATCCGCCCTTTTGGCATGGCGATCGTCAGCTTTTGGTCGTTTTTCGTGAGTGCCATCTCCTACTCCTCCTGTTGTGTCATGCAAATGACCTTGGTAAATCCCGCTTCTTGTCCAACCTGTTTCTCATCAATCTTGGAGACGAGACGTGTCACTACTACGAGCCCGTCTTTACGTAATAGCTGTGCCTCTGCCAAAGCGGTGCCGCGGCAATCCTCCGTGTAAACAAGCAAAACGCGCGCAGGTGCTTGCCTTTTTACGGAAGGAGTGACCTGAAGCAGCCGATCCATTTTGATCGCAAAGCCTGTAGCGGATGCAGCCCGCCCAAATTGGGAGAGTAATTGATCGTAGCGTCCTCCGCCCAATAGCGGGGAGCCCAGGTCAGCAGCGTATCCTTCAAAAACGACGCCTGTATAGTAGTTCAAGTTGATGATCAGATTGAAATCGATCAACAAATCTTCTGTCACCCCGTAGGCTTCTAACGACTCCCACAAGGAAGCAATCGTCTCGACAGCCCTCCCTGCCTTTCCGTTGCCTGCCAGTTTGCGGGCGACCTCGATTTTCCCTTTTCCCCCTTGCAACCGTAGCAAGGCTTCCAATCGGCTATTTGCCTCTGTCGAAATGTCTACTGTCGCGAGTAGCTGCCGGAAGCCAACGAAGTCTCGCTCGTACAAAAACTGGCGGAATTGATTGCGAATAGGCTCATCCTCAATCTCTTCCTCCAAAAGACCGTCTACAAAGTCAACATGCCCAATGGCAATCCGAAACGTTTCCACACCAGCTGCCCGCAAGCAAACCACCGCAAGCGCAATGGCTTCCGCATCCGCATCGACAGACGCATCTCCGATCAGCTCGATCCCGGTTTGAGAAAACTCCGCATTCCGTCCTGCTTCCTTTTCTTGTGCCCGAAACACATTTACCTGATAATACAACCGAATCGGCAATGGAACATCTTTATAAAGGGAGGAAACAACCCGCGCAATTGGCGTCGTCATGTCTGGCCGCAGGACTACGGTGTGACCTTGTTTATCCAGGAGGCGAAACATCCGATCTGTCAGCGTCGCACTTGCGGCTCCTACCGTATCGAAGTATTCCAGAGAGGGTGTGGATATTTCGTCATAGCCCCATCTCTCGATACACTGCCGCAGTTCCCGCTCCAAGTGCCGTTGCTTCGCCAGTGATTCCGGCAGTATGTCCCGCATCCCGAGCGGCTTTTCAAATCCCAACGGCTTTGCCATCTTTGTTCCCTCCATCACATTCGCTTTACTCTGCTAATATGGTAACAAACTAAAGTGTTATGAAGAAGATTACCACGTCGAGAATCTTAGGTCAACCAAGATAAGAATAGTCGGAAAATTTAACACAAAACAAAAAACCGCCAGGATAAGCACCTGACGGCTGATCATAATGGAAGTGACACTACAAGACTTCTTCCTCTGAAGCTTTCATTCGAATGAGCTGCATGGGATTCCCACCTACAAAGGCACCAGGCGGGACATCTTTATGAACAACCGTTCCCGCTGCGACAATGGCCCCTTTTCCAATCGTTACCCCAGGCAAAATGGTAGTGTTGGCCCCCACCAGGACAGCATCCTCAATAATCACTTCTCCCAAACGGTATTCATCTATTAAATATTCATGGGCAAGTATGGTCGTATTATAACCGATCACGCAATTACGACCGATCTTGATTTTCTCGGGAAACATGATATCCATCATCACCATCAACGCAACCGCACTATGCTGCCCTACTTCCATACGCAAAAATGTGCGAAACATCCAGTTCTTCCATGAAACAATCGGCGTATATCTGGAGAGTTGGATGACGATAAAATTTTTCATGACTTTCCAGAAGCTTACCGTTCGATACATGTGCCAAAGCGGGTTTACCCCATTTACGGGATAACGTGTTGTCTTCCTCATATGCGTCTCTTTCTCCTACAAGTCAGAATCGGCATCCTCTAAAATGGCATTCGACTGTTTCCGTGTGAAGTGCATCGCTGCGTTGTAACCCATCCGTTTCAAACGGAAGTTCATCGCTGCAACCTCAATGATGACTGCCAAGTTTCGTCCTGGTCGAACAGGAACGGTAATAATCGGAATTTCCGTATCCATGATCTTCAATGTTTCCTCATCGAGCCCCAACCGCTCGTACATTTTATGTGGCTCCCACAGCTCTAGCTGGACAACCATCTCGATGTTTTTCACATTGCGCACAGCACCTGCACCAAACATCGTCATAATGTTGATAATCCCTACACCACGGATTTCCAAGAGATGCTGAATCAGCTCAGGAGCGCTACCGCTTAGCTGCCCCCCCTGTGTCTGCTTAATCTCCACTGCGTCATCAGCTACGAGTCGATGTCCGCGCTTTACAAGCTCAAGTGCAGCTTCACTCTTCCCGATTCCGCTTGATCCCATAATCAAAACACCGACGCCGTAAATGTCTGTCAGTACCCCATGAATCGTCGTCGTTGGTGCAAGACGATTCTCCAGGAAGTTGGTTACTTTCCCGACCAACGTCGTCGTTGCCAGAGGGGACTGAAGTACAGGTACCCCCAACCGATTGGAAACGTCAATCATCTCTTCAGGCACCATCTGATTACGGGTCACACAGAAGCAAGGAACCTGACTTTGCATGAGAAAATTCATCCGTTCCAGCCGTTCCTCTGGAGTCAGCGTTTGAAAAAAGTTGATTTCCGTCAAACCGAACAATTGAATCCGCTCTTCCGCAAAGTACGAATAGTAACCGGCTAACTGCAGTCCCGGACGACTCAAATCCGTTACGGTAATCTCACGACCCAAGCCCTCTTCCCCGCTCAAAATCGTCATATTGAAATGATCCACTAAATGGCTCACATTCGTCTTACGCATGAAGCTTCCCCCTCACATGGGATTTTCCGTCCCTATGGTTGTGTCTCTATTGTATCGAAACCTTTGGGCTTACGACAACCTTATAAGACCGAGCATCCTGATTAGCCAAAAACCCCGCTACTCGTTTGAGAGAATACGGGGCTTTTTCGAACATACTACCTCTTTTCTTTTCTCGTCCCTACCACAACTTCAATGAGGTAGCCAAAAATACTCATCAGTGCTGCTGCCACGATGACCGTGCCAATGTTATCAGGCCATGGTCCCACTTCAAATCCATCAATAAAGTAGGCAGTCAATGCAAACGTCACGGCATTAATGACAAACCAGAACAAACCGATCGTCAATACTTGCAAGGGAAAAGTAAAAAACAGCAGAATCGGCCGAATCACTGTGTTGACCATCCCCAGAATCAATATAGCCCATAGTGCTACTGTGAAATTCGCGACATAAATAGAATGGAACCAATTGCTGATCAAAAGCAGCGCGGCCCCATTTAAAATCATTTTGATTATCCAGCGGCTCATGGTGTATTCCCCCTATACAGTCTGGCCTTCGCGCAACAATTAGCGAATCCCTTTTACTTCCCGTTCCCATTGCTCAAAAAACATTGTCATGAATCGATGTCTGTCTTCGGCGACTTTCTGGGCACTCTTGGTGAAGAGCATGTCTTTGATGCGCTGCAGTTTCCACGTGTATTCCTTATAAGGCGTATGCTGATTGGGGTCATCCGATTGTATGGGTTGCCCAATAACCCCAGTATAAGCAAAAACCCGCGCTACTCCAATAGCCCCAATCGAATCCAGCTTGTCGGCATCAAACAAGACCTTTTCTTCCAGGGTATGTGGAGGTCGTTCTTTGCGAAAACGATGGGCGAGAATCGCAGACTGCACACGTGAGATGAAGGCCTCCGTCATACTGCGTTCGGCGAGCCATTCCCCTGCTAGTCTTGTGCTGATTTCGGCATGGCACTCTCCTGTTTGCCGTTCTTCTGCTCTCCCGATGTCATGCAGCAAAGCAGCGAGGCGCAGCACTTCCATATCTGCCCCTTCCTCGCGGCCAATCCGCTCACACATCGCCAGCACACGCAAATTATGCTGCCAATCGTGTGCAGGATCTTGTCCATCAAAGCGCTTCTGTGCTTCTGCCACCAGCTCGGCAGGTAGTGCGGCAATAGAATCCTTCACGTAATCCATCTTTTCTCCCCCTTTGCGCTCACGTAGAAAAGATGCCCCCCTGAATCAGGGAGGCAGTCTCTCGATTACTTTGAAACGAATTGCTCTAGCTTGGCATTCGTCCGTTCTTTATCGCGTTCCAAAATCGGCTTCAAATAGATACCCGTGTAGGAGCCCTCCATTTTTGCCACTTCCTCTGGTGTACCCGTTCCGACAATTTCTCCGCCACGGGTACCACCCTCTGGTCCCAAATCCACGATGTAATCCACCGTTTTGATGACATCCAGATTGTGCTCGATGACCAGCACCGTATCTCCGTTTTCCACCAATCGTTGCAGTACTTTCAGCAAACGATCGATATCGTCTGTATGTAGACCGGTTGTCGGCTCATCCAAAATGTACAGAGTACGTCCTGTGCTGCGTCGATACAGCTCAGAGGCTAGCTTGACGCGTTGTGCTTCCCCGCCAGAGAGGGTGGTAGCAGGCTGCCCAAGCTTCATATATCCCAATCCTACGTCTACGATGGTCTGCAGCTTGCGCTCAATCTTCGGCAGATTGCGGAAAAACTCTACACCATCCTCGATGGTCATTTCCAAGACATCAGCAATGCTCTTGCCTTTGTACTTCACGTCGAGTGTCTCGCGGTTATAGCGCTTGCCATGGCAAACTTCGCAAGGCACGTACACATCCGGCAAAAAGTGCATCTCAATTTTAATGATCCCATCACCACTGCACGCTTCACAACGGCCACCTTTGACGTTAAAGCTAAAGCGACCTTTTTTATAGCCGCGCACTTTGGCTTCGTTGGTGGAAGCAAACAGGTCGCGAATATCGTCAAAGACACCTGTATATGTCGCAGGGTTGGAACGTGGTGTACGTCCAATTGGAGATTGGTCGATGTCGATCACCTTGTCCAAATGCTCCAGTCCCAGGATGCGACGATGCTCACCTGGCTTCACCTTTGCCTTATTCAAATCGCGAGCCAGTGTCTTTTGCAAGATTTCATTGATCAGCGTACTTTTTCCTGAGCCAGATACACCTGTTACGGCAACAAAAACGCCAAGAGGAAGCTTCGCAGTGACGTTTTTCAGGTTGTTTTCCTTCGCGCCCTCAATCTTGATCCATTTGTCCGAAGGCTTGCGACGCTCCATAGGAACAGGGATGAATTTGCGCCCGCTCAAATAGGCACCCGTCAAGGAGTTAGGGTCCTCCATGACTTCATCCGGAGTTCCTGCCGCTACGATTTGACCGCCATGTATGCCGGCGCCCGGGCCAATATCGATAATGTAATCGCAGGCCATCATCGTATCTTCGTCATGCTCGACGACGATCAATGTATTCCCCAGCTTGGTCATATGCTCCAACGTCTTGATCAGACGCGCGTTATCCCGCTGATGCAATCCAATACTCGGCTCATCCAAAATGTAGAGAACGCCCATCAGACTAGAACCGATCTGCGTAGCCAGTCGAATCCGCTGCGCTTCTCCCCCGGACAGTGTTCCCGCCGCACGGCTCAGCGTCAAGTAATCCAGTCCGACATCAATCAAGAAGTTCAGCCTTGCCTTGATTTCTTTGACGATCAGGTTCGCAATCTTTGTTTCCCGCTCTGTCAGTTCCAGGCCATCGACAAACTGATGCGCATCGAGAATAGAAAGCGTAGTCAGCTCGGAAATGCTACGCTCCCCGATCTTAACCGCCAAGCTCTCCTGACGCAAACGTTGGCCTTTGCAGACAGGACACGCCTTTTGGCTCATAAATCCTTCAATTTGCTCGCGAATGTAATCCGAGCTGGTCTCCAGATGACGTCGTTGCAGGTTAATGACGACACCTTCAAAAGGTACGACTGCCTCGCGTACTTGCCCGAACTCGTTCTCATAGCGGAAGTGAATTTTTTCGCCTTCACTACCGTACATCAAGATTTGTCGGTGCGCTGCCGTAAGCTCCTCATATGGCACATCCATTCGAATGTTAAAGTGGCGGCAAGCTGATTCCAACAATTGTTGATAGTACGTCGAAGTCTTCGGCTCCCATGCGCCAATCGCCCCGTCATCGAGCGTCTTCGTCGCATCCGGAACGACCATGTCCGGGTCGACCTCCAGTTTGACACCTAATCCGTCGCACTCTGAGCAAGCACCAAATGGGCTATTAAAGGAGAAAATCCGCGGCTCCAGGTCTCCAATGGAGAATCCGCATACCGGGCAAGCATGCTTTTCGCTGAACAGCAGCTCCTCTTGCTCCATCACATCAACGATGACCTTGCCATCCGCTAAACGAAGTGCCGTTTCCAAGGAATCTGCGAGACGCGCCTGTACATCCGGCTTCACGACGATCCGGTCAACGACAACCTCAATGTTATGCTTCTTGTTCTTTTCCAGCTTGATATCTTCGGACAAATCGATAATTTCACCATTGACCCGCACACGGACGAAGCCTTGCTTGCGGATGTCCTCCAGCAGCTTGACATGCTCTCCCTTGCGTCCTTGCACCATAGGAGCTAGAATCTGCATTTTCGTGCGCTCAGGATACTCCAATAGTCGATCGACCATTTGTTCAATAGTTTGGGATTGGATCTCGATGCCATGCTCCGGGCAAACCGCTCTACCGACACGCGCATACAAAAGGCGCAAATAGTCGTAGATTTCCGTAACCGTTCCTACTGTAGAGCGAGGGTTGCGGCTCGTCGTTTTCTGGTCAATCGAGATTGCAGGGGAAAGTCCCTCAATCGAATCCACATCCGGCTTGTCCATTTGCCCGAGAAATTGACGGGCGTATGCAGACAGAGACTCGACATAGCGTCGTTGTCCCTCTGCGTAAATGGTGTCAAAAGCAAGCGAAGACTTACCCGAGCCGGACAAACCCGTCAAAACGACGAATTTGTCCCTCGGAATGACTACATCAACATTTTTCAAATTGTGGGCACGTGCACCCTTTACGACAATATGTTCTAATGGCATGAAAAAAACCTCTCCTTAGAGTTCCGCCTTCAGCTCAAGAATCAAATCACGCAATTCGGCCGCACGCTCGAACATGAGGTTGCGTGCTGCTTCTTTCATTTCTTCTTCCATACGTTCTATGACAGCAACGCGATCCTTCTTCGGCATTTTTTTGAAGTCCGCATGTGGCAAGTAATCCGCTTTTTCCTCCGCTACCTTGGTAGCCTCGATTACATCGCGGACGGACTTTTTCACGGTTTGCGGCGTGATGCCGTGCTCCTCATTGTATGCCATCTGAATGGATCGACGACGTTCTGTCTCTCGAATCGCAGAGGCCATCGAATCTGTCATTTTGTCCGCGTACATGATAACGCGTCCCTCAGCGTTCCGCGCAGCCCGACCGATTGTCTGAATCAACGAGCGCTCATTGCGAAGGAAGCCTTCCTTGTCTGCATCCAAAATCGCCACGAGTGATACTTCCGGCAAGTCCAGACCTTCCCGCAAAAGGTTGATCCCGACCAGCACATCAAACTCACCTAAACGCAATGAGCGTAAAATCTGCATCCGCTCAATCGTTTTAATATCCGAGTGAAGATAGCGGACCTTGATTCCGATTTCTTTCAGATAGTCCGTCAAATCCTCAGACATTTTCTTCGTCAGAGTCGTGACGAGAACTCGCTCATTTTTCGCAATCGTGGCTTGAATTTCGCCAATCAAATCGTCTATCTGTCCTTTGATCGGACGTACCGTAATCGTTGGATCAATCAAGCCTGTCGGACGAATCACCTGCTGCACCATTTCCGGACTGTGTTCCAGCTCATAAAGACCAGGTGTAGCCGAAATGTAGATCGCTTGTTTTAGCTTTGCTTCAAACTCCTCGAACTTGAGTGGGCGGTTATCGCGTGCAGAGGGCAGACGGAATCCGTGTTCGACCAGTACATCCTTCCGTGCGCGGTCACCGTTATACATCCCTCGCACCTGTGGCAAGGTCATATGCGACTCATCCATCATGACGATAAAATCTTCTGGGAAGTAATCCAGCAAGGTATACGGAGCATGCCCGGCAGGCAGTCCCGTCAGATGGCGCGAGTAGTTTTCAATTCCGGAGCAAAAGCCCATCTCCATCATCATCTCAATATCGTACCGTGTGCGTTGCTCTAGTCGCTGTGCTTCCAGGAGTTTGCCCGCATCACGGAATTCTTTCAGTCGTTCTTCCAGCTCGGCCTCAATGCTTTGGACAGCCAGCTTCATTTTCTCCTCGCGCGTCACATAGTGAGATTTAGGGAAGATGGCAATGTGATCACGCTGTCCCAAAATTTCGCCGGTCAGCACGTCAATCGAAGTAATCCGCTCAATTTCATCTCCAAAAAACTCAACGCGAATCGCCTGCTCACTCTCTGAGGCAGGGAAAATCTCCACGACGTCACCCCGCACACGGAACGTACCGCGCGTGAAGTTGATGTCGTTGCGTGTGTACTGGATATCGACCAGACGATGCAATATCTCGTCCCGTCCTGTTTCCATACCAACACGCAAAGACAAGAGCAGCTCCCGATACTCCTCGGGCGAACCCAATCCGTAAATGCAGGAGACGGAGGCAACGATGATCACATCTCGGCGTTCAAACAGCGCACTGGTAGCGGAGTGACGGAGCTTGTCGATCTCGTCGTTAATGCTCGAGTCTTTTTCAATAAACGTATCCGATTGGGGAATGTATGCTTCGGGTTGATAGTAATCGTAGTAGCTGACGAAGTATTCCACCGCGTTGTTCGGGAAAAACTCCTTAAACTCTGCACAAAGCTGCGCGGCCAGAGTTTTGTTGTGTGCCATCACGAGTGTTGGCCTGTTCACCTGAGCAATTACCTGGGCAGCCGTATAAGTCTTTCCCGTTCCCGTCGCACCCAGCAATGTCTGGTGTCGCTTGCCAGCCTGTAACCCTGCCACCAGCTCGGCAATGGCGGTTGGCTGGTCACCGGACGGTTGAAACTCCGATACCAATTCAAAACGCTCCATTCCCTCTTTCATCTCCTCATAGCATGACTGTTTCTACTTCCATTATAACACAATTCCGGCTAGTTTAAGCCCAAAATTCGAACAAACGTTTGTCTTCATCTTTCCACCGATTTTTCCGATATAAGATGAGGGAAGTACAAACATACGCAGATAGACTCGCCACCTTCAGGGAGGATTGACATGTCAGATAACGGAACAACCGTCAAAAATAACCCTTATATACAACCGCATATGAGCTATAAAGGCAAAAAGGAATTCAGCACGGAGCTCGACCAAAATGCCTTTATGAAGCTCATGCTGGAGCAGTTAAAGCATCAGGACCCTATGTCCCCCATGGACAACTCTCAGTTCATCCAGCAAACAAGTATGCTGACCATGGTAGAAAAAATCACAAAAATGACCACGCTGATGGAGCAATCGAACAACAGCATGGTCACTTTGGATAAGTATGAAAAGCTGGTAGGTCGTACTGCTTCGTATTCCCTCACTACAAAAGACGAGATGACGGGAGAAACGAAGACGGAGAAGAAAGAAGGCGTACTTGATGCCGTCTACATGGATCAAGGCAAAATCTACTTCCGTATCGCAGGCGAATCGACACCGATTCCGCTGGCAGACGTCTCCGGATTGGAATCGCAAGGTCTGGCCGGCAATACGCTCGACAACAGCGTGAAGTACATGGAAATGATCGGTCGTGAGATTTCCTATAAAGTAACAAAGGAAGTCGACCGGGATGGCAATCCAGATACCAAAAACGACATTTCCAAGGTTGATGAAATCTTGAATGGCGTCATCACTGGCTTTACCACCAAAAACGGTACCGCGCAATTCCAACTGGATAATGGATCAACCGTAAAAGCCGAAGAAATCGTAGGCATGACGGTGAAACCTGAAAACAGAACAATGGGCAACTCGCTTGCCTATGCGCAAATGATCGGCTACAACATCACGTACAACCAGTCTCAGACAAACCCGGACGGCACCACTACCAATACTCCTCTTTCCGGAGTGGTCAAAGCTGTCAGCATGAAAAACGGAGTCGTCGAATTCGTTCTCCAGGATGATAAGAAAGTCGCTCTCAATCAAATCACAGGATTCGAAGCAACTGCCTAGAATCCTATACAAAAAGCCGCACATCTTCGAAATCGGAGAAGGCGGCTTTTTCTTTTACAAGTTCCTATTCGTTTACAATCACTTTTCCGGTTATCGCATCCACATAAAATGTATCATCTACTTTAGATTCTCCCCCGCAGAAGCAATGCGAGCGAGTTTGGCGAAACGAAAGGTCATAGCCGAGCTTCCAGGTAATCGTGTTTTTCTTATAATCTGGCTGGTGGATATAGGTCAGCTCAAGTGGATAGGTTTGCAGTAATCGGGTCATGGCCACTTGTTCTTTAAGGGCTTGAGAACGGGCCGGGTATTTGACACTGGCCGGTTTGTTTATGCTCACCTGATCCCATGTACCCGTCCATGAATCGATCCGAATCGTATACATCCCGTTCTCCACACTCTGATTGACCCCATAAACTGGAATGCCGTTTACAAGGGGATCAGCTATGATCGAGGTGTACCTTTCATCTCCATCCTCCGTTATTTGGATCTGATTGTTTCCAGACGGAGTCAGTCTTTTCAAAAGCTTATCCGCTTCCATCCGATCCCGCTTCTTATCCGTTTTCACATGAGACCATTGCGGATTATTCACCTTTGTGGAAAATGCAAGCAGTTCACCAGTCTTTGCATCCGTCACGAGGAGATGATGCTGCTCACCGTTTGTGCTTCCCTCAGGAAAGGTAGCCATTCGAGATATTTTGTCAGCATCGGGAACCCCCTCACCAAAATTCCCCCAAATGAAATAGCGAAGGGCTGGGCCATTATCGTAACTCGCTTCGTAGACGGACAGCGGCAGCTTTTCTGTTTCGAGTCTAAACAATATGCGTAACAAATCACGCGCTTGTGTCTCTGTTTGCGCTACCCATTTCTCACCTGTTCCAGTCACATTGATGGTCTGAGCCGGGTTGGTTGTCGCTCGGGAATTCGCTGTTACCAATCGTTTGCCACTGAAGGCATCCAATGCACTACCTGTATGTTGTTGCGCTATGACTCCATTTTTCAGGACATAAGCGAGCTTTGCTTCTACCTGTTCGCTTTGATGATGAATGGGCAATAAATAAACAAGTTCTAATGGCCGGCTTTCTTGCCACTTTCGTACAGCTAGTTCGGAGGAGATGACACGCTGCGGAGATGGGAGGGAAGAGGGACTTACTTTTTCGTATAGCCTGCCATCAAACGTGGAAAACCAAACGATTCTTCCCGATGCATCAAAACTGACGAGACAATCATAATCGTCATCGAGCACCACATTATTCAGGACTCGCACCAGTCGAACCGTCAATAAATCCTTATTTTTATAAACCTCTCGCGCTTGATAGGTGTTTCCTGTGCCAGTCCCCTGCAATCCAGCGACAAAAGCCAGCGCACGTGCTTTGGCTTGCTGCTCAGTCGGGTAGGCAGGCTTTGTTGCTGCTTTCGGGGTAAGATTCAGTCGGAGCAACTCCCCTGTCTGTCCGTCAAAAATCGCATCATCCATAGACGAATCAGCCTCAGCAGCAGACTGTGCAAAAGTGACCACTACCCCGCTAACACCAGGTCCATCTACATCGCCACCGTAAACGACAAAGCGCGAAGACAGCTCCGGCAAAAGCTTGACTAGCTTTTGGACACCTTTCGTCACATGCATCGGTACAGCTACAACCGATTGGGCCTGTGCTACGGTCACAGTTGTCGTTGCGCCTGCTCCTGATAAGGGTGCGGCAAAAACCGTGGCAGCAGCTAATGTACCCGACAAAAACCACGAGACCGTTCTTTTTACCTTCAACACCGAACCCACTCCCTCTTTTTTCCTCCTACATTGAGACGCAACAGCTACCAGTAAGTTTCCCATTGGACAAGCTTATCTCGAAAAAAAGAAGGTATGCACGTTTGCCTGCATACCTTCTCCCAACTATCCTTATGCTCCTACATTCAGCTTCTCCAGCTTTTGCTTGATCAGCTCGACTACACTGGCGCGTTTCAAATCAACAAATGCACGGGTATTTGCATCTGGAACCACAATGATCCCCAGTTGGTGATGATTGCCCGCATAGACCGCACACTGTACGAACTTCAGCTCACCTTCATGCGTGAGTACTTCCATTTTACAAAAGGCAGGATTGGCTTGTAGTGCTGGATATAAATCTTCTTTTTCCCGCACCGAAATGCCATTTACTTTCACGATAATCTCACCGGGCGTAATTCCGATTTCCTCTGCTCTCGTTCCCGGAATGACACCCATTACTTTTACACCGCGCGAAGACTGGATGAAATAAGGCGTACGCTTTCTTTCTTGATACTGACTCCAGAAAAACAGCGCCTCATGACCGAATAGTGCAAAGATCGCGGTCAGCATGATCAACGGATAAAACCATACAGTCAGAGCACACAATCCCAACAAAATGAGCGCATACAGCGTCAAATTTTTTGCAACCTGCGTTGCTTTTCTATACGGAGTCATCGTTTGCGTCATATCAGAGAATCCGGTCACTGTGGGCAGAAGCATCAGTCCGAAAGAAGCGGCTTCGGGCGAAAAGAACGGCCACCCCGGATACAACGCACCACTGATAGCACCTGGCTCCATCTGTACGAACAGCACGGCTGGAGTCAGCCAAAAAGAATGAAGCAAATAGGCACCGACAATCCGACCACGCTGCCCTTCCACGAACAGTGGAGAAGCGTCCCGCCCGCCATTCCAGCGTACGAGCATCGCTTCAATTAGATGCATGATCGCAACTAACGCAAGCAATGGCAATGGTTTCGCCTGACGAATCATTTCCCAGATATAGCTCAATCCTGGAACATCCGTAACCGGTGGAATAACCAGTGTGATCGCGTGTAAAATCGCCAAAATCCCGGCAGCATATGCGAAACAGAGAAATCGTAAACGAATCAGCGCCAAGATGAGTGCCAATCCCCATAGTATCCACAAATCCTGTGCTTGCACGACCACGCCGAGTCCTGCACTAAGAAGAGAAATCAGCAAGCCTCCCACCAAGCCCATCCCTACAGCCCGTATCGTTGAGAGCAAAGGGGACTGAATGCGTGCAGAAAAAAGCTGTCTTTCCAGATTCATCTGTCTGCGATAATGCAAATAAATAAAAACCAGAAAGAGATAGAAGACAGGATTAATAAAAAATGCGGCAAAGCCATATGCAATGGTAAGCATATCTGCCTGTATCGCCAATTGCCTCACCTCAACTAAAGGAAAGAAAAACCACGGCATTTGATTTGCCGTGGTTATCATTTCTACGGGTAGCAGGGAATTACCTGCTTCCATTTTCTTGATTATTCATTACTTGCCCGTGACTACATCCAGAGCTTTTTGCAATTGCAGATCATTCTCTGGCTTCGTCATCGTTTTACGGAGACTTTCTTCCAGCGAAGAGCGTGTCTTCGCGTCTACTTTGCCAGTTACCTCAAGTTTGCTGGAGGTTTGGAACTGCTTGATTGCTTCCTCTGTCTTTTCATCAAAATAGCCATCTTCTCGTCCTGGGGACAGATTCAAGCCTTTCAGGATGAGCTGCAGGTTTTTCACGTCAGTACCAGCCATGTCGCGCTGCAATACTTTATCTGCCGGCAGCAGAGTTGCGTTGAAATAATCAGGTTGCTTGACTTCAAAGTCTGGCTTAATGCCTTTTTTATGGACCCAATCCCCACTCGGTGTGATCCACTTGGCAATCGTCAGCTTCAATTGGCTCTTGTCGTTCATTTCCATGGTACTCTGAACGGTTCCTTTACCAAAGGTCTTCTCACCGACCAGCTTGTAGCTGCCGCTATCGCGCAGAGCACCCGCGAGAATCTCCGATGCACTGGCGCTTCCGCCATTAATCAGTACCGAGATTGGATAAGGCTTGGCAGCTTCTGTAGTCGAGAAATACTCTTCTTTTTGCTGTCCGCCATTTCCATACTCGATTTGTACGATCTTGCCTTTTTTCGGTACGAGGACTTCACCGATTTCTTTCACAGCCAGCAAATACCCACCCGGATTGCCTCGAACGTCAATTACCAGACCGCCAATCCCCTTCTGCTCAAGAGCAGCCAGCTGTTCTTTGAAGTGCTTAGCTGTGTCTGTAGAGAATTGGGTAAGGTTAATTACACCTACTTTAACACCGTTCTTCTCGATGATCTGACTGTTTACCGTCTCAATCGGAATATCGTCACGTACACACACAATGGTAAGAGGTTCTGGTACTCCGGCTCTCACTACTTTGAGAACCGCCTTCGTTCCTTTTGGACCACGAATCTTCGTCACTGCCTGATGCAGGTCCAATCCTTCAAGGGATTCATCATTTACGCTCAAAATTTGGTCGTTTGGACGCAGCCCCGCACGCTCCGCTGGGGAGTTTTTGAATGGGGAAACAACCGTTACCCGACCATTTTGCATCGTTACCTCTGTCCCGATCCCTTGGAAAGTCGAGTGTAGGGTAGATGTGAACTCCTCAGCAGAGCGAGGGTCCATGTAATCACTATACGGATCTTCAAGCGACCCGACCATTCCGCCAATTGCACCCTCTACTAACTGCTCAGTGGTGACATTTTGGATGTAATCTTTCTTGATTGCTGAAAACGCCTCGTACAGCTTCTGGAACTCTTTCGGATAATCTCCGCTTCCAGAAAACAGCGCCATGCTGGATGCTGTTAAAGCCCCACCTTGACTCGAACTGGCGCTAGCCGATGTCTTCATGATCGCCATCGTAACAAAACTACTGGCTACCATGGAGATGAGTACAAGCGCGATTACGGTACGTCCTTTCCATCTCACTGTTACGTCACCATCCTTTGTGCTACCGGAAAAAGATATGCTGCTAGTGTATGCATGTTCCGTTCACAATATTTGTCTGGTCGCACGAGGGTCTACTTCAAGTACGGCATTGGGTTAACTGCTACGTCATTTTTATAGACGGTAAAGTGCACGTGATTTCCGGTTGAGCGACCTGTTGATCCTACCTCTGCGATCTTTTGACCTCTCGATACGGATTGCCCAACTGAAACCTTGATACCTCCCTCGCGAATATGACCGTACAAAGTGGTATATTCTGCGTTATGCTTGATCATTACTGTATTCCCGAAGCCGCCGTTATATCCTGCAAAGAGAACAATTCCGTCAGCCGCAGCCAAAATTGGCGTTCCCTTCCGTGCTGCCATATCTACACCATTATGCCCAGCTGAACGGCCTGTAAACGGGTCTGACCGCACTCCGAAGCCTGAAGTGAAGCGGAATTGCCCATTTGCGACAGGCAAACCAAACTTTCCACCCTTGTAGCCTGTACTGGATGCGCTCAGCGCACGTACTCGCTCCGAATATTTGGCTGCTTCTTGTTTGGTGATAGCCAAAAGCTCCTGCCCATACTGCTCCAAATCCACTTCAAGAGCAGATTCTTTTTTATCCAGTTCAGCCTTGACCACTAAACTTTGCTTGTACTGCTTGTCCAATTCGACTTTGAGCTCCTCAGCCTCATCGAACATCCCAGCGTACACGGTCAGCTGATGATCAATTTCTTTCTTTTTGGTCTCGATGGTTTCCTTATCGCGAATGTTATCCTCTAAAATACGCGTGTCCTGCTCCAAAATAAGCTGCAAGGCCTGCATACGCGTCAAAAAGTCCCCAAAGTCAGAGGAACCGAGAAGGACATCCAAATAGGAGACCGTACCGCGTTCGTACATGGAAGTCACACGTGTTCTGAGCAAAGCATCCCTTTTCGCCACGCGATCCTTTGCCTCATCCAGCTTATCCTGCGCGTTTGCTGCTTTTTCCTTGGTATCTTCCATTTGCTGCTCAAGCTTGTCCAGCTTTTTCTGTGTATCGTTGCGACGCAAATCGATTTGCATCAATTGCGTTTCCAAGCCCTTTTTCTCTTTTTGCACGACATTGATCTGTTCTTCTGTCTTCTTCATTTGCTGCTGCTGGCTTTTCTTCTTCTTTTGGATTTCTTTTAGCTCTCGATTAATCTTGTCCAAAGAGGCCTTACTAGGCGCAGCCAAGCTCACATTCGTCGGGAGCACCGTACCGACTACAAGCCCAGTGATTACGAGTGCTAGCAGGATTCTCTTTCTCATGATACTCCTCCCACGCTCTTCAAATTATTAAACTCGCAAGAAGCGACGTACGGACACCAAACTTCCCCAAATCCCGATGAATGCACCAATCGCCAGCAAAGCCAACGCCACTTGATACACGAGCGGGAATAGCGGCAACAGTTTAAACAGTTGGGAAGCTTCAAAACTGGAGTGAATGGCATCCAGGAGGTAGTAATACCCAACCATTAACATAATGGTTGGAATCAATGCCCCTGCCACACCCATCATGAGCCCTTCCACAAAGAATGGCCAACGGATAAACCAGTTCGTGGCACCAACCAGCTTCATGATTTCAATCTCTCTGCGACGTGCCACAATTGTCAGCTTAATCGTGTTGGCAATCAAGAACATCGCGGTAAAACCAAGTCCAATAATAAAGGCAATCCCGACATTACGAACTGCTCCTGTCAAGGAAAACAGTTTGTCCACAGTGCCTTCCCCGTAAGTTAGGCTTTTGACATACTGGATATTTTTAATTTGAGCAGCAACAGCAGCAGTGTCTTGCGGTTGCTTCGTTTTTACGGTAAACGCATCCGGCAGAGGATTGCTTTCCTCCAATCCTTCAAACAAATACGCTTTTTCACCAAGGCTCTCTTTAAATTTCTTCAGTCCTTCGTCTTTCGGTATGAATGAAACGGACTCCACTTGCGGAAGCTTCTTGATGTTGTTCTCAACCTGTGTGATGTTTTCTTTTGTCGCTAGCAAGTCCATGAAGACGCGGATTTCTACCTGCTTTTCCACGGTTTGCGCAAAGTAATTGACGTTCATCGCCAGAATGAGGAAAACTCCCAAGATAAAGAGAGTAATGGTCACGGCACTAATTGAAGCGAACGACATCCAGCCGTTCCGCCCGAGGTTTTTGACCCCTTCACGGACATGGCGCCCCAGCGTCCTAATCTTCATAACCGTATTCCCCTCTCTGCTCATCACGGGCAATTTGGCCTGCTTCGATCGCAACCACCCGTTTTCTCATGGTGTTTACAATTTCTCTATTGTGGGTAGCCATAACGACTGTCGTTCCACGCTGATTAATTTCTTCAAAAAGCTTCATGATTTCCCAAGAGGTCTCTGGGTCCAGGTTCCCCGTTGGCTCGTCCGCGATAATAATTCCCGGACTATTCACCAATGCGCGCGCCAAGGCAACCCGTTGCTGCTCACCACCGGACAGCTCGCTTGGTAGCATTTTGGCTTTATGCTTGAGCTTTACGAGACCCAAAACATCCATCACGCGCGGCTTGATTTGTTTCGGATTGCTCTCGATTACTTCCATCGCAAATGCGACATTTTCGAAAACGGTTAACGTCGGCAGCAGCTTGAAGTCTTGGAACACGACACCGATACTGCGGCGGACTAATGGTATTTGACGCTCTTTGATTCTGCTGACATTGAAGCCACCCAGAAAGATTTGTCCTTTCGTCGGCTTCTCTTCACGGTACATCAATTTGATAAACGTAGATTTACCCGCACCACTGGGGCCTACTACGTACACAAATTCACCTTTCTCAATCCGAATGTTGATACCTTTCAAAGCATTGGTTCCATTCGGGTATGTTTTCCATACATCGAACATTTCGATCAAGCCAATCACATCCTACTTCGTCAGATCCTTGTCTATGTATCTTGATCCTGATTTTTTGTTAACGGTAAAATCGACAAAACCCCTCTACCCACTAGCAAGCGCTGCCATACCTTGCTGAAAAACAGCGGGATTTCCCATCTTATCCATTATACCACCACGATTCACGGATGGTATCCACTAAATCTCTCATTTCTTGTCGAAACAGCTTCGATTGTTAACAACTGTCACGAATTAGGGAGATAATAAGATTGCACATTCCCGCCTAGCATCATGGAAAACAGTTGGCTACAATGAGTGTGATAAGAGGTCATCATAAAAAAGGAGCTGGTTATCAACGTGGAAAATTTTGTTTACCATAACCCGACACAGCTGATTTTTGGACGGGGTCAATTGGCCCAGCTCGAGGAAAAAGCACGACTGCTAGGTCCCACCGTTCTTTTGGTATATGGTGGTGGCAGTATAAAGCGAACTGGTCTCTACGACAAAGTGATTTTTCTTCTCCAGTCTGCGGGCTGCCGCGTGCATGAGTTGCCCGGAGTGGAGCCAAATCCACGTCTGAGTACCGTTAACAAAGGAATTGAGTTATGCCGCCAAGAGGGTGTCAATTGGATACTCGCTGTAGGTGGTGGTAGTGTAATCGACGCGGCCAAAGCAGTCGCGATTGGTGTGCCTTACGAGGGAGATGTTTGGGATTTTTATACGCGCAAAGCGGTCGCACAAGAGGCTCTGCCCCTCGGTACCGTACTGACACTTGCTGCTACTGGTTCTGAAATGAATCGGGGAAGTGTCATCACCAACTGGGAGACACAAGAAAAGCATGGAGCTGGCACGACGTTTCCGGCGTTTTCGATTCTGGATCCTGAGCATACGTTTAGCGTACCTCGCGACCAAACGATCTACGGAATCAGCGACATTTTGTCCCATGTATTCGAGCAGTATTTCACGCATACAGCCGAAATTCCACTGCAAACACGTTTTGCCGAGTCGATCATGAAGACCGTCATCGAAAATGCAGAACGCGTCCTCACCAATCCGGAAGACTACGATGCCCGCGCCAACATCCTGTACTGCGGAACAATGGCATTGAACGGCACTCTCCCGGTTGGGGTCACAACAGACTGGGCAACCCACTCCATTGAGCATGCTGTCAGTGCTATTTACGACATCCCGCACGGTGGCGGTCTGGCAATCATCTTCCCGAAATGGATGCGCTATGTGTACCGTGAAAACGTCGCTCGCTTTGTGCGGTTCGCGACAGAAGTGTGGAATGTCGATCCTGCCGGCAAGACAGACGATGAGATCGCCTTGGAAGGGATCGCCGCTACGGAAGCTTTCTTTGCGCGTATCGGTGCCCCTACCCGATTGGCTGATTACGGCATCACCGACGAGCACTTGCAGCTCATGGCCGAAAAAGCTACTCCGTTTGGACCGATCGGTCAGTTTAAAACATTGACGAGTGACGATGTGGCACAGATTCTTCGATTAAGCTTGTAAAAAATACAATAAATCGACAGTTAGAAGCAATTGATTATATACGAATCAGTTGCTTCTACTTTTTTGAAAACAGATACAAAATCTTTCATCTCATGCATCTTATGAAAATTAATGTAAAATTCTGTATTTACAACCATTTCTAAATAGAATATTATGAAAATTGTAAAATAAAGTCGTTAAAAGGAGGGTTTACTATGAAGAAAAAGCTTCTAGTCGGTCTTTCATCATTGGTTTTGAGTTTAACAGTGGCATCCTCTGTATTTGCTGCATCGTATTGGGAAACGGAAACAAATCAGCAAAGCAATAATACATGGAGTCAACGTGATGCAAATGGATTTGTTCTAGGAATCGGGGATGTCGCACAAGGATACATTTGGGATATTGATGATGAAGACTACGTTGCTTTTTACCCGAAAACAAGTGGTACAAGAACAATTAGATTGAACGTTCCTTCCAATATGGATTTGAAATTTGAAATATGGGATGCAGCGCGTAACAAAGTATTGGATGAATCCATTTCAAATAAAAACGGTGTAGGTGGCGCTGAATCAGTTACCATGTATTTTTCTGCGCAAAAATACTATATTTTAATTGACCGAGTGAGTAAATCAGGTGCTGAAGGTAACACCACAAACGGCTATGCTTTATCTATCCAATAATTTATGTTCGATCAATTCATTATGGCTCGTCCAATTCAAATGGACGAGCCATACCTTTTTCGAATGGCATACCCACACAGGAGCACCAACGGTACACCAATGCTATAGGTAACATCATAGAATGGCCAGTACTTCGCAATGATGTCGCCATAGACAACCATATTGGGCGAGAAAATCGTAGACATTACCATGAGCAAAACGATGTACGGAAGGATGAGAACCCTGAAGTTCTCGATTCGAAAGACGTGACGGATGCCCAAATGAAAAAACAGGCAATATAATGTAATTTTGACGCTCACCGCGATAAACCAAATCACCGCGATAATCGCCTCTAGCCGCTGGATGAAATCCCCGAGTTTTAGCTGTTTGATAAGAACATAGGTTGGATAAAAATGCCGCGAAGTCTGTTCTGCCCCCAAAACAAGGATGCACATCAGCATGATGATGAACAACACAATCCCTCCAAGCAACGTCCCCAGAAAAAAAGATCTCATACGTTTTTGGATAGGCGAGACAAACGGAAGAACCGCCATAAAAATGACCAGCTCTGAAAAAGGAAAGGCAATTGCCGCTGTAGAACCCTGCAAAATTGGCTTCCACCCATTTTCAAATACAGGTTGAATTCTCGACATGTCCGCTTGCGGCAGAAGAGTAATCATGAGTAAACCAAAAAAGAAAAAGAACCAGACAAAATAGATTTCTGCCGATTCTGCGACTGTTTGCAGTCCCAAACGCACACCAAACATAATCACAATGACAAACAATAGCTGTATCGCGAATCTTGGAGTCGAGACTAATAGATGCGTGCCAACAAAGTCGCCGATTTCCATCACATGCGCCCCTGCTGAAAACAGCGTATAACAAATAAACGTGAGGGTAATGATCGTTCCTAATACTCTCCCAACGGTTTGATCAACGAAGGTAAAGAAGCTCTGATTCCGATAAAGCTTCCCCACAGCTATGAGTAAGACAATATTGAGCAGTCCCACCACAAGCCCGATCAGGACAGATATCCACGCATCCTGTTTAGCGAGTGTAGCCGTCACTCCAGGCAGAACGAGAACGGAATCCCCAATGGTAACTAGGGTGACGAGCATCAATAGTTGCCGGGGACTGATCTTGTAGCTCTCTTGCATGATTGCTCCCTGCTCTCTTTAGGCCTTCGATCCCTTTATACAATTATTTCCTCCATGAATCGGCGCTAAACACGTAGGCATTTCATGCTATGATAAAGAAATATATGTAAAATGGATGGGAGGACTGCAACCATGTACAGAGTAAAAAAGCAGGACGTAATTTATGCCATGTCTCCTGAAAATCGGCCGGTCTTGAAGGTAGAAGCAGGCAGTATCGTAACGTTTGAAACCTGCGATTGCTTCGAGGACCAAATCCAATCGGCTGACACGGTGTTTCAAGAGCTTGATTGGAATCGGATCAACCCTGCTTCCGGCCCTATTTATATAGAAGGAACAGAACCAGGTGATATTTTGGTTGTTCATATTCAGAAAATTAAGATTAAAAATCAAGGCGTAATGGTTACAGGGCCGGAACTGGGTGTAATGGGTTTCGACCTGCAAGAAAATGTGATTAAAATGATTCCGATACAAGATGGAAAAGCTGTCTTGTCGGACAAGCTTCAGGTTCCGATCAGTCCTATGATTGGCGTAATTGGAACAGCTCCTGCCAAAGAAGCCATTTCATGCGGTACGCCAGGCGATCACGGCGGTAACATGGACTGCAAGCAAATGCGCGAAGGTACTACATTGCTTTTACCCGTAAATGTTCCCGGCGCATTGTTTGCCCTGGGTGACCTTCATGCTGCAATGGCAGACGGTGAAGTTGCTGTATGTGGTGTGGAAATCGCAGGGGAAGTAACCGTAAAGCTCGATGTGATAAAAGGAAAACAGTGGCCGTTACCGATGGCAGTCAACCAAGAGCATTTGATCACAATTGCGTCGGAAAAAGAGCTGGACAAGGCTGCGGATCGAGCGGTCATCAACATGGTACAATTTCTACACGAAGAGCTCGGCGTAGAAAAGGCGGAAGCCACCTTCCTGCTCTCCGCTGCGGGAGATTTGCGCATCTGTCAGGTAGTCGATCCTTTAAAGACAGCCCGTATGGAGTTGCCTCTCGCGTATGCAACCGCAGTTGGCTTTGATTCGAAAATAGTCGGTAGATAAGAATAGAACGCAAAAAAACCCCAAAGCTATGGGGTTTTTCCTTTTTATACATGTACGTTTTTATGCAGGTGAACCAACATCGATCAGGGATTCAATCATGACCTTTTGGCTGTTTTTATCCACCCAAGCATGTGTTTCTACCAGTTGCTTGCGATACCAATCGATTTGGACTTCTACCTGATTACGAGCGGTTCCACCCAGCACGTTGCGCGCATTGACGACGGTCTCAACAGCTAGCGCTTCATACACATCTGCTCCAATAGCCTCTGAGAAGCTCTGGAATTCTTCCAAGGTCAGATCCAAAAGATATTTTTGCTGCTCGATGCAGTACAAAACGGTTCTCCCTACGACTTCATGCGCCTGACGGAACGGCATGTCTTTGCGAACCAGGTAATCTGCCAAATCTGTCGCATTGGAAAAGTCATTGGTTACTGCTTGACGCATACGATCTGTTTTGACTTGCATCGTTTTAATCATCGGCGTGAGCAACGCTAGCGCACCATGAATGGTAGCTACCGTATCAAACATGCCCTCTTTATCTTCTTGCATATCCTTGTTGTACGCCAGCGGCAAACCTTTCAATACGGTCAACAATCCAAACAGATTGCCGTAAACACGCCCTGTTTTTCCGCGAACCAGCTCTGCCACATCAGGATTTTTCTTTTGCGGCATGATACTAGACCCTGTGCAAAAAGCATCGTCTAGCTCTACAAAAGAGAATTCCTGACTGCTCCAGATGACGAGCTCTTCGCACAGACGGGAAAGATGAGTCATGACCAAAGAAGCGTCTGCCAAAAATTCGACAATGAAATCACGATCACTCACTGCATCCATGCTGTTTTGATAGATACCGTCAAATTGCAGCAATTCCGCTACAAATGTGCGGTCGATCGGGAATGTCGTACCTGCGAGAGCACCTGCTCCAAGCGGCAACACATTCACACGCTTCCACGTCTCGGTCATCCGTTCGATATCGCGTTGCAGCATGGACACATACGCCATCAGGTGATAGCCAAACAATACCGGTTGCGCACGTTGCAAATGTGTATAGCCTGGCATGACGGTATCGAGATGCTGACCTGCTTGCTCTAACAATGCCTCTTGCAAATACATCGCCAATTGGATAATCTCCATCAGCTTTTCTCTGAGGTATAGGTGCATATCCAACGCAACCTGATCATTGCGGCTGCGTCCAGTGTGGAGTTTGCCCCCCACCGGACCGATCTCTTCAATCAGCATCTTTTCAATATTCATGTGCACATCTTCGTGCGCAACGAGAAACTCAGCTTGCCCGCGCTCAATTTTCTCTTTTACTTTTTTCAAGCCAGCAATGATCTGTCTTACTTCCTCCATCGGCAGGATGCCACACTTGCCCAACATGGCAACATGAGCCAGGCTTCCAACGATGTCCTGTCGCCACATTTTCTGGTCGAAAGAAATAGAAGCAGTATACTCTTCTACGAGTTGATTTGTCGGCTTCGTGAAGCGTCCTCCCCAGAGTTTCATTGCTTGATCGCATCCTTTTCATCCAAAATCTTAATGGCCGTGTTTTTATTCTCGTGCAGTACACCCTCGTTTACCTGTGCGTATACCTTTGTTGGCAGACCCCACAGCTTGATGAAACCGAGTGCTGCTTTGTGGTCGAATTGGTCACCTGCATTGTAAGTCGCCAGCTCATGGCTGTAGAGAGACGATGCAGAGGTACGGCCTACAACGATTGCATGTCCTTTGTGCAGCTTCACGCGTACGACACCCGTTACGTGTTTTTGCGTTTCTTCAATGAATGCCTGGACAGCATTGCGAATTGGCGAAAACCAAAGACCCTCGTAAATCACTTGCGCCAGTTTTTGCTCGACAATCGGTTTGAATTGAGCCACCTCGCGTGGTTGGGTCAAGAATTCCAGCTCACGGTGTGCCAAAATCAAAGTAGTCGCAGCCGGTGTCTCGTAAACTTCGCGAGATTTGATGCCCACCAAACGGTTTTCCACATGGTCGATACGGCCTACACCATGGTTTCCAGCGATCTTGTTCAGCTTCAGAATCAGCTCAGCCAGTGGGAGCTCTTCGCCGTTCAATGCAGTTGGCTTCCCTTGCACGAAGGTGATTTCGATTTCTTCTGCTTCGTCTGGAGCATCCATGATCGACTTCGTCAGATCGTATGCACCTTCTGGAGGAGCAGCCCATGGATCCTCCAGAACACCGCACTCGCAGCTTCTGCCCCACAGGTTTTGGTCAATGCTGTATGGATTGTCCAGATCGATTGGGATCGGAATATTGTTCTTTTTCGCATATTCGATCTCTTCGTCACGCGTCCAGCCCCATTCACGAACCGGCGCCACAATTTTGATATCCGGGTTCAGTGCTGTAAAGGAAACATCGAAACGTACCTGGTCGTTTCCTTTTCCTGTGCAACCGTGTGCGACAGCTACCGCGCCTTCTTTTTCCGCGATTTCAACCAGCACGCGCGAAATCAGGTAACGCGACAGTGCAGACACTAGCGGATATTTCCCTTCGTACATCGCGTTTGCCTTCAGAGCTGGCAATACGAATTCCTCTGCGAATGCATCTTTTGCATCCACTACGATGGATTTCAATGCCCCTACCTGCAATGCTTTTTTCTGTACGAAATCGAGGTCTTTCCCTTCCCCTACATCCAATGCAACTGCAATGACATCGTAGTTATACGTATCTTGCAACCATTTAATTGCTACCGATGTATCTAAACCGCCTGAATAGGCCAACACAATTTTATCTTTTGCCATCATTCTCTCTCCCCGTTTCGAAGTTTCTCTTATGCGAGTAATTATACAAATGAACTAATAAAAATACAACTATTTTTCTTGTGAATTTCTTTTTAATTCGCATTCAAAGACGAATACGCAATGAAAATATACACTTCTCGTATAAAGAGTGTCTTGTTTTTATGCATACTCATCATCTGTTTATGCATAAACGTTTTCGTGATCAAAAGGGAAACTTATCCGGGGCAACGAATGAGTGAATGGAGGAATTCCATAGGAGAAGTCTGTTGGAGGGATTATGAAAACAATTTATTTGGTACGTCATTGTCAGGCTGCTGGCCAAGAACCCGAAGCCTTGCTCACGGAAAAGGGAGAAGTACAAGCTCGGGAGCTTGCCACCTTCTTCGCTGGTTCCCCCATTGATCGAATCATTTCGAGTCCGTATCATCGGGCGGTTGCTACCATCCAGCCACTTGCACAGGAACGCAGAATCGTGGTTGAAGAAGACACGCGCTTGGTCGAGCGTGTCCTTAGCGGAGTACCACGTGAGGATTGGTTCGAGCGACTCCGCGATACGTTCGATGACTTGACTCTTGAGCTTGAAGGAGGCGAATCCAGTCTTACTGCTATCAACCGGGCAAATTCGCTGCTCACTGAGATTTTGGCAGACGTGCATAAAAACATTGTGCTTGTTAGTCACGGATGCCTACTGGCCTTGCTCATGAAATCAATAGATAATCGCTTTGGCTTTCACGATTGGGAGAAATTAAGCAATCCAGATGTCTTCAAGCTTACCTGCCATTTAGAAACCAGAGAGCTCGTCCGCATATGGTCGTAAACGAATAAAAACAGTTACAAGGGGCAGCTCATCTGATTGCCTCCTGTAACTGTTTTTGTGGGATGGACTCTATTCCGATAATGCTCTGTAACTCATCGCACGGCAGTCGCTGAACGATTCTAATAAAATGCTCCGCCAATATCGGATCAAATTGGGTACCGGAGCCCCTTTTGATTTCTTGAAGCGCTTCCTCCACAGGCAAGCCTTTTCGATAAGGCCTGTCCGCAACCATCGCATCGAAAGCGTCTGAAATCGCTAAAATTCTCGCCATCAGCGGAATCTCATCCCCGGCTAAACCATCCGGATAGCCCCTTCCATCTATACGCTCATGATGGGAGCGGATCGCAGGAAGCAATTCATTGAACATCCCTGCTTGCAAAATGATTTCGTAACCAATGACCGTGTGCTGCTTGATCTTGTCATACTCTTCTGGAGTGAGCTTTCCTTTTTTATTGAGAATTTCGTCTTCGATGCCAATTTTTCCAATGTCGTGCAGGATTCCCCCGATATAAACATCCTCCACTTTTCGTTCGGCCAAACCAATATCTCTCGCAATTTCTCTTCCCCAGTAAGCTACACGCTGAGAATGTCCACTTGTGTATCGATCTCGTGCGTCAATGGAAGCAGCCATCGTCGTTAAGAAGTTGTGATTGAATGATTTGACCTCTTCCACTTTTTGTTGAAGCCTTTGAAGATTGTCATAGTAATGATGAAAAACGTAGCTGATCGTAATAAACGCAATCATCATAGGAATTAGTGTTAACGGACCATATAACTCTACTAATCGTGAACCTACCCCGGCAAGAATTAAAAGCAACAAGTAAGTCGAGGTAAAGCCTTTTGCCATCATCTTTACGGTTCGCGCCCAGGTCATTTGATGAAAATAGGAGATACCCAATCCACATAAAGTCAGGTTCACAAACCAATACACAACAGCCAAAAACAAATCGCTAATAATGGGAGAAACAGTTCCGAAGCCCTCGATCCAATCCTTCAAAAACGCTACTGTCCATATAGTCATTAACAACTGCCCAATGTTAATAATAGCTTTTAGCGGATTAAACCTTACCAGGAAAGCAATGATTAAAGATTCAATAACAGCAGCCCATACTCCGACCCAGACTCCGTACAACAAGATACCCGAAAAGATTACAGCATTGTTCACTGTTAAAATCGTATTAGATATACGCACGGGAGCAAAACAAGAAAAAATGGTCAGGAGGGTGTAGGTAGATAATACCCCCCAATGCTCACGAGCAGCCCATTCAGATGAAGATGTGTAAAAAATATAGATTGCTGCAATGACAAATCCAACCTGGACAACAATCCCTTTTATCCAAACCGCAAAATCAGTTTTTTGTCGCATAACTTTTACCTTCGCGAAGTTGTAGTAATGAAATCGGTTTATTCATCAATCGCTGAACAAGTAAAAAGGCACCTAACATAATAAAAATATCGCCGATGCTAATAATCCGCGGAATGAAAGATGGCATGTAAATGACATCCGTCAAAAACGGAAAATTCGAACTTTCCGTCAATACACTATGCTTGAAATTCGTTCCGTTTATAACAGGCTCTAAATCATAAGGAAGCTTTGCTGCTTGAACTAAATCGATTGGCATTTTTCCATTGTTAGACCAAATTGCAATCGCATTCAGAAACCAGCCGATTAAAAAAATCCGCATATCTTCAAATTCTCGATTAAAAACGAGGAAGGCCAAAATAAACACATACGCGATCGATATGAAAATGCCACCGATCGTAGGGAAGAAAACTGCACAAGACTGCAGCAATATGGTAACGATAAGAAGTTTCATTTGGTTGAACTTAGGTAATTCTTTGATTCTTCCCCCTCGCAGCAATGCTACGAGAAAAGATAGGGCAATTACATCCAATAGCATGTTGTTTCCTCCAAGCTTGAAGAAAAAACACCACTCAGCCAAGCGGTGTTTGTTTCTCCGATACGCTTATTTATCCAATATGGAAGTTTGCAGAAGTAGCTGCTACGATTGCTACCACCATCATAATTGCCGCGAACCATTTTTTCATTTTCTTTTCCCCTCCTTCAAGCATAGTGGAGAAAGCTGGCTTCGCTACTGTCCGTGATGCAGAGGCCAAGCGACCAAGTACAGCCCCTGCTCCCCTTTCCTTTTCCATTACGGAAAAGGCTGGATTCGCTACTGGCTCCATACGGACCAAGCGACCAGATACAGTCCGTACTTCTTCGCTTCTTTCCTACCTTTATTTTACACATAAGTGACAAAATTCGGCAATCATAGATTCATAGTCTATTCGATTTAATTGCAGATAGTTCTATTTAACTAGAACTATGTTCACACCAGCGCCGCCAAGATCGCTTTTTGTGCGTGCAATCTATTTTCAGCCTGATCAAAAATGACAGAGCGCGATCCGTCGATGACCCCGGTTGTCACTTCCTCCCCACGATGTGCTGGCAAGCAGTGCAAGAAGAGATAATCACGGTCTGCCGCTGCTACCAATTTTTCGTTCACTTGATAGTCGGCAAATGCTTTCAATCGCACCTCATTTTCTTCTTCAAAACCCATACTAGTCCAAACGTCCGTGTATACAGCATCTGCCCCCATGACAGCCTCTATCGGATCAGTGGTCACCATCATTTTTCCACCGCTTTGTTTCGCGTACCCTGTAGCTTTTGCGACAATGGTTGTATCCATTTCGTAGCCTACCGGAGTCGCCACCCGTACATCAAGACCTAGCAGAGCTGCGCCCAGCACCAGTGAGTTCGCCACATTATTGCCGTCTCCTACGTAGGCAAGCTTGATTCCTTTTAGCTTGCCCTTATGCTCCCAGATCGTCAGCAGATCAGCCAATGCCTGACAAGGATGGTACAGATCAGTCAAACCATTGATAATGGGGATCGACGCGTGCAGAGCAAGCTCTTCTACATAGGAGTGGGAAAAGGTACGAATCATGATGGCATCCACGTACCGAGAGAGAACTTTTGCTGTGTCGCTGATCGGCTCCCCACGTCCGAGCTGAAGCTCTTTTCCGCTCATGAACATACCCAAGCCGCCCAACTGGTGCATCCCTACTTCAAAGGAGACACGCGTGCGGGTCGAAGCCTTGTCAAAGATCATTCCCAACGTCTTGCCTTGCAGAGGCTGGAATGGCTGACCCAGCTTTTGCAATTGCTTGACGTGAGCAGACAGATGGAGCAGCTCCATCAATTCTTCCCCGTTGAATTCATCGACGCGCAGGAAGTCCTTTCCTTTATGCTTTTGTAACGGCAAGTTTTGAAAGTGTTCCAATATCTTCACTGGCTGCATGCGAGCCACCTCTTTTCTTCAGAATAGACCTCACGTATAACTCGAACGTATCGACAGCGGAGAACAATGGCACACCCTGTTGTACCATCCTGCTTCGCAGGGCAAATCCTGTCCGGCCCTGACGATTGCCTTTCGTCGCAGTAACGAGAGCGAAGGCCGCTTCTTCCTTTTGCAACAGCTCGATCCACGCCGCTTCATCTGCCACGATATGCTTCACGACAATTTCTTTGGATGCCAGCCACTCGGCCGTTCCGGGAGTCGCCGCCAGTTCCGCCCCGTCAGCTTGGAGTCGCCCCAGCAGCTCTCTTACAGCTTCCTGCTTATCTCCATCTGCCAGAGAAATCATGACCAACTGACCTTTTTGCCAGTCGCCGTACAAATTGTCCTTGAAAGCAAAGGCTTTGCCTGCTGCCTCTTCGAAAGAATGCCCCAAGCCAAGAACTTCGCCCGTCGATTTCATCTCTGGACCCAGTACCGGGTCTACACCGTTTAGCTTAATCGTGGAGAAAACCGGCGCCTTAACGACTGCAAACGGAATCTCTGGCAATAGCCCTGTACCGTAACCCATCTCCGACAGCTTTTCACCCAATTGTGCGCGAACCGCCAGTTGAACCATCGGGATGCCAGTCACTTTGCTTGTAATCGGTACGGTCCGTGATGCCCGTGGATTTACCTCCAGTACATAAACCGTTTCCCCATCAATGACGAACTGGATATTGATTAATCCGACCGCTTCCATTTCCTTCGCGATTGCTTCTGTATAGCTCGCGATTTTGTACTTGATGTCATCCGTCAGATGAGGAGCTGGGAACAAGGCTACACTGTCGCCTGAGTGGATGCCCGCTCTCTCCACATGCTGGAAAATCCCTGGAATGATAACAGATTGTCCGTCGCATACCGCGTCTACTTCTGCTTCCTTTCCTGGAACGTATTTATCCACGAGGAGCGGGAAAAACATACTCATTTCCGGATGGTTCAACCAGTCGTGAAGGGTAGCTTGCAGCTCGTCGATATTGTGGACAACTACCATACCTTGCCCGCCGATGACGTACGAAGGTCGCATCAAAACAGGGAAACCAATCTCCTCCGCTATCGCGGTTGCATCCTCCAAGGACGATACTCCTTTACCGGGGATATGCGGAATGTCCAGCTTGCGCAGCATGGCGTAGAACAGCTCGCGATCCTCCGCGCGTTCGATTGCGGTAAGCGACGTACCCATTACTTTCAGCCCCGCGTTCTCCAGCTTGGCTGCCAAATTGATCGCGGTTTGACCACCGAACTGAACCATGACGCCCTCAACCTGTTCGCGTTCTGCGATATGCAGCACGTCTTCTACGTGAAGCGGTTCAAAATAAAGATGGTCGGCTGTTTCATAGTCAGTGCTGACCGTCTCTGGGTTGTTGTTTACAACGATTGCCGCAATACCGCTTGCCTGAAGTGCTTTGGCTGCATGCACAGAGCAGTAGTCAAATTCGATTCCCTGACCAATGCGTATAGGACCTGAGCCAAGTACCAGAACTTTGCGGCCAGACAGTGACTCGACCTCATCTATTCCTTGCCAATCCGAATAGTAGTAAGGGGTTTGGGCATCAAATTCTGCCGCACAAGTGTCCACGATTTTATAAGTAGGCGTAATGCCTGATTCTTGACGAAGTGATTTGATCTCGGCAGGTGTAGCACCAACTAGTGTAGCGATGGTTTCATCGGCAAACCCGCGACGCTTTGCTTCCAACAACAGTTCTGGGGTTAGTGTTTTGCTGTCGTGACAAGACAGCTCTACTTCCAAGTCCACGATTTTACGCAAGCTCCGCAAGAAAAACGGATCGACACCAGTCAGATTGTGTAGCTCACTTTCTGTAAAGCCTTTGCGAATCGCCTCGGCAAAAACAAATAGTCTGATATCCGTCGCGTCCTGCAAGGATTGGGCCAGCTCCTCACGCGTCCATGATGCCAGCTCTGGTCGAGTCAAATGTGTGCAGCCCTGTTCCAAAGAACGAACTGCCTTCAAAAGTCCTGCTTCCAGATTACGGGCGATCGACATGACCTCGCCAGTTGCTTTCATTTGCGTCCCCAGCTTGCGGTCTGCCAGTGGAAATTTGTCAAACGGGAAGCGCGGGATTTTGACAACGATGTAGTCCAACGCTGGTTCAAAGCTAGCGTACGTGTAGCCCGTGATTGGATTGAGTACTTCATCCAGCCCGTAGCCCAATGCGAGCTTGGCTGCGATCCGCGCGATTGGATAGCCTGTTGCTTTGGACGCCAACGCACTGGACCGACTGACACGAGGATTTACTTCGATCAGCACATACCGATCAGAATGCGGATCGAGCGCAAATTGAATATTGCAACCGCCAACTACCCCAAGCGAACGAATCACTTTCGTTGATACACTGCGCAGCATTTGGTACTGACGATCTGTCAGCGTCTGCGAAGGCGCAACGACAATACTGTCTCCCGTATGAATACCTACCGGGTCCAAATTTTCCATATTGCACACGATTATGCAGGTATCATTTGCGTCTCGCATGACCTCGTATTCGATTTCCTTCCAGCCCTTTACACTGCGCTCAATCAGTACCTGACCGATTGGACTGGCTGCAATCCCACCTGCTGCAACCTTTCGCAAGGACGCTTCATCCCCTGCGATCCCGCCACCTGCTCCTCCGAGTGTATAAGCAGGACGGACAATCACTGGATAGCCAATAGCGTTCGCAAACTCGATTGCTGCCTCTACAGATTCGACTGTATCGCTCTCTGGAACAGGCTCTCCGATTTGTTGCATCAATTGCTTGAACAGCTCACGGTCTTCCCCGTTTTGAATGGCAGCCAGCGGCGTACCTAGCAGCTCCACGCTATACTTTTCCAGCACGCCCGCTTCTGCCAGCGAAACAGCAAGATTAAGTCCTGTTTGGCCGCCTAGCGTTGGCAAGAGACCATCGGGACGCTCTTTTGCGATAATAGCTGTTACGGATTCCACCGTGAGCGGCTCCAGATATACTTTGTCCGCTACTTGTTCATCTGTCATGATCGTTGCCGGATTGTTATTTACCAGCACGACCTGCACGCCAGCTTCTTTTAGGGAAAGGCAAGCCTGTGCACCTGCATAATCAAACTCCGCTGCCTGCCCAATGACGATCGGGCCAGAACCGATGACCAATACTTTATGAATGTGTGGCAATTTAGGCATATCTCTTCGCTCCTACTACGCGCATCGACTGCAAGAATTGGTGGAAAATGTGGGATGTATCACTCGGACCCGGATGTGCCTCCGGATGAAACTGCACACTGAAAACAGGCAGACTGATGTGACGCAATCCTTCGACTGAACCGTCATTGACATTGCGATAGGAAACCGTTAGCTGACGTTTATCCAGAGACTCTTCCTTGACCACGTACCCGTGATTTTGTGAACTCATATATACTTTGCCAGTCATTAGATCCTTGACCGGATGATTGCTACCGCGGTGACCGTATGCGAGCTTCTCTGTCTTGCCGCCGTACATTAGTGCCAACACTTGATGCCCCAAACAAATACCCAATGTCGGGTACTGCTCCACAGCTTTGCGCCATTCGCTGCAATACGCAAGTAAGTGCTCCGGATCGCCAGGCCCATTGGAAAACAACAAGCCGTCTGGTGCGAGAGCATTGATTTGAGCAAAACTCGTATCAAAAGGAACGACTGTAACACGGCAGCCTTCCTGGAGAAGGGCATCCAAAATCGATTGCTTCATGCCGAGGTCAATCAAGACGACATGCTCCCCTGTTCCGGGATAACGCTCCACCTGTTGTCTGGATACGTTGGCAACTAATGATTTCTTGGCGTGCTTGTAGCGCAGGGACACCACTTCCTCTACCTGCATAGGCTGATCGGAAATAACACCGAATACGGTACCGTCTTGACGGACGCGCTTGGTAATCGTTCGCGTATCAATCCCCGCAAGGATCGGGAATCCAAATGCTTCTGCGGCTTGGGCCAAAGTCATGTTTGATTCGTAATGACTTGGCTCCGTGCATAGCTCGCTGACAATCATCCCTGTCAATGCTGGCTTGGCTGCTTCATAATCCTTTTCGTTGATCCCGTAGTTTCCGATCAAGGGATACGTGAAGGTAACGATTTGCCCTGCAAAGGAAGGGTCGGTCATCACCTCTTGGTATCCCGTCATTCCTGTATGAAAAACCACTTCTCCGAATCCGTTAATGGGTGCGCCATACAGCTTTCCTGTAAAAACCTCGCCGCTCTCCAGCGTTAAATACCCTGTTCCTAACGATTGTTTCTCTCTATCCATCTATGAAGCCACTCCTCTCCAATGGGCGCCGGCCTGATTGCTCTTACCGAAAATTTATGCAACCTTTTGTATTAATATACATTCGGGATTATAAAAATGCAACGAGTTTTTTGACCACTTCCACTCGTTGCATTCTTTGCTTTTTCATCTAAACCTGCGACAGTGCCTCGCTTAATACAGTAATGGCCTGCTTTACTTCCTCGTCTGTCGTTACAAACGAAGGCAAGAGTCTCACTACTTGTGGGCCAGCCATCAGCAGAATGACTCCTTTTTCCCGTGCATACGCAACCGGCTCACCAGCAGGAATCGTTAGCTCCACACCGAGAAGCAGACCTTTTCCCCGAACCGTAACCACTTTGTCTGGATGCTCCGCCTTGAGCTTCTCCAGCTCTTTGATCAATACGTCATGGATATGAGCTACCCGCTCCAAGATCTGCTCCTCTTCCATCGTCGCAAGCGTCGCGATCCCAGCAGTTGCTGCCAATGGATTCCCGCCAAAAGTGGTACCATGCGTACCCGGAGCAAATGCTTCTGCTACTTCCTTGGTCGCGACGACCGCTCCAATCGGGAAACCACTTCCCAAGCCTTTTGCCAATGAAATCGCATCTGGCTTCACGTCATAGTGCTGGAAGGCAAACCATGTACCCGTGCGGCCAATCCCAGTCTGAATCTCATCGATTAACAGGAGCAACCCGTGCGCATCGCACAATTCACGCAGCGCCTTCACCCACGCCTCTTCTGCCGGATGCACGCCGCCCTCTCCCTGTACCAGCTCCAGCATGATCGCGCATGTCTTGTCTGTAATGGCTGACTTGACCGCATCAAGGTCGTTGTAAGGAACCGTGACAAATCCTTGCGGCAGTGGTGCGAAGCCGTCCTTCACCTTTTCCTGCCCAGTAGCCGTCAGGGTGGCCAATGTCCGCCCATGAAAAGACTGTTCAAAGCTGATGATTTCGTAACGATCGGTCCCTTTTATTTTTTGTGCATAGCGACGGGCGAGCTTGATCAAGCCCTCATTCGCCTCTGCTCCACTGTTGCAGAAAAAGGCCTGATCCAGCCCAGACAGACGACTCAGCTTTTCCGCCAAAATCTCTTGCTGAGGAACATGCACTAGATTCGAGCAATGCCACAACGTATCGAGCTGCTCGTGCAGCTTTGCCGTTACTTTTGGCGGGACATGCCCTAACGAGGTCACGGCAATTCCCGAGGTAAAATCGAGATATTGCCTGCCTTGATTATCCCACACCTGGTTTCCTTGTCCTTTTACCAAACTGATTGGCCATCTCGCATAGTTATTCATGAGATGCACAGGCGCTGTTGTTGTATGCATATTCATTTCCCTCCTCATCCTAAGCGTAATTGACATTCATACGGACTGTTGTCCCAACTGCCTGCCCCGCACAAACACCGAGCAGATCTTCAGCGGTTCCCCGACAGATGACAACCTGCTCCACGCCTTGTCCGAGAGCGTCGAGAGCTGCCTGAACCTTCGGAATCATTCCGCCAGTAATAATTTCTTCCCGAATCATTTCCTGTATCTCTTCTGCACTTGTGGCTGACACTACTGCCTTGGTTCCGTCTGGCTGTGGCTGCATAATGCCCGGAACGTCTGTCACCATGATCAGTTTTTCGGCGCTAAGTGCTGCTGCTATCGCCCCTGCGGCTACATCCGCATTGACGTTATATGTCTCTGTGCCATCTTCACTAACAGAAAGGGGAGCAATCACTGGGACGAAGCCCTGCTCAAGAATCGCTTTCGGAATAGTCATATCCGCCTTCTTGATTTCTCCTACCCACCCGAGTGGCTTCGGCGTTTTTGTTGCTAAAAGGGTCTGACCATCGATTCCACTAACTCCCCAAGCCTTGGCTCCTGCCTGCGTCAGTCTTTTTACCAGCGCCTTGTTGATACTGCCGCATAAGACCATCTCTACAACACGCAGCGTGTCCTCGCAGGTAACACGCAGCCCATCGACAAATTGCGGAGTGATCTGAACTCGATCGAGCATACTGTTAATGGCAGGTCCGCCCCCATGGACGATGACGATCTCTTGTCCTTGCGCCTGCAGTCCGGCAATCGCCTGAAAGAAGGAGTCAGGCAGCTGATCCATGGTGCTTCCGCCACATTTGATCACAACAATTCCTTGCATCTGCTCTCCTCCTCTACGGGTACACAGGTACGAGCGGCAAGCCCGTTTTCTCAGGCAAATCAAACATGACATTCATGTTTTGTACAGCTTGACCGGCTGCGCCCTTCATCATGTTATCGATTACCGACAGCAAGATCACACGCTTCGTGCGCTGATCAACATGGATGGCGATATCGCAGTAATTGGAGCCATAAACTTCTTTCGTATGTGGGTGACTGCCTGCGGGACGTACACGCACAAAAGGCTTATCCGCATAAGTAGCTTCATATAGCTCCTGGATTTGCACTTGAGTGACATCAGCCGTTAGCTGTCCGTAAGCCGTGACTAAAATCCCGCGCGTCATCGGCACCAGATGCGGCGTAAATTGAACAAGCGTCTCTTCCCCGCTCTGTTTTTGCAGCTCCTGTTCAATTTCTGGTGTATGCTGATGACTCGCAACTTTATAAGCATGAATACTTTCATTAGTCTCGCTGTAATGAACCCCTAGCGATACTCCACGTCCAGCACCGGACACACCTGATTTGGCATCAACGATCCAACTGTTTGACTGTACCCAACCTGTCTTCATCAGCGGAAGCAAGGCGAGGAGCGTAGCAGTGGGATAGCAGCCAGGATTCGCGATAAGACTCGCACCCGCCACTTGCTCTTGATTCCACTCGGTTAAACCATAAACCGCCGCTTCTACCCATTGGGACGGGGCAGGCTCATGTTTGTACCACGTTTTGTAGACCGCACCGTTTACCAGACGAAAATCCCCGGATAAATCAATAACCTTCACGCCTTTTTCGACCAACTTGGGGGACAGCGTGCTACTTACTCCCGCAGGTGTAGCAAGGAAGATCAAATCGTTCACACCGCTCATGCTGTCTGCATCAATTGGTGACAATGTGGGCAACCCGAGCCCAGCTACATGTGGAAACGATTTTTCCAAGCCATCGCCTTCAGATGAACTTGAATATAAACTGGCAATCTCAACATGCGGATGCCCAGCCAAAAGACGGATCAACTCCGCGCCACCATACCCCGTTGCTCCAACAATTCCGACCCGAACCATGCTCTCTCCCCTTTATTCCTACCTGTATTTTTATACATGAATAATAATAAAAATCCATATAGAATACAACAGAAAAACTTTTTTACGTCCAAAGAAAAAAGCGCCCGATTGCTCGAGCGCTGGTTTGTTGCCCTGTTTACTTTTTGTCCGCTAACCATGCAGCGATGTTTTCTGCATCTTTTCCTTTGACGAGACCCGGAGGCATTGCTCCTTTTCCTTTTTCCAAAATGGCCAGGATCTGTTCCTTGTTCAACTCGCTACCGATCTTTTGCAAGTTCGGTCCAACTGCCCCTTCCAACGTCTGTCCGTGGCAGCCTGAACAAGTATTTTTGAACGTGGATTCTGCAGTTGCTGCATCATAGCTGCCGGATGGCGTCGTCGAAGGTGCTGGTGTTTCTGTCGCCGGTTTTTCACCTGCCGGCGTTTCTGTCGCAGGTTGTTGTGCTGGTTGTTGTGCTGGCGGCTGTGTTTGCTTGCTGGTACCACAGGCACTTAGCGAGAATGCGAGTACAGCCGCTGTCAAAACGAGTGGAATACGTTTCAAGGCTGTTCCCTCCTTTATTCGGATTTCTTCGCTAAGTATGCCTCCAACTACCACTTCTCATTCTTACTACAGCCATTTAGGACAAAGGAAATTCCAATGGACTCCATTCACGTAACTCCAACGTCCGCGCGCCTTCCACAACAACTGGATCAGCCTCAGCTAATTTGCGGGCTTCTTCCAGAGAATCCGCTTTGTAAATAACCAATCCGCCAAGTTTATCTGTAAAGGGTCCTGCCATGACCACTTTTCCCTGCTTGTACAAATCATTGATATACGAAAGATGCGCAGGTCTTACTTGAGCATTCAACTCTTGATTCACGATTGGCAAAAATGCGACATACAACATGACCGTTTCTCTCCTTTTTCATGACCTTGTTCTTTTCAGAAGTATAACATAATTATGAATACGGACTTTGGTCTAGTAGGATTTTTCCTTTCTACAGCGAACGATTCAAAGGTAGCAAGTAGCAACAGAGAGGCGGATAGGTATGGACACGCAGATACAGTTATATACATCTCTCTTCCACAACAATCCTGACGCTGTTTTCATGTTCGACATGCAGGGCAGATTCACAGGCGTAAACGCTGCTGGTGAAGCATTGGTAGGATTCACCTCTCAAGAATTGCTGCGTATGCAAATTTGGGAAATCCTCGCTTCTACTGAGGGTCTTGATAGTAAGAAACAACAACAAATCCTCTCCACAGGAATCAGAAAAAATAAGCATTATCAATTGCTCCATAAAAACGGGCAGGTTGTGGATATTATCGCTTCCAGCTTTCCCATTTTTCAAAACGGCGAAATCATCAGCCGTTATTCCATTGCCAGAAACATCACGCAGCAGAAGAAAATGGAAGAGGCTCTTCATCAGATGCAAGAGAACTTTCGGTTAATATCCGAAAACATTATGGATTTGATTTTTATTGTAAATGTGGACGGAATGATTACCTACGCTTCCCCTTCTGTTCAGGCGGTAACTGGTCTCACGATTGATCAAGTGATCAACCAGCATTTTTCGATCTTGATTCATCCTGAACAAGTAACCAACGCCAAGAACGATTTTGCTCAAATGTTGAAGCAGAAGGCCACGCTCGACGCCGAGTACCATTACCCGCACCCAGACGGTAGAATGTTGCTTTTCGATGTGAAGGGGACACCTGACGTTTGTTCAAACGGTCATATTCTCAGCACGGTTTTTGTGGCACGTGATATTACAGAACGTCGGCAATCAGAAGAATTGCTTCGTTACTCTGACAAGCTTTCCGTTCTAGGAGAGCTTGCCGCAGGTATCGCACATGAAATTCGCAATCCGCTTACGGCCTTGAAAGGGTTTATTCAACTCATGGAAGGGGACGAGTTCGCCAATCAGCAATACCTGCAAATTATGCGATCCGAAATCGACCGGATTACTTCGATTACCAGTGAGCTTTTAATAATGGCCAAGCCGCAAACGTTGCGATTTGCTCCCAACGGCCTTTTGCCATTGCTTTCGTCTGTCATTAAGCTTTTGGAGCCGCAGGCACTTCTTAAAAATGTATCCATTCTCACTGATTTTCCGCAAGTCACGTCCCTCATATTGTGTGAGGAATATCAAATCAAGCAAGTTTTCATAAACATCATAAAAAACGGCATGGAAGCCATGCCGTTAGGTGGAAATCTCACAATCAAGGTTGTAGAGCGCCCTTCTGATGTGATCATCCGAATCAGCGATCAAGGACAAGGCATCCCTGCCGAGCTACTTCCCCGATTAGGAGAGCTTTTTTATAGTACAAAAGAAACAGGAACTGGCCTGGGGTTAATGGTAAGCACAAAAATTATTCGCGATCACGGCGGTACCATCAACATCGCCAGCGATGTTGGCAAAGGAACCACCGTATCGATCTCCATACCAAAAGCCTTGAAGCCTACTGTTTCGTTTAACGATTAATCTGCGCGCGCAGATAGGCATCGATAAACGAATCAATTTCACCATCCATGACTGCTTGAACGTTCCCTACCTCCATATTCGTCCGGTGGTCTTTTACCAGACTGTATGGGTGGAAGACATAGGAACGTATTTGGCTGCCCCATGCAATATCTTTTTGTTCACCTTGAATCGCGGCCAACGTTTTCTCTTGTTCTTCCCGTTTCTTCTCAAACAGTCGTGCCGTCAGCATCTTCATCGCACGCTCTCGGTTTTTAATCTGGGAGCGTTCTGTTTGACACGTCACCACAATTCCAGAAGGCAAGTGAGTAATCCTTACAGCGGAGTCAGTCGTGTTGATATGCTGACCACCCGCACCACTGGAACGATACGTATCGACTTTCAGGTCCTCAGTACGTATGTCTACCACGTTATCGTCTTCGATCTCCGGCAGGACGTTGCAAGACACAAACGATGTGTGTCGACGTCCAGAGGCATCAAACGGAGATATCCGCACAAGACGATGAACCCCTTTTTCTGATTTGAGGTAGCCATACGCATTGTAACCCTTAATGAGGAGAGTGACACTTTTTACACCGGCTTCATCGCCAGGCAAATAGTCCAATGTTTCGACCTTGAAGCCCTTGGCATCCCCCCAACGTGTATACATACGTAGAAGCATGGACGCCCAATCCTGGGACTCCGTACCACCCGCTCCCGGATGTAGCTCCAGAATGGCGTTGTTTTTGTCGTATTCATCACTCAAAAGCAATTCCAGCTCAAAGCTCTCAAATGACTTGCGCAGCTCCTGCGTACTGTCATACAGATCTGGAATGAGGGAGGAATCCCCTTCTTCGATGACGAGTTCCAACATTACCTGGAGATCCTCGTACTGGGAATCCAGCTTGGCCATCGTCTCCACGAGGCTTTTGATTGCATTCAGTTCACTGATTGTCTTCTGAGCTGCATCGTTGTCATCCCAAAAATCGGGTGCCAGCATGCGCTCTTCCAGTTCACCGATTCGTTCCTGTTTTACTGGGAGGTCAAAGAGACCCCCTGATATCCGCTAAACGCTTAGCCATGCTAGACATCTCTTGTTTGATGTCCGCAATATCGATTAATGCCATGTTGCGAATCACCTTCTCTTTACGTAAGCTATGTTTTATTGTAACGTAATTTGCCAGATGCGCAAATACGGCAGCTTGTCACGTTTAGAAAAGGGACTTCGCCGCTACCTTTTTTACGTTACCACAGGTGGTGATGGCGAGGATCTCAGGTCTCGGATTTCATGTGGTTGTTTATTTTCCACCTGTGGGGCAGCAACCAGATTGAGATGGGTACGCCGAGCTTCGCTTGCTTTTTGCTGGTATGCTTGCTTGATGATAGCTTGTCGCTTCCAGTTGTGTGTTTTTCGATAGGTTTTGGATAGCGGACTTTCACGCGTTCGATCCACCATTCCACTCGGCGGTGCGATCAAGGCCTCATTCCAATTCGGCTCCGGAATTTCCTCCATCAGTCGCTTGTCCTCAAAGACCGGGTCTTGCGCTGAGATGACTCTCGGTAATTCGATTCCCTCCTCCTTTTCAATGAGCTGTACTTTTTTATTTTCTTTTCCTGTCTTTAGGACTGCTTTTAAAGTAACGGAAATGCGCTCCATCGTATTCTTCGTTTGTATCCCCATCACGTTCACTGACGTTCTCATTTGTTCATTCCCCCGTCTTCGTGAATTTTTGGTAAAAGTGTTGTACTTACGATTCTATTTATTTTTCAGATAATTACCACCTGAATCGTTCGATCACATTTACCAGTGTTAGACAAATAGATCGTTAATATCAGACGAGGAAGAATAGATGAGGACGAATACTGTCAAGGCATTAGGAATGGGCAAGAAAAAAACATTCCCCTCGTACCGAATTTGCCGATACGAGAAGAATGTTCTGTTATTGCTTATTGTTTCTTATTTTGGCGTTTGCGTTCCTGCTCCTGAGCGCGACGCTGTGCACGGTTTTTCGGATCAGCATCACCGGAGGTCTCCGGATCTGGACGATCGGATGGTCCGGAGGTTTGCAAGTTGTCCATATCGATTCCTTGACCGCGAATGACATCTTGACGCTCCAGGTTTTGGCTGACTTCGGCCTTCATGATATACATAGCGACTTCTTCCTGAACAGCAGCCAGCATACCTTGATACATTTCGTATCCTTCGAACTGGTACTCACGAAGCGGATCGTTTTGTGCGTAGGCGCGCAGGTGAATCCCTTGACGCAACTGATCCATTGCATCGATGTGATCCATCCACTTGCTGTCGACAGCACGCAGAATAACGACTTTTTCAAACTCGCGAATCGATTCGCCGATTTCTTCTTCACGCTGTTTGTACTGCTTATCGACTTCTGCTTTCAACAGCTCGAGAATTTCCTCTGCTTCCATGCCTTTCAGCATTTTAGCCGTAATCGTTTCTTCATAGAGGAATCCATTGTTGGCAGCATCGGCCAATGCTTGCAGATCCCAATCCTCTGGTACCTCTTCTTTTGGGCAATGCAGAGACACTGCGCGCTCCATCACTGCGTAGATCATATTCAAAGCAACATCGCTGAGGTTTTCGTGTTCCAGGATGTCTTTACGCTGTTTGTAGACAACCAGACGCTGCTGATTCATCACGTCGTCGTACTGGAGAACGCCTTTACGTGCATCGAAGTTCGATCCCTCTACACGCTTCTGCGCGGATTCTACCGCACGAGTAACCAGGCGGCTCTCGATCGGCATATCCTCTTCCATACCCAAACGATCCATCATATTCATGATATTGTCCGCACCGAAACGACGCATGAGCTCATCTTGCATCGAGAGGAAGAACTGGGATGAACCCGGGTCCCCCTGACGACCGGCACGACCGCGCAGCTGATTGTCAATCCGGCGGCTCTCGTGACGTTCTGTACCGATAATATGAAGACCGCCCAGCTCCGCAACACCTTCGCCAAGCTGAATGTCCGTACCACGACCCGCCATGTTTGTGGCAATGGTCACCGCTCCGTACACACCTGCACGTGCAACAATTTCTGCCTCGCGCTCATGCTGCTTCGCGTTCAATACGTTATGCGGTACGCCTTTTTGCTTCAGCATTTGGGACAAGCGCTCCGAGTTTTCGATAGAAATGGTACCTACCAGGATCGGTTGGCCCTTTTTGTGACGCTCCACAATGTCGTTTACAACCGCACGATATTTAGCTGCCTCTGTTTTGAAAACAAGGTCAGGTGAATCGACACGCTGTACTGGCTTATTCGTTGGAATAACCACAACATCGAGACCGTAAATCTTTTTGAACTCTTCTTCTTCCGTCTTCGCTGTACCTGTCATACCCGCCAGCTTCTCATACATACGGAAGTAGTTTTGCAAGGTAATGGTCGCCAGTGTCATGCTCTCGCTCTGAACACGCAGACCTTCTTTGGCTTCAATCGCTTGATGCAAGCCATCGCTGTAACGACGTCCAACCATCAGACGGCCGGTGAACTCATCGACGATCACCACTTCGCCTTCCTGCACCACATAATCGACATCGCGCTTGAACAGCACTTGTGCTTTCAACGCCGCCGTAATGTGGTGGTTCAACGTGATATGTGCCGTATCGTACAGGTTGTCGATGTTGAATGCCTGTTCGACTTTGCTTACACCATCATCTGTGAGGTTGACGATTTTCAGCTTCTCATCGATTGTGAAATCTTTTTCTTCTTCCAAGCGCTTCACAAAATGCGAGCAGATGTAATACAGCTCTGTCGATTTGTTAGCAGAACCGGAGATGATCAACGGCGTACGTGCTTCGTCAATCAAAATGCTGTCCACCTCGTCGATGATAGCGAAGAAGAGTGGACGTTGCACCATTTGTTCCTTGTACAGAACCATATTGTCACGCAAGTAATCGAAGCCAAACTCATTGTTCGTACCATACGTAATATCACATGCGTATGCTTCCCGCTTTTCTTCTGGGTTCAGTCCATTCTTGTTCAAACCGACTGTCAGCCCGAGGAAGTTATACAGTTTACCCATGATGCTCGAGTCACGCTCAGCCAAGTATTCGTTCACGGTAACGACGTGGACGCCTTTTCCCATCAGGGCATTCAGGTATGTCGCTAGTGTCGCAACCAGCGTTTTACCTTCCCCCGTCTTCATCTCGGAGATACGACCTTCCTGAAGCACCATACCACCAATCATCTGGACGTCGAAGTGACGCATGCCCAGTACACGGATCGACGCTTCACGTACAACGGCAAACGCTTCATTCAAAATTTTGTCCAGCTCTTCTCCATTTGCCAAGCGAGCCTTAAACTCAGCTGTCTTCTCCCGCAATTGGTCATCCGAGAGTGCCTTAATCGTTGGTTCCAGTGCGTTGATACTTTCTACACGCTTAAACATTTTCTTTACTTCGCGTTCATTGCTATCGCCGAATATCTTTTTAACGAGTCCTAGCATGAGGACACCCCTTCCATATACTGCCAAACAAAAATGCACAAGCCGGCATGAGTCCAATAATAAAAAAGGATACCGATTCTACGAAAATAATACTTTCTAAAAAGATATTTTATCAAATAGAGCATCCTCTACACAAGTAAAGGGAGTTGCCAATAGCAACTCCCTAGTCTTATACGAATGAGAATGTGTAAAGTTTCGTTATTTTGGTTCAATCAATCCATAACGCCCATCATTGCGGCGATACACCACACTGACGTCATTGGTGTCACTGTTTTGGAAAACGAAGAAGCTGTGTCCCAGCATATCCATCTGCATGACCGCTTCCTGTGCATCCATCGGCTTCAGATCGAAGCGTTTGGTTCGAACGATATCGATGTCGATATCCTCCTCATCCACATCCGGGATCATGACTGCTACTGGCTGACTCTCACGCTGTGCGATTCTTCCAGTCGAATCCACTCGAAGTTTCCTCATCAGCTTCGTTTTGTGTTTGCGAATCTGACGTTCCAGCTTTTCTACTACCAGATCGATAGCAGCATACATATCTTCGTGCGTTTCCTCCGCTCGGATAATCACCCCACTCAACGGGATCGTTACCTCGATCGTGCCTTCTCCTCTGTGTACATGCATGGTGACTTGTACTTCTGTAGGCTGTGGAGTTTCAAAATATTTTTCCAGACGGCCGACTTTCTTTTCGACATATTCTCTAAGTGCAGCGGTGACTTGAATGTTTTCTCCACGAATGTTAAATTTCATGGTTCCAACCTCCTTCCGTCTATACATACGTATTCGCCACCTCTGTAAATAATCCTTCCACTCAGCTTAAAAAAATCTTTGCAAATCTTTTACAAACCATCAATATCCGACATTATTTTACCAATACTTACTAGATTCCCTATGCTATAATAGGACACGTAATCATCCCATCCTATATCGCGGTCGTACATCGCACTGGAGGAGTCCTCATGGCAGAGGTAAAACCTTCCCATTCACTTATCGGAACAACGCTCGCTCAAGACGTTTACAATGAATACGGGCTGCTTTTACTACCCGCTGGTGCAATCCTTCATCTTAGTGATATACGACTACTAGAGGCCCACCAGGTAGAAGCCGTACACGTTACTACAGACTCGGAAGCACCCGAAATGCCCTTTCCTCTCCTTCATTGGAGTGAGTCGGAGGCTGCAAAGGCCTATATGGTGGCCGTACAAAAAACCGAGTATTTATTTAACCAGCTCGCAAATGGGGGTACTCCCAAACTGCAACAATTTAGCGACGCTGTTCACCCTATGCTCGATCAAGTTCTTCATCACATGAGATTTCTGCGCTTCATTTATTTGAATGAAGGAACAGAAAGCTATACGTATCGCCACTCCCTGCATGTAGGTATCGTGGCAGCTTTAATCGGAAAAATCATAGGATTGCCGCAACGTGATGTTCATTTTTTGGGCCTTGCAGGTCTTCTTCATGACATCGGCAAGATGAAAATTCCCGATGAGCTACTGTCCAAGCCAGAACGTTTGACAGACGAAGAATATACGATAATGAAAAAGCATACCGTATACGGCTACGAGCTTCTGCGCACCATGGACGATGCCGACAACTTGCTGGCACAGTGCGCCCTGATGCACCACGAACGTTGGGATGGAAGTGGATATCCTCTCGGACAAAAAAAAGATGGCATCCCTTTTGAATGCCAAATCATCAGTGTCGCAGACACATTTGATGCGATATGCACAGATCGCGTGTATCGGAAGGGAACCTCTCCCTTTGAAGCCGCGAATGTTCTGTGGGAGTCAGCTTGTACAGGTCAATTAAATCCGATGATTGTATCTCGTTTTATCCATTACATTATCTTGCTTTACGTCGGCTCCCATGCGCTTTTAAACAATGGCGACCACGTCGAAATCATTATGATTCATACTGATGAGCCTATGCGCCCTCTCGTTCGTAGAGGGAATGAATTTATAGACCTGAGACTCCAGCGTTCGCTACGCATTCAAAGAATGATCAGTTAAACACGTGAAAAAACGAATCCCCCTGTCCGATTAAGGAATCAGAGGGATTTTGCTATTGTTTCGTCTTCACAGGCTCACTCACTACCGCGTGGAATATTTTTTCTCTAATCCTCTTACGACTATACGGGACAAGAACAACGTAAGTACCAGGTAAACCGCCGCCTCTGTTAGATACGGGGGGTAGCGCTCAAATGTACTTTTCGCCACGTTCATGGCTGCGTAGTTTAATTCCGGTGTCGCGATTACTGCCAAAAGAGATGAATCCTTCAAAAGAGCAATAAACTCATTTCCGATCGCAGGTAACATTCGTGTAAACGCTTGCGGAAGTATAATTTGGCGCATCGCAAGGCCCTTGTTCATGCCAAGTGATCGTGCCGCTTCCATTTGCCCCGGATCAATCGATTGGATGCCGGCCCGAAAGATTTCCGCCATATAGGCAGCCGCATTGAGTGAAAGCGCGACGAAGCCTGAATAAATCGCTTCCGGGCTGCTCGCTCCCGGATACAGAATACCCCAAATCGACGGAATCACCGCAAAATGAATCAGCAAAATTTGGACCAGCATCGGAGTTCCCCGAAACAGCTCTACGTAAATCGAACAAGTCCAACGTAAGATTCGCTTGGAGGACATTTTGCCCAAGCTGATGAATAACCCCAAAAATGTTCCGCAAACCGTAGCCACTGCCGTTAGTAAAATCGTATTCATAATGCCTCGGATAAACAGTTCACGGTAGTCGTAGATGACACTCCAGTCCAATGGCTCATCCTCCCTTCTTCCTGTCAGCAAGCCAAGCTGCGAACAAACGCCGGCTACGTCAAAAGACGCACCCGGCCATTTTGCTGCCTACTTATTGCCAAAGTACTGGGTGTAAATTTCCTGCAGCTTTCCATTTTCTTTTATCTTTTTCAATCCGTCGTTAATTTTGTTAATCGCATCGGCATTGCCCTTTTTCACGATAATTCCGTAAAATTCCTTTTCAAAGGAATCATCTTTTATCAGCTTAAACTTCTTATCTTTTACTTTATTCACGTAGTATGACAAAACGCCATTGTCGCCAATTACTGCATCGACTCGACCATTAAAGAAGTCATCGACGGAAGATGGCATATCATCATAGCCCTTCAAGCCTTCATAGGTATCTCCAAACGCTTTTTTGACCACTTCTTCACCCGTGGTCGCAGCTTGAACCCCGATCTTCTTGCCTTTCAAATCTGCCAGCTTCGTCACTGGAGAATCTTCCGCTACCAGAATGAGTTGATTCGCTTCAAAGTATGAGTCCGAAAAATCGTATTTCTCCTTGCGCTTCTCCGTGATCGTGATAGACGAGATTCCAATATCAACCGTCCCTTTATCCAGTCCATCAAAAAGCGGGTCCCACCCGGTGTTTTTCCATTCGATCTTGAATCCGCCAGCTTCCGCGATCGCGTTCATCACATCGATGTCATGGCCACTAATCTTGTCAGCCTCAAGCATTTGGAACGGTGGATATGCCGCATCTGTACCCACTACGTAAACCTTGTCAGCCGAACCACCACTCGCTCCGCCACTACCAGACGTTTGCTGACCACCCGATCCACAGCCTGCGAGGAGCATCCCCACACCGACGACCAACGCGAGCGATTTGAACCAATTTGTCCCGATACGCATCTCGAAATCCCCCTTGTGTCTCTCTATCTGCCCATTTTGTCCCCAGCAATGTCCACATGGAAATTACGGATTTTTTGCGTTCTCCACAGAGTTATCCACATTATCCACATACCATTGTGCACAAGCTGGGCATAACTATTTTCCTGTATATTCTGCCACTTTAGTACGAAAGTAAGGGGAACGAAATGGGAAAATAAGTATATCTAGCAGCAAAAAAACAGGATTCATATATACGGGATATAGTTCTATCCTGCATATAAAAATCCTGCTTTTATCTGAAAATAATGAATTATTATTTTTCCCCCAAAATCACGATCTCTACCCGACGATTCTTCGCACGGTTCTCCGCGTTGGAGTTATCCACAAGCGGTTTGTACTCGCCCAAGCCAGCCACTGTAAAGCGAGACGCTGGTAAGGAGTTAGCATCCACCATTTCACGCATGACAGAGATCGCGCGCGCTGAGGATAGCTCCCAGTTGGATTGGAAGGAGCTGCGAGATATCGGCACATCATCTGTATAGCCCTCGATTCGCACCTTGTGCTCAAAGCGCTTCAAAACCCCTGCTACCGTCCCGACGACTTGCTTCCCTTGGGCCTGTAGGTCTGCCGAACCACTCGTAAACAAAATTGTTTCCGGCAAACGGATACGCAGGCCTTCCTCGGTCTCCTCGTAGTCGAGATTCAGCTCAGCCAAAGCGGAGGATAGCTGGTTGCGTACCGTCTCCATATCGCGCTCACTCGAGTCAGACAGGCCCATCGGCCGCTTCGGCACGTTTGCGGTGTCTTCGGAGCCTTCTTTTACTTTTTCTCCCTTGAGCTCCTTCTGGCGAGCCTCCAATTGGTAGACCTCTCGCTGTAGCTCCAGCTTTTGCAGGTTGAGCAGGTCGAGACTCTCATGTACCTTCTCCAAGCTCGCTTTTTCTTTTTGGACATCTTCCTTTTGTGACTGAATGCTCTTCGTCTGTGTCGCCGCAATAATAATCACGATCACGAACAACAGTGTAATCAGGTCACTGTAGCTAAGCAGCCAGCTTTTTTCTAGCTCTTTTTCGTCGTATAACCGGTCGTCATGCATAGCGGTCCTGCCTTTCAATCGTGCCCTTCATGCTGCCTGCTTCTTTAATCAGCACCAGCTTTTGGTCACCTGGCAAGAAGGAGTTCAGCTTTTCAAACAACAAGCGTGGTGTCTCCATGCGCTGGAGACCAACACAGCCTTCGATGAAAAGACGCTTTTCAAACATTTCCCGGTCGTACAGATCCATCAGGCGGTAGTAGCATGGCAACGCGAACAAGTTCGCCAAGAGCGCGCCATACAACGTCGCCACGACCGCTGCGCTCAGGCTGTGTCCGGTCAAGGCCATGTCTTCGAGCGACTTCAGTACACCCGTCATCCCCAAGAGCGTACCTACCAGCCCCATCCCCGGTGCCAGCAAGCTGATCAGACGGAAGAACCCTGCCGACTGTTGGTAGCGATACTGCTCGCCCTTTAGCTCGTTCTCCAGAATTAGACGCAGCTCTTCTTCGGGAACACCCTCGACCGCCAGTAAGCATCCTCGCTGGATAAACGAATCGGGTTCTTGTTGCAGCTCCTTTTCGAGCGCGATATAGCCCTGTTCCTTCTGGACGAGCGCATAGTAGTAGAAGCGCTTGATCGTTTCTTCGACGTTGCTTTGCCGACCGTGAATGAGCAGGCGCCAGATTTTTTTCAAGTCGAGATGCTTACGTTTGACTGCGTAGGACATGACAACGGAGAGCGCGACTAGCTCGACGGCGGTTACGTTGAGGAGGTCCGATAAGGTTCCGTTTAGGTAGACCGCGTGTATGAAGATGAGGAGGACGGCTCCGATTAAGACGAGTGAGCGACGTTTTGTGGACAAAAGTGATTCACCTTCCTAGTTTTTCAGCAAGTTGTTCTTAAAGTATAGCAGATGGTGGAATAAAGAAGAGAGAATAGAGTCATGGTTATAGTGAAGCTTGTTATAAAAAATGTCGATAATGATAAAGAAAGTAATTCTAGTAAAGAGGTGATCATCTGTGAATGCCGTACAATTAAAGCAAGCTGTTACCATTAGTTTGACGAAGCAGGTGCAGGAGACTGCGCAAGCGCAAGCTTCTATCATGTTGGAGGGTTTTGCTAAGACGCAGCAAAATGTTCAAGCCGCGCAGGCAAGTCATCCATCTCTTGGAAAAACGATCGATATTCGTGCATAAGTGGTGAAAAGAAAACGGCCGGTTCCCCGGCCGTTTTTACTTTTTGCGGTCGAAAAAGGCACCATAGCCGTTTGGACCTGCTTCGTTGTACGTATTCATTGCGAGCTTGCTTCGTTGGAGGCTGTTAAGTTGTTGCTGGACGCCTTGCATTCTTCCATCGATCAGGGGAATGAGGCGTTGGTTAATCTCGTAAATTTGCTCCAGCTGTTGCTTTTGCAAGGCAGATAGCGATTCATTGTCTAAACCCTGATGCTGTATTTGAGAAATCATTTCTTCTCTTTCGTCCAATATGGACAACCATGCATCTGGTTCAGAATCCTTTACACTTACTACTTTCTCTAAGCGTAATGTTGTTTCTAGCAGACTATTTAGAAGAACATCGACTGTCATTTCCATATTGTATACCTTACCCTTGTTTCTTCGCCAAAAGCATGGCTTCTTTCCAAGTGTCTCGGAATTGAATAAACAGGTCTTCTACTTCTAAAAGAATGTTAACGTCTTTGTGCATGTTCGCCTCAATCGTACGTTGAAGCATATATTCGTAGAGTTTGGCGAATTCCTTGGAGATCTCATAGTCGCTTTTTAAAGTGGATATTAGCTCATAAAGGATATTCTGAACTTTCAATGATGCCTCGTGAGATTTTATTACGTCCTTTTCCTCTAAAGCTACTTTTGCCTGTTTAATAAACTTAAGTGCTCCATTGTACAGCATTAGTGTCAAATCAGCAGGATTAGCGGTTGTTACCTGGTTGGACTGGTATGTTTGTGCAGCATTTTGTAACATCTGCATCACTCCCTGTTATTTCTGCCCTAACATTTGTGCAAACCATGAACCCTGGGATTGGGCTTTGGACATTGCTGTTTCCATAGCCGCGTATTGTTTATAATAGCGATTCTCAATTATTTTCAAACGATCTTCCCAAGATTTAATGTCATCTGCCATTTGACCGATTTTTTTGCTGAGATAACTGTCGTCATTTACAACAGTTCCGCTCCCTGCCTGTTTGGTAATATCTGACATAGCTTTACTCAAGTTACTATAAAGTCTCTCTGCAATCCCGCTTTCGTTGTACTTTGTACCAGTATCTGTACTAGAACTGAAACTAGTGAAAAGTTTTACAACATCCGCGCCATTATTGCTAATCGCATTCCGTAACTTTTCTTCATTTAGATATAGCTTTCCATTTTCTTGATAAGCTGACTTACCTGTTGGAGGACCTCCGATACCTATTTCAGAAAGCGTATCAAATGCAGAATTTACTCCTGTACCTGTTAGAGGAGCGCTAATCGAGCGACGCATTTCATTCAGCGCGCTAGTTAAATACGAATCGCGAATCAAAATTCCGCTCATCGCCATTTTATCCATTTTCTCTGCTGTTTTATCGCCGAGAGCTTCTTTCTCTTCATCCAGTAAAGGCTGATACCCTTTATACTTTGGCTCCGTTATTTTCTTATTAATTGTCTCAATGACATTATTGTACTTTTCTACAAACCCTTTAATAGAATTAAAAACAGCCTCTTCATCAGTTTTTGCGTTGATTGTTAGTGGATTACCCGTATTGATAGTCTTAACAGTAAACTCCACTCCATCATACTTAAATACGTTGGATTTAGATGTCTGCTTTACACCGTTAATTACGACAACTGCATCTTCACCTGCTACTCGAGTAGAGGATGGATTAGAAGTTGCCGCTGCCGTCATACCTAAAACGCTACCATCTCCGCCACCTTGAACTTTAATATCGAATTGGTTATCTCCACCGAGATTATTACCATTGATAGATTTAATGACAAGTTTGTTGTCTATATGAAATGCTTCCACGCCCTTACCAGAGCCATTGATTTTGGCAATAACACTATCGATCGTGTCCGTTGCTTCAACTTTGATCGTGTTGGCTGTGTCACCATCAATTGCAAATTCAAAGGAAGCACCTAACTGTTGTTTTGAACTAGTAATAGATGCTGCAATATCAAACTGCATCGAAGCAGGCATTTCTGACTTTGCTAACTTTTGCACTTCAATAGAATATGATGACAATTTTGGCGTGCCCGTTACTTTTGCAGAAGCAATCGCATCATTTTCCGAAGAGGCAACCTTTTTATTAAAATTAGCCGAATAACGTATGTCATTGACTGTCTTTTGAAGATCAGCCAAAAGCGTATTCATCTCACGATACGCGTCTCTTTTCCACTCGGTTGAAATCTTACTTTTTTCTAGCCGATTTACTGGTTGTCGCTGTGCTTTCATCATATCCTTAATCATTTTCTCAGTGTCCATACCTGAAGCCATACCTGTTAAGCGGATTCCCATACATCATGCCCCCTATCTTTTTTCGTCCACCAACAAACCGATCATTTCATGCATTTTCGCTACCATATCCATTACTTTCTTAGAAGGAATTTCACGTATGACTTCATTTGTCTGATCATTTATTACTTGTACATAGTACTCGTTAAGATCTTCATGAAGAGTAAACTTAACATGAGAGCTTGTTGACTGCAGCCACTTATTAATACCTGCAATCTCCTTCTCAAAATCAAGTTTATTATTCCGTTGTTCCTGTATGGATACTAGCTTCTCTTGAGGTTGACTATTCGTTTGAGTAAACTCATTATACGGTTTTGGTTTCATAAATCCTTGAACTGAATTTAGATCCATGATCCTTCCTCCTTAGGAGATATTTTCCTAAGATAATTATCGGTTTTTTCGTATCAACCCTTTACCACTGCACTTTTCTTCACTTATGTTTCTTTATGATCATTTACTTTTTTTCATAAGAATTCTCGCAAGATATGGATCTTCATTTTTATAAACTGACAATCCAGTTCCTTTAATGAAATCAATTTTGGAAAAATTATACTTACTCTCTAAATTACTAACGAGATCTTCAGCATCAATAAATCTTCGATAGTGGTCATCATATACTTTGTCCCGACCATAATCTTCTACTGTTCGAAATTCTGCAGCAAAATAACAACCTGTCGGTACATGTTTCGATATAGTTCTTAGTAGTATTTCCTCTGTTTTTTCATTTATCGAATGTAGTAGGAATCTAAGATATACAACAAGACTTTTGTCTTCCGAGATAGCTTTACGACTTGTCGATTCTAATATGTCATTTAATGTTCTCTCATCACTGAGATCAACTACATGAAAATCCAGTTTTGAAGTGGAGAACTTTTCTTCTTTTGTATTTCTATTAATTTTAATTACCTCTTTAGATCTATCGATTCCAACAACTTCATAGCCATCTTTAGCAAAAGAAAATGTATCTCTTCCAGATCCACAGCCAATGTCCAATACGATTGCATTTTTGTCTAGTTGTTTTTTTACATATTTACAAAAAGTTGACTCTTCTTGCATCGCTGCCTTCTTGTAATACTCATCCCAATATTCCACATTTGCCTCGTCGTTGATCCAATCTACCTTTTTTGTGTTCGGCATATGTTTTCCCCGTCTCCTACTAATTAGCTTCTTTATTCCATCTGATAAAATCCTTTATTAGTTCAAATACGACCTGCTCATATTGATTTACTTTTTCAGCGTATAATATTGTATCGTCATTTTGGGTCTCTTTATTAATGAGAACCACTGTGAAATTCTCAACATTAATGGACAAGTCGTCCCCTACGCTATCTTTTGTTTCAAAATAAAATAAATGTAAATCATCGGAAATAGCTGCCTTGTAGGACTGATTTGGATGGAGCACTTGGGTAATAGCAAACTGTCTGTTAGATTCCCCTCCAAATGACTTCGGTAGCTTGCCGTCTATATGATTGGGGATTTCAATTCCACATAGCTCCAGAATGATTGGTAAAATATCTACTGCCTCAATAATTTCGTCCGACATCAAATTGGGGACATTGTTTCCTTTTATCATCAACGGTATCTTCCGGCGACTATCATGTAAGATGTTACTCTCTTGCTCTTTCTCATTCTCTAAAAATGTTTGTCCATGATCCGAGTGCAAAACCACTAAAATTTCGTCATTTGTATATTTATTACTAATATAATCAAATAGCGTACCTAGAAACACATCGACTCGTTTGATTTCTTGATAGTATTTAATAATTTTATTCTCATCGTATTTTGTTAAGACAGATGTTTCTCCTTTATTCTTGGTATCTATACGGTACCTAAGATCTGTATTTGTTTGACCATATAAAGTATCTTCAATTTCATCAGGTACATTATGCAGATCCATAAGTGAAATGGACACATATTTATTATGCTTCTCAAAAGCCTCCAAATGCTCTATCGCTTCTGCTATGACTTCTCCACAATCCATGCCCCCACAAAAGTTTTGATACACGATTCGATCAAATCCCTTATAGTATCCAAATGAAGGGGTAGTTCTCCAGTTCGTACATATTTTAGTTGTAAAATAGCCCGCTTTCTTTAAATAACCTGGTAACAGCTCATTGAATTTTTCGAAAGCAAAATTGTACGTTGGATGCAGTAGCTTATGATTAGTCGCATATTTGCCTGTATTGATACTAGCCTTACTTGGTAAAGTCCATTCGCTAGTCGCATAGCAATTTGTAGATATAAATCCATCCCTGAAGAATTTATTTGTGTTCGGCATTAGATTATCCATGCCTTTTTGTTCTAAAAACTTGAATGCTAATCCATCAATGAATATCTTTAGTATTAATTTTGGATCTTCAGGTTGCTCCGCAACTTCAATAGGATTCCCCACAAAGATATTTTTATTTGTTTTAATCTTCACGTTCCCTTTGTCCAATTTAAGATAGTGGTATCTGTTGTATACAAAGTGTTCCTCTTCAAATTGGAATTTTTCATTGTTGACGGTTATATCGACTTTTGTAAATGGTTCAATTAAGGAAATCGGAACTATAGCAGGATTCTTTAGATTTAAATCTATCTCTCCTTTATTATTCTTTCCTTTAAACAATTCCGTTTTAAAATAGATCGCAGTGCTATTATCAACATCCGCTACTTTAAAAGATTTGTACATATTAACCATTAACTCTTCATCAGTGCCTGCATGCAAAATGTTTCTTACTAAACTTTTGCCATTTTGATCAAGTGGGAACGCCCTACCATCATTCTCGTTTAATATACTTCGGCAACGCTTAATCTCACTATATACCTGTTCGTTATTAGTTTTAGAATTTGTTAAGAGCATCCCTGAGACTCTTTGTATATTATCTAGCGCTCTGTCTTTCTCTTCTTGTCCCCTAGCATATTTACAAGCATACGTATAATACTCCAGGCTTTTTATCGCTTCTTTAGTCTCATAAATGATACCAAGGTTATAATTCATCTCGTAATGAAATGGATGCTTTCCAATACCTTCTATTAATATTTGGAGTGCATCGTTAAATTCACCTATTTGCAATTTATATGACGCTAAAAAAGAATAATAATCAGCATCTCTTAGGTATTTGGCATATTCATCTATCATTTCTTTGGCTTCTTCCAAGCAACTACTGTTTAATAATTCTTCGATTTTACGATTTAGTGTTTTCAGGTATCCGATTAAGCTTTTAACCTCTTGCTTCATGTTGATGACACCTCTCCGTTAGCTATTTTGAAATTGCATGTTGTTTTCCAATATTGTTTCAATAATCAAAAAGTCTAAAGGAGTGTCCAAATCGTATGAGCGCTCTTTAGGCATTACAAAACCAATTGTTTCACTTTGCAAGAAAGATCGGGTTCCGTATAACCAATTTGCCGATGCGACATATACTGCTCCGTTTAATACATATACATCTGGAGCATCCTGTCTCCTCAAAACTGGCTGTTTCGAGTCAATTACTGGTTCTAACATAGCCCCTTCCGATAGTTGATACATCCAGAATGGCGATTTGTCAGTCATTGTAACGGATACACACGCATTCGCCTTCTCATTAATACACTTCTCTAAACAACTATCAATATCATCTGTATTCCTTAACGGGGATGTAGGTTGAAGCAATACAATATAATCAAAGCCAGGCAACAACTCCATTGCGTGGAGGATAGGATCAATACCGGGCGTATCATCTTGAGCAAGTTCAGAAGGCCGAATAAAGGGAACTTCACATCCCCACTTCCTAGCTACTTCTGCTATTTCCTCATCATCTGTCGAAACAACTAAACGATCTATATACTTAGACTTCTTCGCAGCTTCAATAGTCCAAGCAATTAGAGGCTTACTAGCCAATTCACGAATGTTCTTCCGCGGAACTCCTTTCGATCCACCCCGCGCAGGAATAATCGCAAGCACAGTTTTATTGTCGATCATCCAAATACCTCCGCAAATTCCATATTGGCTCGTTCAAAGTCAGATAATCTGCCAATATCCAGCCAATATTCTCGTATTGGAAAAGCAGTTGTATATAGATTTCGTTTAATTAAGCCATCAAATAGCGTAGGCATATCATAGAATTCATTATTTGGAATATAATTTAAAGTGGTAGGATCTAATAGATAAATTCCCGCGTTAACAAAGTACTTCTGAATTGGTTTTTCCTCAATGCCTATAAGCTTTTGCCGATCCAATAGAGCAACACCATATGGGACTTGTTGGCTAAATTCCCTGACACACATGGTTCCTATCGATTGATAAGAATTATGAAAATCTAATAGTTGTTCAAAATTAATTTTCGTTAAGAGGTCACCGTTAATGACAAAAAAAGGTTTGGTTGGGCGAAGAGGAAGTAAACTTAGCGCCCCTGCTGTACCTAATCTCTTATTTTCTTCGATGTATGATATTTGAACCCCCCAACGAGAGCCATCCCCAAAGTAATCTCGAATCATCTCCGCCTTATAATTTACAGAAATATAAAAGCGATAGAATCCATATTCAATAAAATTCATGAGGATCGTTTCTAAAACTGGTCGTTCTCCCACTTTTAATAGTGGCTTTGGACAATCATCGGTGAGTGGTCTAAGCCTTGAACCCAGTCCTCCAGCCATTAAAACGACAATATTATCACGCTTTTCCGGTTGCATTAACTCTTCCAATGTCTCAACTTGAATAACACTGCCATCTTCATCTAGAACAGGAATTGCCCGTAACGCTTTAAATTTCATTAGTTGCAGAATATTATCTTTTGAATCATAAATAGAAGCCACGATTGGGAATGGATTCATTACACTTTCAATTGGATCGTTTAATGTTTTGCCTTTTAACAGCCCTCTACGAATATCACCATCTGTAATTGTCCCTAGAAGCCGTCGGTTATCATCTACAACAATTCCTATTTGTTTTGCTCCTGAGTCTATGATTTCAAGCGCCCTTAAAATCTCTGTGGAAGGAGAGACTAGAATTTTTTCCCAATTTAACATAGCTATACCTCCTTTGCAGGAACACCAACAACTTTTACACCCTCTGTAACGTTTCGTGTTACCACAGAACCAGCACCTATGATACTGTTCTTTCCGATACGTATACCTTGTATTACCGTAGCACCTGCACCGACATGTACGTTATCGCCTATAATTACATCACCACAGATGATAGCCCCTGGGGATATATGAACGTTGTCACCTATAAGGCAATCGTGTTCAATCGTAGCCCTTGTATTAATAATTGTGTTTGCACCGACGATACATCCTGGCTGTACAATCACACCTGCCATTACCTGTACCCCTTCTAGTAGCGTCGTGTCTTTAGATAGAATCGCAGACGGATGGATTACATTTTCAAAATGATATCCACTATTTTTAAAGGAATAAAAGAGCTCTCTTCGAATACCCGGGTATCCTATTGAACCAATTCCATTAACCAATTTATATTGAGTAGGGTCGAAGCTTCGTATAATATCATCCGCACCCAATCTTTTCACTCCAAAAATAATTTTCATTTGATCTTCTGAATCAGGCGTTGTAAATCCCTTAACATCGAAGCTCGTCATTAGGAGGGTATTCATAAGCACTTTCGAATGCCCTCCTCCACCTAATACGATAATTGGCAGTCTCATTCTCTGATCATCTCGTCCTCTTGATAAGAGCGGACAGCTTTTTTTCCTAACCAAGACCAGTATTGTATTGGAGATATCCCTCCTGCTGGACGTTTTACGGTCAAATTTTCAACAGTGAATATTTCTCCCGCTGCTATATCTCGCGCTGCAACAAGACTTTTTTGGGCCACTTCTTTGTTTTTTCGTTCCGAACTCGTAGGAATCTTAGTTACCGATCCTAATGCGTCTTCCACCTCCCGGATAGACTTTACCAACGCACAGAGTTCTGTTGGATTTAACGAAGCCTTGTGATCAGGACCTGGCAATTCTTTATCTAGAGTAAAATGCTTTTCAATTACACTTGCTCCTCTTGCTACTGCAGCGATTGCAACAGAAATACCATTGGTATGATCTGACAATCCTACTCTAAGGTGAAAAGCGTTTTTCAGGGTATCCATAGCCTTAAGATTCACATCCCAAAAAGGAGTGGGATATTCTGTTGTGCAATGGAGCAATGTAACATTTTTTTGCAACATTTGTTGACCCTGCTCAGTGAAGTAGGCCAGATCGAACTCACTAATGGAACTAGGAGCAACGGAACTGGTGTACCCAAAGGCTAAAACACTTAAAGCTGATTCAATTTCACCAAGCGTACTCATGCCCGTTGAAAGAATAATTGGTTTTCCTGATTGAGAGACATGAAGCAGGAGGGGAGCGTTTGTCAAATCTCCCGAAGATATTTTGATAACTGGTACATCAAGTTCTTTAATTAGAAATTCAGAGCTTACATGGTCAAACGGGGTCGAAAGAAACTGTATTTTTTTTGCCAAACAATGCTGTACCAAAACTTGATGCTCTTGATGACTCAATTCCAATTTTTTCAGCATCTCAAATTGGGATTCCGAATTACCAGTATTAATCATTTGATAATCTGCCTTTCTGGCAGATTTGCTTACCAAATTTTCTGCTTTAAAGGTTTGGAATTTCACTGCGTCTGCACCCGCCGCAGAAGCAACATTAACTAACTCAACTGCCAACTCTAACGAACCATTGTGATTAACTCCTGCTTCTGCAATGATGTATGCGTTCATTTTCACAATATCTCCTTAAGCAACATAAATGCTTCTGCAGATTCGCAACCTGCGGCCACTCCCCGAACCCTCGCTTGCGCCTGTACTGCCTGGTTACTCCGTGGGAAAGGAAACTCCCCCATTTCGCTCTGAAATACATTCAGTATATCCAGCTTTTTCTCTAGATACGGCGTAATATCGCTAAACACGTTAGGTCGAAACCCGTTATTATCCGGATTAATACCAAAGTCAGTCTCTGACAGAGTTTCATAAGCAAGTACCTTTTTTACTGAACTGTATCGAAACCACTTGCTGCATGAAACTACTGCATCAAACACTACTTTATGATCTGAATGAACATCTCCTCGATAAGGTAAGTACATAATTTCCGGTTCTAATTGATTTATTACAGTTCCAATCTGAGCGACGATGCTCTGCATAGGGATTGTATCGAGATTAGTCGTAGGGAGCTTAAGGTTATATACATTGTTAAATCCGTACATTGTTTTAACTTTTGCTATTTCTCGCTCTCTCCGATCTATCTGCTCATCGGTGTGGCCAAGATTACTGTGCATTCCCGTTACAATGAGCCAACTTACTTCATCTTCATTAGCAATGTGTTTGAGCAACGTCCCCCCACAACCAAGCGTTTCATCGTCTGGATGAGGAGCAATAACTAGCACTTTTTTCATAATCACTTATCCCCCTCTTTCCTTTAATAGGTTATTTTTTTCGCAAGTAGTTTTTCACGAGACGGAAGTGACAACAAGATTTGCAATGTTTTATCGACCATAAACCCATCACCATATATAAACTGCTCATTTTCGAGTTCATTTCTATAGTCTACGTCGTAGAGTGCTTTTTGCAGCGCGCCTCTTACATCCTCCTCATTAGCAGGTACAAATTGAACGTTCTTTCCAGCAATTCTTCCTTTTTGACGCTCTCCGACGTTTACTGATGGTAAACATAGATACGGAGCCTCATGGATTGCCAAAGAAGAATTCCCAACCAAGCATCTTGCATTTCTTAGTAAATTCACAAATATATTACGCTCTAAATTCTTATATAAACATACCTGAGGATGGTGAGCATACTCTTGCAAAACTTGTACAATATCTTGGTAACCAGGATCACTGTTTGGAGACCCAATAAAAATGTGTAAGCCTGTTTGTATACATTGTTCAATGCATAATCTTAATTCTTCTGCAGTTTGGGCTACAGTTGAACTCAAAGGATGATATATAAGCACAATATAATCCTTTTTAACACCTTCTCCTAAAAGGTTAGCTATCTCCTCTACACCTAAGGCTGGTTCCATCCGCAAGCGATCGATACCTGGGCTGCCTACAGTAAAAACCCGCCAAGGCTCTTCCCCGAGCTTTTTAATTCGCTCCGAATGTTCTTCCATCATGGTCAAATGAACATGGCTTAGTTTTGTTGTTGCATGCCTAATTTGTTCATCGACATCCCCACCGGTTGGACTTGTATTATCACCGCCAGCTATATGCACTACAGGTATATTCATGTAAGACGCCGTTAAAGATCCGATGATTGCTTCTTCTCGGTCACCAAGGATTAACAATAAGTCAGGTTGTACACGCAATAAAGTCTGTGCAAGTGATTGCATTAATATGGCAGAAGACTTTGCTTTACTTGAAAATGAATCCGCGTACAGCAAGTTTTCAATGTGATCCACTATACGAAATTCATCTTTATCTATCTGTCGAACTGAATAATCATGCAAAGGAGACAAATGAGCACCAGAAACTATTACACCTAGATCGAAGTCCAGATGACTATCAATTCCTTTTAATAATGGATACAAAAGGTCATATTCAGACCTAATCCCAGTAAGCGCAAGGATATTTATTTTTTTATTACCACTCATAGATCTGCACCTTTTTCGTAACTCACAATCCAATGTTTACCATGATACTGTCCGAAATCATATCCAAATTCACCGATAGTCAACTTTTCATTAGGGAAGCATTTTGAGAGATCGTCTTTATCCAGTATTATGACGATTGCTCCTTCTTGACCGGGTACAGTAGATTCATATAAATTGTTACCCAAAGAACGACTATAGGTATGTGAAAAGTCGCCTATCGCTCCCATCGTTCCAAGAAATATTCCGCCCCTACGAAGCACCCTATTAATTTCTTTCATAGCAGCGTAAAAACCAGACCAGTCGTTATAGTATAAAACTTGCCAAGCAACAACTACATCGAATGAATTATCTGGAAAAGGAATTCTCCCGTCCGTTAATAACTTTAGATCAGGAGTGATGCCCATGGATTCCAATCTATTTGTTAATTTTTCGATGGCACTCTCACTAATCTCTACTCCAGATACTTGGAAGCCCTTCTTGCAAAAGTGTATAAAATCGGCTCCTCCACCAAAACCATAGTCTAATACTTTCTTGTGTTTCTCATTATTTAAAAGTCTATGTGAAACCCTAACCAAAATATCATTAGGATAAGTCATTCCATTGCTTGAAGAACTATAGATGTCGTCCCACAATTTCACATTTGTCTCTCTAGCATCCATTTCTTTCGCTCCCTATCTTTGATTAGAATACAGGTACTCCTGAATTAACTCTTCTGGCGAATTTAATAGCATATCAATCATAGACAATCCAGAAATAAATTCTCCTTGGACTTGTGGGTAAACAGGAGATATTGACTCAAGATAATATATTTCAACACCAGATTCGATAAATTTTTTTTCATTAAGGTAGCTTTTCGAACCATATCCACTGATGTACTCCGTTGCACACAGCTCCTTACAAATATTAAGAACTAAGTCCGACTTCTCTCCAGTAACCTGAAGCTCTGATAAAAAGACAACTTGAGTATTAATTTTTAAACTATCCATCAAAAAAATAAAAAAAGCTTGATTTGCTTCTAATAAGGTAGAATACCTTTGTTGATAAAGGAACTCTATTTTCTCAGCATATAATTCCCAATTTGGCGCTGAGCGATATGCGCTTTGAATGGATTTCCAATGCTTCATCATCCATCTATCCGACGCTAATCTCTTTTCAGAAATTACATCTGTTAAATTCCCTGTAATCGGTATTGTTAACCAATAGTCACTGTTTTTATCTCTTATTCTATTCCGATTTTGCACACCATTTTTTTGGTATTGAACACTATCCATCACAACGAAAACATCAGACATTGCAATTTTTTTAAAGTACGGTGCCCATGGTATATACTGGCTCTGATGTATAGATATTTTCTTCATATATACCTCCAAACAAGATTACTAATATAACAATTTGGTCAATCGCTAGTTTCTCGTAAAGGGGTATCACATTTGTAGAGTTCCACTAATGCCTGTAACTCCGCCTCATCATCCTTATCTAGCTAAACCTGGGCTACTTGGAATATTAATAATTCTTCTAGCTAAACTTCCAACTACATCTAAGTTCATCTTGGGGCAATTTTGATACATCGAAATCTCATGAAGCGGCTTCCAAACTGGTCTAGTCATGAAACCCGCCTCATTCGCTGCTTTAAGTAATTTCTCTTTTTCAGAAGCAAATTGTTCTTCTAACATAAGAACTTGTAGCCAATAATTGCTTTTTGCAAAAGAAGGCTCCATAAACAGCTTAACCCCATCTACCTGAAGAAAAGCATTAGCATACATGTTTGCTAAAGTACGCTTTTGTTCAATGAATTTGGATAACATTTCAAGTTGAGCACAACCTAAAGCAGCATTCAAATTGGGCATTCTATAATTAAAGCCTATGTGATCGTGATCGAACGCCCATGGGTGTGGCTTTTTCGCTGTTGTAGTGATATGTTTAGCCATCTTCCCTAATTCATCATTATTAGTGAGAATAGCTCCCCCTCCACCTGTTGTAACTACTTTGTTTCCGTTAAAACTAACAGCAGACAATTTGCCCCAATTCCCCGTGTGTCGCCCTTTATAATAAGAACCGAGTGATTCAGCAGCATCTTCAACTAGTTCTATCTTATAGCGATCGCAAATTTCTAACAAAGCGTCCATATCAACTGGGTGGCCAAAAGTATGCATAGGAAGTACTGCCTTTATTCTTCTTCCTGTGATCTTGTTATAGCATCCGTCTTTGCGTTGTACACTGATTTCCATTAGATAATGATCCAACTTCACCGGATCAAGTCCTAGTGTTTCATAACTGCTGTCCACAAAATGAGGAATAGCTCCGCAATAAGAGATAGCATTAGCACTGGCGATAAATGTTAATGCAGGCACAAGTACCTCATCATTCGGTTCCACACCAGCAAGTTTAAGACAAACATGTACTGCAGCTGTTCCATTTACTACTGCTATTGCATGTTTTACACCCGTATAATCTGCTAACATCTCTTCAAACTTATTCACATACTTTCCAACTGAGGAGACCCATCCAGTATCAATGCACTCTTTCACATATAACCACTCATTCCCCTGAAACGAAGGCTCATGGAGAGGAACAAAATGCTCCTGTTTAGAGGTTACTTTTTGCAACGCTTCTAAAATGGCCTGTATGCGAAATGTAGTTGTCATATATTGTACATCCTTGTCTTATAATTTTTCAGATTTGATGATGTAGTAAACCAATCAATTGTTTCTTTCAGCCCCCGTTTGAAGCCATCACGCTCACCGTAGGTTGGGTACCAACCAAGTAATTCTTTTGCTTTTGTGTTATCTGCCCACAGGCGTTCCACTTCGCTTTTTTCAGGTCTTAAGCGTTGGTCTTCGGTAAGAATTTCGATATTTACACTCATTAATTCTGCTATCAAATTAGCCGTCTCACCTATTGAAATTTCATAGTTACTTCCAATATTAATGACTTCGCCAATTGATTTTTCGGATTTTGCGACAGAAATAAATCCATTTACCGTATCTTTTACATAATTAAAATCACGAGTGGGGTGAATCGATCCCAATTTAATTGCTTTTTCGCCGCTTGCAATTTGGGTAATAATTGTAGGAATAACAGCACGAGCAGATTGTCGCGGTCCATAGGTATTGAATGGTCTAATAATTGAAACTGGTAAATTGAAAGAATTATAAAAAGATAAGGCTAATTGATCTGCACCAATTTTACTGGCTGAATAAGGTGACTGTCCTTGCAGTGGATGCTCTTCTGTAATGGGTACGAACTTAGCTGTTCCATAGACTTCACTAGTTGAAGTATGAACCACTTTTTCAATATTAAGTTCTCTAGCTGCTTGAAGAACATTTAATGTACCCTTGATATTAGTATCAACATATGTGTCAGGTGAATGGTACGAATATGGGATAGCAATAAGTGAAGCTAAATGAAGTACAACATCATACCCCGTCATCGCTTTCTTAACACCGTAAGGATCTCGAACATCACCTGCAAAAACGTTTAATTCCTTTGTAATTTCATGTGGAGAGTGATCTAACCATCCCCAAGAATTAAATGAATTGTAATTTACAAATGCACAAACATCGTATCCCTGACGAACTAATTCTTCTACAAGATGTGATCCAATAAATCCATCCGCACCAGTTACGAGTATTTTCTTTCCTCTTAGGCTCATCTTATCTCCCCGCTATACTAAATTTCTCTTCTCCAACACAATGTCGTCCATCTCTTCCAGCAGTTTTTTGGTAAGGAGCAAGTCCTCCTGGCACACTCTCAAATAATCGCCAAATTCATCTGTTACTTTCTTAGCTTTACTAACTGGATCAGGACTAAATCTTACTTCTTCGAATACATTCATCACTAATTGAAAGATAATATTATTCATTGGCTGAATGATTACCAGATTATATTTATTCTTCTGTAGTCTATCAAACATCTTGTCAAATACATTAAACAGCTTTTCTAACTGGGGCGTATTTCGCGTAGTAATATAGTGCTTCATTTCAGTTATGATGTCTTCAAAACGCCTGAATATCTTAGAGAGCTCTTCGGCACTACGAGACATTTCCAAAACCGTTTTCTTGAAATGTTCTAGATCATACTTAATGTCATGCTCAAGTTGTTCAAACCAATCATGAGCAACTACATTAGATGTGATTAAACTCGTTTCAATTATTTCTTCCAGACTCTTATAAACGGTCCCTTCTATGTGAGCTCCGCCCTTACTGCTATTCATAATTTTTGCAGTAGGAAATGCTGTAATTGCTTGTTCCATTTCCTTTCTCATATCTATATGCAACCGGCTACTAAGTGTAAGATTTCCCTCTACATCTACCACATTTAGTGCATTATTTTTTTGTTGATCACTTAATGCAGTATCAATATAATCTATTCCCTTTGCATAGTTAAGATCTGCTCGGTAAGCAAAATTTTGACCTACAAGGATAATAGGTGAAAATTGCTTGCGGAGTAGCACTTCTAAAGCAAGTGTTGCAACACTTGTAAAATACCCAATTTGCTCAATAGGTGCCCCATCGATTCGTTTCAAAAATAAATTGACTATACTATCTCTTTCCACCGAAAAATTCGCCATTTTTCCTGGATAATCCATTATTGTTTCAAAACCAATCGTGCTACCAAAAATCAGAGGAACTTGATCAATTCCTTGACTCTTAATGTTAGTAAATACCTTTTGATTCAAAATACTTCCGTCATATGAAAATGTTCCATCAGGTTCTATTCCCTGACTAAGTAGTGCATTAACTGCAGAGCCTACTGAAAAAATATAAGCTAAGCCATTGGATTTAATATATCGTAAATTCTCATACTCATCATTTAAAGACGGTCCTGCAGAGACAATTATCGCCGGTTTTCCTTTAAAGGCCTCTGACTCCTTACTCATGAAATCAGGAGTGCTCATCATATAAGGGATATTTCGAAAACCATTAATTATTTTTCTCTTGGCAAAAAGCTTACCAGTATTTATAGATTGCCTTCTCTCATATATGACTTGACGAAAGGTATCCATAAAGTTCTTGGTTTCATCAGCAAATATCCGTTCATAGCTAGGTAAAATGGCTATGTAAATCTCTTCACTCAGAAGGTTTGTAAAAGAGAGTAGGTTATTTCTACAATCATCCGGATTTTCTTCAACCATTATTTTCTTCATTCTTTTTCCTGGAGACCATAATTCTAGATTTTTGTGCCGCAACAATTCTTGAAATATCTCAAAATTAGGCTCATATATAGAAAAGCTTGTTTCAGGGTACATTTCAACAAATGTGTCGATATGATAGCCCAGCCCGACACCATAAAATAGTACATGCTTTTCACCGATATCTTTAATTGATTCGATAAATCTGTTTGCTTCTTGTATTGGATTATACTTACTATGAATATAGTTCAGTCCAGACTCCTTCGTAATAGCAATTACTAGATCATTTGTTTTAGATTGTTCTACACTAACCTTATCTCTACTTTTTATGATCGAATCCTTATACTTTTCCCAAACATTTGGATACCTGCTCTTTAATACAGTAATATTATTGAGGATCATCCTTTGACTCCCTCATTTCTCGCATTGCCTTCAAGAGTTGTTTGGATGACCTCAAAGCGTGGGATCAATTCATATTCAATAATGTCACCAATCATAACCGTATCCACCTGTCGAATTGCTTGATCCAGGTTTTCTAATTCTCCGACGAATGAAAGGTCATTATTGATGGTTACAATATATTCTGATGCTGTTTGAATCCACTTCAGCCCCTCTATTAACTGACCAAGTTGGAGCCAAGTTTCCTCAGCTGGCGATCCAGCGTAAAATTCCTTGACCAAATTTGGTAGTATAGCAAGAGCTTGTGCCGTGTAATCATGAATCGATCCTAGTGTTTCCTTATGTAATTGTTCTTCTGTTACTACAATTGGCTCGATTGTATTAATACTATCTAGATTATTCATTATTACATTTTCAAAATGATCATATATTTCTTCTCCGTTAATTTTCAGGCCGCAAAAAACTAAGTTATTTTTTGTTACAAATGCGTCAATGACAGATAAAATATTGCTCGCATTCTCAATATTAGATATATCAATCATCAATTCTTGTTCTCTCAATAGTATTTTCATATTCTTACTACCTCCCTTACTACTCTCATTTATATATCGGTAACTTTTAGTTGCTTAATTACAGGATAAAAGTGGCAAAAAAAAGTATGAGCTTCTAGTTAGAAGCTCATACTTTTTAATTGAATATAGATTAACGGAGCAATTGCAGTACGCCTTGTGGCAATTGGTTAGCTTGTGCCAACATTGCTTGGGACGCTTGAGTCAAAATGTTATTCTTAGTGAATGCCATTTGCTCTTTCGCCATATCAACGTCACGGATACGGGATTCAGCAGCAGTCAGGTTCTCAGAAGTGATGTTCAGGTTGTTGATAGTGTTTTCCAGACGGTTTTGGTTCGCACCCAGGTAAGAACGAGCAGCAGATACTTTGTTGATTTGAGCTTCAACGTCGCCCAGTGCAGATTTTGCACCAGATTGAGTACCAAGAGCATATGCTTTTACTGCAGATGCAACAGCTGTAAGGTCGAATTTAGTAACATCCAAAGTCAGTGTTTGAGCTTTTTCTTGACCAATTTGCAGATCGATATTTTTGCTGCCGTTACCATTCAGCAGAGAAATACCGTTGAATTTGGTGTTGTCTTTGATGTTGTCAACCTCTTTGCTCAGTTCAGATACTTCTTCTTGGATACGAGCACGGTCTTCAGTATCAGTGTAAGTTCCGTTTGCAGATTGTGTTGCCAGTTCTTTAATACGAACGAGCATGTTGTTCACAGTTTGCAAAGCACCTTCAGCAGTTTGGATCAAAGAGATACCGTCTTGGGAGTTGCGGGAAGCTTGTTCCATACCACGAACTTGTGCACGCATACGCTCGGAGATGGAGAGACCAGCAGCATCGTCAGCCGCACGGTTGATGCGGTAGCCGGAAGACAATTTTTCAACGTTTTTAGACAGGTTGCCAGTGTTTACACCCAGTTGACGATGAGTGTTTTGAGCAGACATATTGTGTTGGATAATCATGTAAAGTTCCTCCTTGAGTTGTCGACAGTCACGTCCCTGTGACTGTTGCTTATATTTGAGACGAATCACAATCGCGCGCTCGTGACTTTGCCTCTACATTATTATTATCGGTTAGTAGCTTCTGGGTGTTTAGTGCTTTTTCTACTTTTTTTGCAAAAAAAAAAGATGATCTACTGATCATCTCTTTTTTCCTTACTTGTTTGAAAAAGTTGTTTCATAGACGCCCAATCACTTTGACTCTTCATCGCCAACCGATTTTCTTCCTGAATGGCATCAAATATCTCTTTCCGATACACATCCAAATTACGTGGTGCGTCGATTCCGAGTTTAATCTGGTCTCCATCAATAGAAATGATTTTAATCTCGATGGTGTCTCCGATCATGATCGATTCATTTTTCTTTCGAGAAAGGACCAGCATGTAAACACCACCTACTTTTGATCGACAACACATTGCTCAAACAATGGCTGACGAATGGAGTATGTATCTTCCTGCAAAATGACCTGTCTGCCCATCCGATTTGTCATATTTACTACAATTGGTGCCTTTAGATTAACTGTAGCTTTATTGTTTTCGCGTATAGAAACAATAGAAAACACACCGATTTGAGAGTCTTCCATCACTCGCAATGCCTCTCTTGCTACTTCCGAGAGCTCAAAACTGTAATCCGGGAAAAAGGCAAAGGGATCAATGACCCAAAATCCTACATCTATCTCTTCTGTCGATTGAATCAGAAAAAAAGGATTTCCCTCTTCTTGCATCAACTGAAAAAATTGCAGATGGGAAAACCCCGGGATGCCATCTTCAAAAAATAGCTTACCCATTTCCACTTGTTGACTTGTGTCCATGTTTTCCCCTCACTTACATCTTTTGATCCAGTTGACCGCCGACCACATCTATTTTCAGACTATTATATTGTATCATATATGGCTCTACCTTGCCTGCTGTATACGAAAACTCTGGAGGTCTCGTAACAGGATCTATGCTCATCCCGTTACGTTGTACGTTAATCACGGTTGGTTTGAGGTCCACATTAATTTCGACTCCATCATCCATTGACGTTGCGGGAGGAGTGTAGCCCCCCTCCAACGCCCGTAAGCCTTTTTCTCGTCCAATTGACGCTATAGCATTCTCTTTTGTATATATCTTCATTAATCGGTCGCCCTCTTGACTCTTTTCTGCGATAGCCTCGAGAGCCTTTTGTTTTCCATAAGAAGCACTGCTATCACTAAACTCTACAGAGGTCATGATGCCTATATTAGCACGCGCCTGACTCGAATCTATATTTAATATAATGCTACCTTGCTCAATCGAAAGCGTAGCCGGCTTTTGGCGTAAATTCATCTCTGCTTGCGGTTGTTTTATTTCATGAACAGGTTTACTAATGTTCAAACCTAACCGAGCAAACGTACTCTGCATTTGAATGTGCGGAATTTGCATTGGTCATTCTCCTTCATTTTCAATCTAGCGAAGGAAGTCCAACAATGATGGTTGAATGATCCGAGCTCCAGATCCTAACGCTGCAGAATGAACACTTTCTTGTGTTTTTAAATTTGTCATTACCTTCGCCATGTCTGCATCTTCATTCTTTGACAGTAATCCCGTGATACCAACCTCTTGTGTGTTCAAGCGTTCTGCAATTAGTTCTACGCGGTTCACACTTGCACCTAATGAAGCTCTTTCTGCCAGCAATTTATCATATTGTTGATTAATAGCGGGTTGAAACTGTGCTGCACTTCTCCCATTGTTAAGCTCAGTAATGATATTATCTAGCGCTTTGAACATATTGTTTGCGTTATCAGGGAAATTAAAAATGTTTTGAGCATTAATATTCGAGGTTACAAAGACATTTTGACTCACTTCCAAATTAATGGGAGAGCTATTCGTACTAACGAAGTCACCTTTTCCACCATTGGCCGTTAAATCATAAGGTGCTTTATTTGTATCTGTACCAGCAAATATATACTTACCATTAATTTGTTGATTGGCTAATGTACCTAAATGATTCTTTAATTCCTGAATCTCTGACCCCATCGTTTTCAAGTCATCAGGTGAAATAGCCCCGTCCGCAGAATAAATCAGGAGTTCCTTTACACGCTTCATGACATTTCCTACTTCATCCATGGTACCATCGGTCATATCCATCCACGATTTTGCTTCATCTACATTCCGTTTGTATTGGTCATTCTCCATTAAAGATGACCGATAAAACATCCCCCGCGCTGCAACTACAGGATCATCGGATGGCTTTTCAATTTTGCTACCGGACGCAAGTTGATGTTGCAGCTTATCCATGTTTCGCATGGAATTATGCAGATTCCGTAGCATATTACTATTCAACATATTCTGCGTTACACGTACTGCCATAAATTATTCCCTCCTAATTAGAGGCCAACTCGGCCCATGCCGTTGATGACTTTGTCCAAAATTTCGTCCATGCTTGTCATAACACGAGCAGAAGCACTGTATGCATGTTGGTATTTCACCATTTCTGCCATTTCATCATCAATCGATACGCCAGATACAGATTGACGTTGGCTGTCCACAGTACCTACAAGCATCTCGGAGTTCAATTGGTTACGTTCGGCTTCCTGGGCGTCAACTCCCAATTGGCTGATTGTGTAGCGATAGTAGTTATCCAGCGTAGAGCTTTCAGCCAAATCGTTAGGTCCAGTGCCAGCAGCCAGTACCTTGAACTTAATTGAAGCAATAGCCAGAGCGCTCTTGTTATTTCCAACAGGAGTGCTTCCTGCTTCTTCTTGTGCAGCCGCAATCGCATCCAAGCTCTTCATAATTTCTGGATTAATGACAATCCCAGACGCACTCGTTGGATAATTTTTGGATGCTGGATTAGCAGCCAGCGAATTCGCATCCACAAAGAAAGGCAGATCCTGTACAGTGCCATTGTTAATATCACTCAAGCTTCGTCCTGCCCGGTGCAGATCATTGATTTCCTTCGTCAGATTCACCGCCAAAACATCCAAGCGTTTCAGCATGCCCGGCACGATCTGATCACGGGATTGGAGGGTTCCTGCCATGTAGCCGGTTGTCGGCACAAACGCCGCTCCGCCTAACGTCATGTCACTCATGCCCGTAGCTGGATTCTGTACAGTAGCTACCGGCTGCGATGTAATTCCAGTAACAAACTCACGACCTTCAATGGTCACATTAACCATACCGGCTGTTGACTGCGTCGCACGTACCTCCACCAGCTTGGAGAGCTTGTCCAAAAGCACGTCACGCTGGTCATAGAGATCATTTGGCTGATAGCCATGTGGTACAACGTTAGCTATCTGATTGTTCAAGTTAGCAATCTGTTGGCCCAATGAATTGATCTCCATCGATTTTACATTGACCACGTTATTGAGATCAGTTTGTACTTCCTTAATATGATTGGTCAGCGTATTAAACGTATCCGCTACTGCCTTGCTTCGTTCCCGAACAACTGCGCGAGCTGATGTATCAGTAGGGTCCTTGGCGAGGTCCTGCCATGCTTGCCACATTTGGTCCATAACCTTTTGCAAACCAGTGTCAGACGGTTCGTTCATGATGCCTTCCAATTTCTCCAACGTTTCCAAACGACCATCCCAGTAACCTTGGCGTTTGTACTCATTCCGATACTGAATATCCAAAAACTCTTCCCGCAGACGCTGGATACTAGTAGCTTGAACCCCTGTTCCGAGCAACCCTGGCTCGATACTCGCTTGCATCCCTACATAAGGCAAACCAGTCGTAGCCTGCATATTCACGCGCTGGCGGCTGTAGCCTTCCGTATTCGCATTGGAGATATTGTGTCCCGTTGTATTTAGCGCGGACTGTTGAGCGAACAAGCCGCGTTTGCTGACTTCAATTCCATGAAAAGTAGAGCGCATTTCGACACCTCTTTACGCTTTTTTGTTGAAAAAAGTTCGATTAGCCTGACGATACGTATCCGAGGTCGGCCTTCCGTAGATGAAGTCGTCCTCGGGCGTATCCGTGATCAGGTCGAGCGTCATGTTGACAAAAGAAAGGGATTGCTCCAGTAACTGCTGATTCAGGTTGTTAGCATCGCGCAGTTCAGTCACAATCCGGCTTAGCTCATTACGACAGGAGTTGAGTCGCATCTTCTCTTCCGCACTGGTCGTCAACTTGATCAATTCAGCCAGTGTGCCTTCTTGCAGCGCAAAGCCCTTCTGTGCTGTCAGTTCTTTTACGACTTGCTGGCGGGCTGCTTCAGCTTCTGTGACGCCCTTGATCAGTTTTTGCTCCTGGCGTGTAATGGCTATAAGTTCATCCACATTTCCTTTTACCAGCACTTCTTTCTTGTGCATAGCTAAGGTATACAAGGCTTTGTGCAACTGGATCAAGTTGTCGAGCAGATCGTAGAGTCTGTTCATTCCTTGCTTCTCCTCATCTTCCATCGAAAACTATTCAAAGAGGCTGTTCAAAAAGCCTTCTTTTGGTCTGTGTTACAGCTTTTTCCAAAAGGACAGGAGCTTATCAGCGATCCGCTCACTTGAGACGTGATATCTTCCTTCCTCTACTTGCTTCTTCAACTGCTCCACCTTTTCCCGACGTTGCGGAGAGTTGACATCTTCTACTTGCTTTTGCATTTCCAGCGCTTCTGTGGAAATGTTTACTTCATCCTTGCCCATCGGGATTTTGCCGCTTTTGCCTACCTGATTGTTGCCTGTCTTGTTGTAAGCATTGATCATCCCGACACGGTTAGGTTCATTAATCCGCATCTGATTACCATCCTCTCATACCAACGGTCTTTTCATAGAAAAAACCGATGACACCTCTTAGTAGTATCATCGGCAATTTCATCATGTACGATTAGTTTTTTTGCACAAAACTATTCGTCACTATTCTGCTTTCTTCGATAAGCTGCATTAGCCAGTTCGGCGCGTTGGAATTCGTCCAATCGTTGCTCTACCTCGAGTTGCTGCGTAATTTCATGCTTCAAGCCTTTTAGACAAGATTCGCAAATATTGCCTGCTCGAATCAAAAAACCGCATCGCTCACATGGATAGCCAAGGTTGGGACTTCCGGCAACCGAAATGCGCCCTTCCTTGATAAACTTCGTGATTTGCTTCACGCTCACACCAGTGGCTTCGCTCACTTGATGAATATTCGATCCGCGATTTTCGCGCTTACGCAAATACTGGGCACATGCCTCATATTCTTGTTCCACTTCTTTATTGCATTTGGGGCAAATGTCACGGACTGCTTGTACAAATACAGCATCACACCGCGAGCAGTTTGCCAACTTGCCCATAGACATATCGGACAACCCCTTTTCCGTTCAGAAAGTTCATACGGTTCCATATCCGTTGTATGCCTACATCATAGCTTAATTTTTCCAAACTGGCTATCGGTATATTGTCAAGGAATACATATCACAGCTTGGCCCCAAATACTCTCTGATTGTCCTCGCGCACGAACGCAGCGTCGAGCCAGTCGTATAAATATCGTCAAGGAGCAGGATTTTAGCAGCAGAGGGTATATCCTGGCCATCCCACACAAAAGCTTCGCGCATACTCTCCTGACGTGCTGCCCGCCCTTTTTGCTTGCTTAGCTTTGGGGTGTCCTTCGCCCGGAGAAGCAACGGTTTGACAGGAATTTTGATTACTGCTCCTAAATGACGAGCCAGCAAGTCAACCTGATTGAAGCCGCGTTCCCTCAAACGCTGTGGATGTAGGGGAACCGTCGTGATACAGGTAAACCCCATAGATCTGTAATAACGCTGAACTGTAATGGCGAGAAGCGTACCGTAAAATGAAGCTAGCCGTTCGTCACCGCGGTATTTAAACAATCCGAGCAAATCCCTCTCTCCCTTTTCATAGCGAAGCAAACTCCGATTTGCCACCAATATTTTACCATCTTCCCCATGAACACAATCCCTGCATAGCCCTTCACTGCCGATACTAGTCTGCAACTCCCTATCGCGCCCGCACCGTTGGCAAATATCATGCCCAATCAACGGTAAAGCATCAAGACAAGCTCCACACAACATAATCCCTTTTAACATGCGATAGGTGACCGGATACCCCGCCTGATCCGATAGCTGTCGCGCTTTTTCTCGAGCGATCGATTCCTTTTGAAATGCTAGGATACGCCCACCACAACGGACACACACCCCACTGGTCATGAATGCCCCCTTTGTTCCGCCAGCCTTTGAGCCAAACTGTTCATCTGTGAAATCTGCCTGACAGCCCGCTTTGGAGGAGTAGATCGTTCTGCTTGTAAAAATAGAACGCTACCTGTCGTATCATCGACTGACCGCCCAACTCTCCCTGCTATCTGCACCAATGACGCCTCGTCAAATACTGGCGCCTCCGCACCAACCACTACTACGTCACTCTTTGGTATGGTCACACCCCGCTCCAGAATTGTTGTCGTCACCATGACGGTATAACGTTTTTCCCGAAAGGCGAGTACCTTCTCCTCCCGCATAGGGTCTGCCGCATGAACTCCAGCCATCTCCCCCACATGAGCAGGAAGCCACTTGCGAAGGTATGATAGCACCCTATCAATTTCATCAACCCGTGGTACAAAAACAAAAACTTGTCGGTCTTTATTCAGAGATGTACGCACTGCATCAATAAATGGTGCCACGATTCGATTCGTCTGAACGCGCTTGTGTAAGCCTTGTACCGTGAGAATCTTGGGGACAGGAAGCGCAGCACCATGATAGCGCCCAGGTAACAGAACATGTGTATCAGAGAAAAGCGGTATCGCCCCAGACGAGCCTATGGTTGAGCGTCCTTTTCTAACCAGCCGCTTTTGCAAATATCCCGGAGGTGTCGCGCTTAAATAAAGCAGCTTCCCATTCTTTTTCACTGCTCTGGATAGAGCGCGATACAAAATAGGATCATTATGATAAGGGAACGCGTCAGCCTCGTCGAGAACCACCAGCAAAAAACGCCGATGGAAGCGCACAACCTGATGCGTGGTCGCAATCGTGATGTCACTCTCTTCCCACTTTTCCGAGCTCGAACCGTGGACGGCAATCACTTTAGCCCCTGGAAAAACTCGCTGAATCCTCGGAGCCAGCTCCAACACGACGTCTTTTCGAGGTGTTGCAATCAAAACGCGACCACCTGCAGCAAGTGCTTCTGTAACTGAAGGGAATAATAGCTCTGTTTTGCCTGCTCCACAAACAACCAATCATGAATACTAAAATTATCATAAATATGCCTCGGTCATATCAATCGAGGCATTTATTGCATATTTAATGAAGGAACTCATTGCCTTTCTGTAATCCTTACTCCGCCTTCACAAATTTTTCAATGTATTTTGCTATTTTGCCGTTCTTCCTTGGTGAAAATCTGGTACATCGTTTTTTGGACTTCCAACCATTGTTGATACAGGGTGTACTCGAAATGAACAAATCATGCAGGACGATAGTCCTAGTTACCAAATATTTACATTCGGTAACTCTTTTTGTAAAATATAGGGAGTTTGATGTTTCTTTTTTTTTTTGCTAAGGAGGAGTAGGTTTAATATGGGGCAAGGCAAGACAGTTCAACGATCGTTACGTTCAGAAGTTGAGCATCACCTAAAAGAGCGTGGTTACACACTGACTAAACTTGGCGAGATAACAGGTATTAATCAGGGAGTACTGAGCGATATTTTTAATCGAACTCCTTCTCGGGCTATGACGATTGGTCATCTGGATGCACTTGCTGTAGCTTTTAATCAAGCCCCTGGATGGCTTTATGATCTGTATGTAACGGAATGTATCGTCGAGGGAAAAGTGTCTCGTTCACGAGTTGTTCCCTATCTGGTTCGATGTGCAGAAATAGGCAGGCAGGATTGTATCGAGTTAATTGTCCCTATACTTTTGGATAATCAGAAAAACCTGTCCATCCTGTTTTCCGTGGCTGAGAAGCTTTTTACAAATGGGAAGCGACAGGAGTCAATCCCGTTTTATCAACTTGTTATTGAATCGGAAAAAGACAGCCATTGTGATCGTTTTGTAATGTCTCAGTATAGGCTTTTCCGTGCAGTGCAAGGGGGAGCTGATTCAGAGAAAAAGTGGAAGGCTGTCATCTGTTTTCACCCTTATCGAAACAGGTTGCCTGAAAATTATCAATTAGATGCGTTACTACAATTAGCAAATGTGTGCTTTACGCTCCATAACTGGAAGGAGGTAGAGCGATATGCAGATGAACTAAAAGAGTTAGCAACCGTGATCTATAATGAAGAAATACAAAGATGGGAAATTGATGGAGTGAGGGGAATACTTGAAACAGAGCGCCATCTTGTCGTGTATTATGGACAGGGCTTCTTACTAAAGGGACTCGCTTTACAATTACAAGAGCGGTATGAAGAAGCCATTTCTTATGTACAAGCGTATGCTGAGCTGGGCTGGTTTGAATTCCGTGATGATCTAGCTGAAATGGAAATTGAAAAGTTTCGTGGATGGGCGAAAGCGAATAATTACACTCTGAATTTATTAATGGGGCGTACAGAGTTACTTTCTGAGTATGTTAATCATCTTGCTAATAACCCACCTGAAATTTTAGCGGGTATGTTTACCATTATGGAGACAGCCAATCGATTCGGACTATCTGTAGATGACATTGTGGAGCGTTTTTCTAAGGAAATTGCTTGCTTTCAAGATTATAAAGACCCTTTTAGTCTTACCCGCCATCTTCATTTTCGGTATCATTTGGCGATATATCAGCTCGATAAGGGGCGAGTTGCAGAAGGTATTACAGAAACACTACGCTGCCTTGCGTTAGCGAGTAAGATGATGGAGCAGGAAAAGTTCCAAAGCTGTGTCGCTATGTTCTGGAAATATAGACATAGTGCTTCTGACCAGCAGATAGATGAATTCCAAAACATTTTGGAAGGGAGAAATAAATAATGCGGAGTATGATACTTCTACTTACTGTTTTGTTCGGACTTTCTCACGGAATCGTTGTACCAGAACATCAGGAGGTGCTTAGTAGTCATCACATTGTAACTACGTATACCCACGGTGCAGGAGGTTAAGTAGTAGTAAAACACCCTTTCGGGTGTTTTTTTTATCATTCAAAATTTTTCAAAGGTCGTTTTGCTGAATGTTAGTTTATAGTAATAAATGTACATAAATTAATGTACAAAAATGTAAAAACAGGAGGTGAATACCATAGGAGCTATTGCACACGAAAAGGGCGTTCCATCCCATTGCCAGGTAAACGGAACGCCCACAGGAGGAGCAGCTAGAGCTCCTATAAATAAATGTATCACGCAATCCTTAGATCGGGAAGGAGGAACTTATCACGATATAGAGCACTTGAAAAACATTGTGGAACAATTGCGTGAACAACTGGAGCAACTATATTTAGAGAAGAATGATTTGTTGGACGATGAAGTCGTAGAATTAAGCCAGAAATTAGATCAGTACATTCTGCTAATTCAATCAAAAATGATGCTAAAAAATAGAAACTAAGGTGTTACAGAAGAAACTACAAATCTCTATACGATCAACATATAAAATAGGTATATTTTGCCTATTTTGCATTTTAACTTATTTTGGTAGAATTACAATAATCTGGCGATATAATCTGGAGGTTAGTATGAAACGGATTCTTAGAACTGCTGTTCTTTCAACTGTATTAGGTGTCCTCGCTCTATCTACGTCAATAGCAATAGCTGCGGAGAGCAATGCCGCTCCATTAGGTAGCGGTGACGACTTCGGAATAGACATGTATGCATCCAATATCCATGATATAACCGGAAAATCTGCTTATATGTGGGCTTACACGGAAGGAGAAGGAAGCGAACTCGCGAAGGTACGCGTCTATTCCTATTTCTACGTGAATGGAAAGATGGAGAAAGCGGACTACGAAAATGGTACAAGGTACGCATCTATCGATTACGATGCATCTGCTAAATATTTGATGGATGCCAAAATCACATCGTCCCATTACGCCTACAACAAGGCAGGTGACAAGGTTACGAGAACGTCCGAGAAGGTATACCAAAACTAAAGCATTTAGGAGGTATTTGAGGTTATGAAAAAACGCAACCTAGTAATTTCGGGTGTTGTTTTAGCTGGCGCTATTTTCGCAGGTAGCAGCCTATACGCAAGTGAAGACGTGGAGCAGTTCGAACAAGGAAATCAAATGAAAACACTTAGCGCATTGGGGATCGAAGCAAAGTCCGACGATTTAGTAGCTATGAAAACTTTGACTGACGAAAAGGGACAAGAGTGGATTTATAACGAATTCACCAGAAGAGCGCCTTTGATGGATAAAATAGAAGAGGAACGTTCGGTAAAAGTGAAAGATGCTTTCATTGAAGTACAGGACGAGATCATGCAACAGCACACGAAGAAGGGGGATTCCATTCCGGTTATCCTTCTGGATGAAGAGTTAAAAGAAGGCTCCTTCTCGTTTAACAGAGAAGATGGAGAGGTGCTGATCTTCAAACTAAAGTACAATGACGACAAAGGAAAATGGGATTACGAGCAGGAAAAGTAAATATCGTTAATTTACACAGGGGATAGCACTCGCTATCCCCTATTTTATTGAACTGTATTGACAATAGGTACTAATAAAAAAAACGTCTCCTCAAAACAGGGACGGGTTATTTTCTAGCCAGCTAGAATAAAATCGACGAATACTGGTGAGCGCAGCATCCCGCTTTTTGTCCAGTTTCTCATTTTGACGCGTGCTTTAATTTGAGGCTGCAGATAAACATACTCACGATCTTCACCAGTTATTAACTGTTTCGCCACTCCATAAAACGCCTTCTTATGCGTACGTGGCACGCCGTGCTCAATGACACCTGCAGGTCGACCGTTATAGTATGCTAACCAGCCAAAGTCACCTTTCCTGTATCCTGCGATCTGGACGTCTACATACGTATAGTTGATGATCTTGGTGAAATCGTCTGTACGTTTATCCGCATGGTATCGCCCATCCTTACGCTTTGCGACTATGCCCTCCATGTTTCTTGCGACAATTGCGTCCCATAAATCCTCGCCTCGTCCGTCAATGTACGCGATTTTGCTCATAGTTGGGGTATCCGTTATTGCCCGGCCACGGACAGACACAACTACAGAGTATACGTGATACTGTGAAATCAGATAAAGTTACAACTGAAGATTTTGTTGAGAATACAGTGGGAAAAGCAAAATTACTATTAATCTTCTGGTATATAGGTACGGCACTTGCTTTAGGTACTTTAGTTTTTGGGATTATTAGATTCCTAAAACCTTAAAAAAAGCGCTTAATAGCGCTTTTTTCATTTGCTCTCTTGCCGCATGAAAAGAAGATATCTATGTTTATCCCTGTCGTAAATGTAAAGATGATTACTTTCAATCTCAGTTGGCTTATTGCCCAAAACAATCCGATTTGAATCTAAGGAATACAAAACAAAAAGTGGCTGATTTTGCACTGTTTCTATATGTGGGATAATCATTTTATATGAATTCTTTCCGGCGGGATTCTCTATTTTAAATTCATCACGATACAAATGAATTGAAAAATGAAAATAGACTAAAGCAAAAAGTGTGCTTGCCAAAATTGAGCCAAGTAGAGACAGCCAATCTGTTTCTTTGATCATTAGACGATACGTTGTAAATGCTGAACTGCAATATATGGAAAAGTAAGCACTAACGAAGTGTGTCAGAAGCAGAAATTTATAATATCGTTTGTTTTTGCTGTAATCAAGTTCATATTCTTCTTTACGAATTAGTTTTGAGTACAATGCCACGAACTTTCTTATAGCCAAATGGACCATGATGATACTGAAACTAATTAATAAGGTTATAATAATGAGCACGCCAAGCAAAATTAAAAAATATGAATCGTTGTCATTTTCTGCTATTGAAATGGCTATTCCTCCACCTAGTAAATGCGAGAAAATAATCAGTATCAGTGTAAACATTAGCTGTTTATAGCCGGTTTCCCAACTTTGTTGATCCTTTGTATCGAATATTTTATCGAAGTCAGACTTTTTTACATATCTAATGAATGCTTTGATTAGCTTTACAACTGTCGAAATCAGGAATACCCCAAAGACAATGATCATAATTAAGGGATAATCTCTAGCAAAAATTGATAAGAAAGGTATTTCGTTCATACTTACCACTCCATTAACAAAAGGATATTTCATTTACTTTTTTAGTTATATACTTTAACTTTGAATATTCTCATATGAAAAAGTCTTTTTTTACAGAAGAGAAAAAGTTAGAGATTACAAATAAAGCCCGACTTTTTAGTGGGGCAGCACAGTTATTCTCCAGCCGTCAGGTGGTCCAACTACGAGTGAACTACATCCCCATTCTGGTGGTCCGTACATTTGCCAACCAACACCGCCGTCCAGGCTCAGGTTCCAATCAGGGTCGGATACTTTTAGCTGCCAACCGGGACCACCATCAAATTTTACACCTTCCCAATCAGGACCTGAAGTTTTCATAACCCAACCTGGACCGCATCAAGCTTCATTCCGTCTTCCATCTTCCACTCAGGACCAGTAAATAGAAATTGGGGTCTTTCTCCAAGATCAAAACTCAGTGCGGTGCCGCGTTCACCAATATCCTTTAGAATGTGGTTGAACATTCTATCACCTCGCTTTTCTCAATCATACAATTGTTCCATAAAATAGAAAATCCCTCCCGTGGATGTAATTCCGAAGGAGGACTCTTTTTGTTGATGGATCGTTGGTCAGTCGTAGCCTGTGACGTGAGGGTAGCGGGCAACGATACAAAAAGTCCCCCTTATATAGGAGGACTAAGCTTCTCCACCAAAGCGCTTGAATATATCCATTGCACCATTCAAAAGTTTAACGCCTTCCGGAAGAGAATCCCACATTCTCTTTAAATAAGAAGGACGCAAGGTATCCCCTTCTTTCTTTTCCTTCAAATCAGTAATAGTATCGATTGCATCAGCAGCGTCTTCTGGCTTTAGTGAAGAGTTACTTCGAATGGCTTCAATAAACTGCTGGATTTTATCTTGATCTTCATGGCCCCATACTCCAGAAAGGGAAGCTTGAGAACCAGTATTTACTTGTGATTGATTAATACTATTTCGGTCGCCAATTTTTACACTGTTATCGTTCACATAAACAACCGCCTTTTCGATATTAATAAACCCTAATTGTTTCAAGATCCTAAGAGAAGGTTCTTTATCTTCGATGATATGATTCACAACAGTAGGCAAATTCACACATGGACTTTTTTTTTTCGCGAGATTGCGATATGAAGTCTTCGGTGAAACTGAAAACAATAATCGCAAAATCGGGATCAAAGTAATATTGCTCGCTACACCAGCATTCAAACAGTTGTTCTTCATCTATCGGTGTGTCTAAAGGAAACGTTCGACCTTTATGACCATTGGGGCATAAAAGCATTTTTTTAGAAATTAACTCAAATCCATTCATTCTGCTAAGATACTTTAATACATCGTAATGAAGCACTCCACTAAGACCAAGTTCAGCAAGTACGTTATTAACTGTAAAATTAACGATCGGAATATCATTGGAGGCCCATCTTTCAAGCAATGCGGTAATTTCTCTGTATGGTATCGCAGCCATATGATATCCACCTCCTAAATTTACTCGTTATTAACTACTGTTGCTTCACCTGTTGCAGCTTCGTTTATTGTGGTTTGCTTCATCGTGAAACAAACATGAATAAATGCTTCTATAACGGTGGTAATAATTCCTTCAGTTACTGACTTTAAAAATTTAAAGCCACCCTGCCTAATGTTTATTTCGAAAGAAACTGGCATTTTTATGCTGGTAGTTGGATCAGTATAAACAAATTCGCAAGATTCGTCATTTGTGTCGTCAGTAGGTATATCTAGTTCTTTGATTGCCGCTACTATTTTTCTATACGTTTCATCATTTCTAAGGTTAACCCCTTTTTGGCTACGATCCGCCGTGAATCGGATAGAACCAACTGTACTGGGGAGGTTTATTTCAGTTGAAACTAGATCAGCAGATAATATTGCAGAAATTAGTTTTGCTTCTTCTTTCGTTACAGTTGTCCACGAATGCCACTTGTATGGCTCGGCAAAGCCTAATAATTTCATAGCAATTTCAACGTAGGTTTTTCTATAGGTGTGTGCACACCTTACTTCAATTACCTGTTCCCCGAAATGGATTACTATCGAAGTAAAGTGAGCATAGAGTGCTGGGCGTTTCCCGTAGTTATATTTATGTGTAGTTCTTTTACCCTCGACAAACTTAATAAACACATCAGAGCCTTCTTGGACAACGCTACATATTTGTATTCCTTGTCGCAGTTCAGGTTGCCATTCGTGGCCTATATTTTCTTTAGAAACATGCTTTTCATTAATTAATACTTTAATAAAATCCTCTGCTGATTTTGATTTATCCGGAAAATTAGAATCAGGTTTGCATAGAGTAAGACCAGTAGGTGAGCCAGCAAATTGAAACTGCTTTTCTAAATGAAGCAGTTGGTCACCTTGTCCTTTTTCGACACAATCCTTTAAAATGTCTTCAATTTCTCTTCCTCTTGTCTTAACACTATGTAATTGGGCATAAGAACGTATGAGAGTATCAGGTATATTTTCAAAGGATGACATCAATAACCCGCCTTCATCATTTTTCTGATAAGGACCCAAGTGTATTCAGATTATATTACTTAATCTGGAATAATAGACTGGGAACTTGTGTATGAGTCTCTAGTCCCAGTCTATCCTTTTCTTCCAAAATTGTCCATTAAACAATTTTACCTAGTCTACTTAAGTTCATTCCCCACCCTATTACTATCAATTATCCATTGATTATCTATTCATCATACGATCTAAAAGTGTAAACATAAGCCAGGGCAATTCAGTCAACATACCTGCTGGATCGTCAGCTAAACGCTGCTTCCAAACAGCAGGATCATTTAACAGTCCCTTGGCAGCAAGGCTGTCAATCGCCTTCAAGCCAGCTTCTCGTTCCCATTGCTCCAGCTCCAGCTTTAATTCTGGTTGTTTCTTATCCACAGAGTTGCCAGACTTATCGACATCATACTGGTGAAGGTTATACGTTTCGATCAAGTTGATCAGTTTCTGTGGATAGGTCGGATCAGTCGCATACCCGCCTTCTTTGATCTTCTGGCAGGCTATCTTGTAATCAGCCCCAAGGACGCCATGGTATCGAGTAGGTTTGTCCCTTGTACCGTTCAGGATAAGGGCTGAGTGATCGGCAATCGATTCGGCCAAGTTATTGTATTTCCGGAATTCCGCGCTTGTTTTAATTGGGGTCGATCCTACATACTCCGTAGTCGGCATGTTAACGCTGCCCGCGGTGCCGGTTCCTTTGATACCAAACAGGTTGTTGGCATTGATGGTTAATCCACTTTTTCCCCAATTGCTTTCCAAGATCGCCTGGGCAATGGTCAGCGAGGCTGGTACCCGTGTCTTTTTCATATCGGCAACAGCTGCAGGCGCGATTTTTGCGATAAACTCTTGCTGGGTCATTATTGATCACCTTCCCTTTTTACAAATGTCTGCTTCCACAACTGGTGCCCCAGTGTTGCGATCCCAGCAGCGAGAATGCCCTGAATCGTCGCTTGCACACTTATTGCTCCCATCACTCCCCAAGCTAGTCCAACACCGCTTACAGTCAAAAGCCAAGGAATTAACCAGTCAGCTACCCGTGGCGTTTTCTTGAGCATCGTTCCAATCAACAACAGTGCGACTACAACAATCAAAATTTCATCCAGTAGGTATTGGCTGACCAATGCCAACAGGTCCGTTTCTTTCATTTAGTTCATCCCCTTCCACAGCAACGCTATTGCTCCAGCAATCAGCGCACCAATTACCGTACGCCAGAGCCATTTTTGATTATCAGCAACTTCATTCAATCGATGATGTGCTGATTTCCCGTATTGTAGTGCTTCATTCGCTTTCTCTTTCGCCTCTTCCGCTGTAACACGAACATCAGTCATAGAGTCCAGTTTTGTCTCTACTCGGACAATCCGCTCTCTGATATCAGATAGTACCTGCATCTCATTGTTTGACATGAGATTTTCCTCCTCACCCCCTTGGGGCAAAAGTAAAAGGAGCCGCGTTAGCAGCTCCCCTAAAAACTCTATTCGTTTTACAACCCACAACTGTCCAGCCATTCGCTCATTGTCACTGTATCGATGTCATTTCGCCGGGAATATGCGTAATCAACAACCTCTTGGAAGTTGCTTACGTTGTACTCGATACTGGACGAGGCTTCACCACTAACGATCTTGTGGAACATGAACAAACATACGCCCCCAACCTTTGCCGCATCATCAATGTGACCTTTTAGTGTGGCGGGTGTAATCGTATGCTCAACATTCCGAATCTTGATCGTCCGTTTATCCGGTGGCGGTGTGGTCGCTGTATCCTCTTGGACAGTGCGACCCGCTCTGCGAGATTGCATCACTTGCAGCACCCTTGCGTCATACGCGCCATATGGATACGCCAAAATATTCGATGCTCGAGGAAATCCGTTTGCATTCAGCCATTTTTCAGCGTCCGTTACCTCTTTCTCGATTTCCGCAGTATCTTTCAGGTCTTTGAGCGTCGTGTGGTTCATCGTATGGTTGGCCATGTCCCAGCCATAAGCGTACATTTCTTTTAGCTGTTGTAGCGTGCAATAGCCAGACCACCCTACGTGCGACGGAATGACGGCAATGACACCTGGTAGATTATATTTTCCCATGTACTTGAACGCTTCGGTGTACTGTGAAGACCAACCATCGTCAAACATGAAAATTACCTTACCGCGCTGCGATTCATCTCGAATGATCGAATCAAAAATGATCGAAGCCGTAGTGTTATCGTTGGACTTAATCCGGATTTGCATAGAGACGATATCCCGGGTAAGGCTTGCGGCTCCAACGGGCTCCAGCTTGCTGACGTCGATGATATGCTCATTCCACCCCTGCGCCATCCGCCATCCTCGCACGGTGTAGCCCAAAAATTCGGCATAGCCAGTATCATGAGCCAAATAGAGCTGGAACTCGTAGATGTCAGTCAAATTGTCTACATAGAATCTAATCTTCAAGGTCTTTGCACCTGACAAGTTTAAGAGGACGTTTCGGCGTGCGGCAATCGATGTGCCTGTCGAAGTGATTTGCAGCTTGCCATTGTTAAATGACACTGATCCGCCGCCGTATGCTTTTAGCCAGGAATTTGTATCACTAAATGGCTCCACAAGTCTGCCTTTCTTGAAGTCCCGGACTTGAGCTAATATCAAGTCTTTGTTTTTCTTGTCTGTTGCAGGACTAGACCATGCCATTTTCACCGCCACCCTTTTGTGCTTTTTTCAATTTTGCATTCTCTTTTCGCAAAGCTTCAATTTCTTTCTGTAGAGCCTCATCCTGCTTTTTCTCTGCTTCCCCTGCTGGTGTGTATACCCAATCACCTAGCGATCCATCAGGATTACGCTTCCGGTATCTCATGCTTTGATCGCCCCCGATAAACTCGATGCTGCCGCTGTTGAGTTTGCGTCATTACTGGACAACGTCAATTTCAAATGGAGTTGAGCGTTACCAGTGGCATACGTTCCGATGAACTCTGTTTCCACGATCCCCGTGATAACAGGGGCAGTCGTTTTTGTCATGGCCTTATAGGATTCGGCAGCGCCAGCCGCCACGATAGAAAGAGCTCCGTCCACATTCAAATCTCCCGTTTCATGTTGGAACCAAGCTAGGACTTCTTTGGCTGTCGTGGATTGAGGAGATAGCTTGTAGCGTGCATGGGCTGTTTTGAGGCGTGTTTTTGTCACCGAACGGGTCAAGGAAAACGTGAGGACTGTTGTTGCTCCTAACGAGTCTGCTGCTGTTATGACGAGACTGTTCGCTCCGGCAACCATCTGCTTTGGTGTAATGGTGATCGACCACGCGCCACCGCTGATCGATATGGGGACATCTGCACCGCCGTTCATGCGATACTTCATTGCTACTGCTTGTCCATCTGGATCGGAAACCGTCCCTTTGATTGTAATGGGGGAATCATCCGACAAATTATCATTGTTAGAGACAAATGAATGTGTAAGTGTCGGAGGGCGATTCAAAGCTACGGTAAAGGTGCGTTCTGCAATGATGGAAGTACCGCCCTTGTTGTCTTCTGACCATACTTCTAACAGGTGAGTTGTTCCCTCATCCAGTAGCCCAGAAACGGCTGTCGTACCATCCTTAATGGCCCCGCCCGCAAAGGTGAACGTTTTACTAAAAGCGAGTGGATTTACGCCGTCCGCAGATGCTTGCAGGATACGATAGGGAGTGCCTTTGTTGACACGTACATAGACGGATACGATATCACCAGGATCAGTGTCCAATGTGGTGCCCGTGACCGCATAAGTATTACCCACAGACAACTTGACCCCGCTTGCTGGAGCAGTGAGTGTGAGCGTCTGGCCGAAGTTGTCCTCATACGTAACGGTTACGGTATAAGCGTAGTAGTAGGTATATGATACCGAAGATGGTCCATACACTGTGCCGGAATAGCTTTGGGAGTAGTTGTATTTTCGCGTATCAGGCTTAGATACCGTACCCGAATAGGTGCCTGTTGCAGAGGCGCCATATGTTTTTTCACCGCCACCCTCGTCATTTAAAAGTTGACATCTTCCCGCTGATGACCCGGTGCGTTGCAAAGTGCCAGTGTATCCTTCCCCGTCTGAATAAGGTATGGAGGATGGTAACGCCGACAATGCGCCGCTTTGCGCTCCGCTACAAGACCCGCCATAGTCGTACCAAGAATCGCGAGAAGCTGATACTGTTTTTTGACCAGGAGGGCTACCGCTGACTACATAGGGAGTTGATCCGCCTGATTTAGACAAGGTGCCGCTATAAGTTCCATCGTTGTAACTGATCGAAGACTGAAAACTATCTGTACTGCTTGTACGAGTCTCCGATACGGTTTTTGTGTTCGGCACGCTGGATGTGGTATATCGGGTATATGAACCATCGCTGACATTGACCGTCACTTCGCTGCCATTGACAGAGTGTGTAACTTTGCCCGTATTGACCGCGACTGACACAACACGCCGTAGATTCGGAATAGTTATCTTTTGTGACCGGCTTTGCGATGTAGACTCAGGTATGCTCACAACGGTTGATTTACTAGCCATCTAACCGCCTCCTTTCTTACGTTACGGCTATTCTCACGCTATAGGTATCAATCGACCCTCGCCTCATGCGTTTTGCCACCGTATCAATCTCCACCGTTGACCTTGCAAGGATGGCATTGGAAGAATAAGTTGCTGTGGGAGCCGCGTTTAATGTAATGACTTGGGTCAACGCATTAATTGCGGTGATGATACGCTCCTCCTGATTGTTGACAGATGCTAACGTCACCTCTTGCCCAACTGCAAATCCTGCCACCGATGCAACGGTAACGTTCGTTCCGGAGATCGACTGGATGGTTGTTCTCGTCTTATCCAAGGAAATGACCGCATCCTGGATGCCGTCAAATGTGTCGACGAAAATCCCATTATTTCCGGCGGTCCTGTCACCTGTTGTGATCTTGGCGTGCAAATGGAGAATTCGGTTTTCCATTTTGATTACGATGTCGTCGATACCCTTAATGCCTTCCTCTATGTGATTCATGCGCCTCGCTGTGTAACGGGTGCCCTCCTGAATCGTTTCACCTGTTTCTGGATTAACAAGTCGATCAGCCCAAAATTGACGTTCGTATGGCATCCTACACCACTCCTACTTCAAACGGTATTTCGAACAATAGTAAGACGCCCGTTTCATGAGAGGTAATATTGGCGTCGGAAGTAATCATTGCCGTTCCACTTGCATCGACTAACTTTGCTTCTGTGATGGTCCCTGCTGCATCCAAGGCGTCTAGGTAGACGTATAACTGCACAACCGTTTTCTGTGCGCTGGTAAGGTGCTTCGTTTGTGTAATCGGGCGAATATCCGATTTTCCATCTACGGTGATGATGGCATTGACTACTTTTGCACTCACCGCATTGCGTATGAATTCCAAAAAGGCTGGTTCCACTTTTAACGCCATCTAATCACCCTTTTCCGTATGCACGAAATGGAGAAGTTGTTTTGATGATCACTTGTGTAAACGGTTCGAAAGATTCTTCGAACACTTCTCCTTCTTTGACTGTAAAGGTGTGCGTGTTAATGGTGAAGGTCAAATCGCTCGTTCCATCGTTTTTGATAACAAACCCATACATGGGCTCAGTGAAAATTTGGGTAGTATCTGTGGCACCGCTAAAAGGCTCTTTTGCAGATAAGCCGCGAAGTTGCACGAACATAGCGCCTTTATTACCCTGAATTTCCTGAAATTCATCCTTCGTCACATTGAAATATTGCGGGACCGGAAGTAGACCGCCGTCACGTAATATATGTTTTGTTCCAATAGGCATCTGATTCCCTCCTTATTCCGTGGCTGTAAACATCGGCATTCCTGGTACAACAAAGACAGGCAAGGTCGGGGCATTCACCACAATTTCATTTGGATAAAAAGTATTGCACACAAAGTAGTCCACTTGGAAAGAAGCATTCCGCAACTTTATAATGATGGTCGGAGCTTCTGGAGAGAGCAAGAATTCTGCACCGATATAAGCTGGCTTTGTTTCTTCGATGGCCGCTCGGATATCAGACAGTTTGAGGCCATCCAGTTTTCGAATAATAAACCGAAGTGATCCATCATAGGTGACTGTTCCTTGACCATCTGTATATGCATCAAGAATCGCTTGCAAGAGTGCCAAGGATACTTTGCCCTGGCTCCGCATTTTCGACTTGATGGCAGCCCGGCGTTCGGAAATTTGTTTATGTTTATTGGCGGCTAGTCCGAGCTCCTTTTCGTAATAGTCCAGTGCCCAGGTTGCTGTATCTACCGACAACTGTTGTTGTAGATCGATAATCTTGGCTTCCTGCTTGTCTAATTGTTTAGCGTCTGCTTCGAAAATCACCCGAAATGTGGAGGAGTTACGTTGATGAGGTTGTAGGCGCTTCAGCATCTCATTTGCCTTAGACATTTACACTCACCGTCCCTAAGACCGCTACTTCCGTGTTACCGATAAGAATATTGGACGTTCCGCCGTTGATGGTGAGGCCCGTATAGTCCGCCACGGCATCTGTGTCCAATATGAGAGCTCCTACTTTTGCATAACTAACCAACGTCTCGACAAAAGCAGCATCCCTTAGATAATGGGTCATTTTTGAAGTGATTCCGTCTATAGCCTGTTGTTGTGAGAATCCAGGATTTAAAACAGCGGTGACTCGTATTTCGATTGTCACACCCGTTGCGCTGGCCACCGTAGCAAACGCTCCTATTGGAGCAGCTCCTTCTCCTTTTCCATTCGCACCTGGGTCGATGTACTTCTGCACCGCAGCGACGATATTATTGCTTGCAGGTTTTCGGTCACTATCAATAATGACCACTTTCACTGTGTTATTTCCTGCCCACAACGGTATGACTCGTGCATCACCGACACCCGCCACTTCCTTTGCCCAATTGCGAAAATGAGCCTTGTTCCCGCTCGATGCAGGTGTACGAATGTGCTCGTAGTACCTTTTCCGTAGGTCTGTGTCTGATTCTTCTGCAAAACCGTCTGATGTGGAACTCGGATTTGTGACAGCAGTAAACCCTGACAATGTGACCGGAAACAACGTGATGGTGTTGGCAGGTACATTTCCAGAAGGCCCTTCTATCAATGCTTCAATCATGACCATCCCGCTACTTGTAATATCCTTTGATTCCGTAGATCGAAACTGTGTGCCGCTTGGTGTCTCGAACAAGTCTCCTATCCGGATCGTACCTGTCCCTGTGACAGTAACACTTCCTTTGGAGCGAGTGCCCGCCCTACGTTCCTGTCCCGTCCTTTCCCTAACCCGTTGTGTCAATTCGGCTCCTGACAAATTATCGATACTAAGTTTGTCTTCGACTTCCTCAATCCTGTCATCTTGTTTGGCCATCTTTTCGGCTACAGGGGCAAGTGCATCAAAGATAAAGCTCCCGGGGAGTTTGTCATATTTGTCCGGTACTGCTGCCAATAACATAGCGAGATGTTCTTCTTTGAATGCCACTAAATCAACACCGCCTTTTCTAGCGTGCCGTAAATGCTTGATACTTCAAAACCGATTACTAACCGAGAGCCTTCGTGCGAAAACGAAAAGCCATCCACCCGCGTAATGGCATCATTTTGTAACAACGCCTCTCGTATCATTCGCTCATACTCAGCCTTGGAAAAGTCGGGATGGAAGTTCTGTCCAATCAGTACATGATGCTCGCTGCCGTAGCCTGTTCCCTGGTAGATCAAACTGTTTTTAACGGTTCGAAGTGTTTTCTCTATCCAGACCTTCAAGTATTCCAGACCCGTTACCTCGATCAGTTTCCCGTCTTTTAAAACAAAATCACCCGCATCGAAATCCCATAAGAACGTTTTGTGTACGTTCTTGGGCTTTGTCTGCTGGGTGATATGAGTTTCTGGCAATTTTAGTTGAGTGATCTGAGGTAAACTCATTCATCCGGCTCCTTCCATACACGATCTTTGACAAACCACAGTTTCAGTGATTCGTCTGGCTGCAAAATAACTTGATCGCCTACTTTCAGCCCATCGGTATACGTGATGGTTGCCTTGATCTTATTTTCTGGACTATCGAGATTGTCCGTGATAGGGACAGCCAGCTTTGTGATGCGCTCCTGTATACTTCCACCATTTCGATAAAATGAAATCGTTGCTGGGCACTTCTCATCCTGTCCGGACATCAGCAGGTCCGTTAATTCGATGGTACGCTTGTAGCCGGGCATAAGACTTTCGCCAATAATCAGGTGCCGCCTCTCTAAGATAATGCTGTCACCATATTGAATTTTGAGAGGCGTTACAGAAACAACCGTCCCGACCCGTGGAGCTGTACTCGGCGGGTTACGGTTCTCGTTGTGCATCTTTACAAACATTTCAGCGAGTCGATCAATGCTGCTCACGTAATCGCCTCCTATTTAACGTCCTCGGGTAAAGCCAAATCCAGTTGCATCGTATGAATTTGATTCCTTACTTCATGCTTGGCGCTGGTAATCATAAATCGATTTTGCATACCAGTGACTGGCTCCGTTACATCGAGCAGACGGCCTGCTTTAAAAGCAACGTCACCCAATAGCTGGATACTGTTTGTCTCATGGATTCGTGCCAGGCGCTTCAACAGAATTCGAGAGACTTCCCGAGCCTTTGCCGCGTCCTCTGCATCGATCTTATACACGTCTTCTAGCAAACCGTATTTTCGTATCAGTTCCTCGTCCTGGGACATCGCCACGATCTCATACTTGGGCTTTGACTTTTCTTTCTCGTTTCGCTCGATAAGGATTTTCACGCGGTTTCGCATTTCCTCAATGGATCTCGTGCGATCCGCACCTAATGGGTTTGCCATGACGTCCACAGGTGCGATGTTCTCAGCCAGCTTGAAGGTGCCTTTGATGAGCAAATCTTTCATTTCCTCGAAATAGATTTTTCCTTGCCGCATCTCGACGTTGTAGCGTTTACCGCTCCGTCGTTCATGCAGCTTGTAAATCGTCTCAATAATTTCGGCTGGGCTTTTCTCCAAGAAAATGTCGTCGATTGGAGTGGCCATGTCCGGAACATTGCCGATTAGCATACCGAAATCACTGAGAATCTTCGTAATGGCTTGTGATGCTGGGATTTTGTTAAATTGATACACGCTCTTTGACTTACCAAGATACCAGGCATAATCATATACGGTGTATGTAATCGCGCTACGTCCCTGTCTCCCTTCTTTCACGACCACACCACGGTTTATTTCTTCACCATCTTTGAGAAGCAACACAACGTCTCCAAGATCGCATGGATTGACGGGGAAGTATTTCGCATCCGACCAGTTCACATCAAAACTCATCGCGGACATAAGAGACAGATTCGAGTCCCATGAGATACTGCCCACCAAGGGCGTGAGGTCGTGGCTTTTCTGACCGTCGTTTTTGATTAGTAGAACTTGAAACATCACGTCAGCTCCTTGCCGTGCTCACAAATGGGAATTCTATCATCTGCAAGGTATAGTCAATATCGCCGCTACGACCTACACCATGCTCAAAATTCGTAATAGCAACCGCCATGTTCAACGATTGAACCCCCTGCGAGTCAACGATGACCAGCCGTATCGGAATCCGCATCTTGCGCCACCGCTTAATTGTATTTACATACTCCATCCCCCACATGCTACGGTTTTGCAAGAATGGATAGTCTCGGATCGGGAAAAAGCTTTTGATATCGACGGATTGAAGCCCTTCCAGCCCGATCAATAGTAATGACTGTTGCAGCCCGTCCACCTGCTCCGTACCCCAAGGAGACGGTACGTTGTACTCAGATGGAGGTACGGGCAGTTGCAAGACCTCTGCATTGGTGTTAATCGACAAGAACACATTGATCAAGTCAACACCCCCTATGTGCTCCACATATGACGCTCAATTCGTCCCAGCAAGCTGTCTGCTAAATCTATCGGACTTAAATTATCGCGTAACGTCGCCTTTGTATTCTTGTCTGTTGCCTTGGTGTTATTAGCAAGCGCATTCGTGTTGGCCATCAATGCGCGTTCCATTTTTTCGCTACTCGCTTTGCGCTTGTCCAGTTGTTCCTTCCGAGCGCTGGCTATGTCGTCTTGCATACCTGTAAAGTTTTTGTCTCGCTTTGTCCTCTCTACTGCGAACTTAACTGGCGAGAAATACTCTGTATCGCCCATAGTTGGAGCTGCGGCAGATGATTTTACCGCACCGAAGTTGACAGCTATGGCTTCCATGCCTGCCATTTCTCGCATTGCATTCAAGGGGATAAGCATATCCCTTACGCCATTTTCTGTCAGTGTCACTAGACCATTCCACATGACAGCAGCTCCATACTTGATCGCCTCGAATGCGAAGTTAAATCCGTTAATCAAGTAGTTCGCCGTGCCTATCACAACGTTTGTGCCTTCCTCAGTTCTAATCACAATGTAATCCCAAGTTGATGACAAAGTTTCCTTGATAACGTCCCAGTTATTCACTACTTCTTTGGATATGCCTATTAAGACCCCAAAAGGACCGCCAAGTACAGCCGCCAGCCATTTCCCTTTTTCTCCAAGTTCATCCCACTTGTTCCACAGCCAAATTGAATACCCGACCAGTACACCCACACCCAATATGATGAGCCCTATAGGGTTGGCGTACATGGCTGCATTTAAAGCTAGTTGTTTTATGGTCAGGACGCCCATCGCGATATGGAGCGCACCATAGGCGGATGCAACACCGAATACAATTGGTTCGATCTTTGACCAGTTATCAATCACATAGGACGAGAAATCCACCACGTTCTTGGCTATCTTTTTCGTACCCTCGTAGACCTTCAATAACCTTCCAGAGAACTCGTCCGCCCATTTGGCCTCAGTGCCTTTTTCCATGAGTGCTTGGATGCCATACAAATCTTCCCTAATTGAAAGGAACAAAGGCTTGGTCAGGTCTGCTAGCATCTGTGTACCTGTTTCCTTGATGTTCTCCAGTGTATAGGTGAAGGTGCTTGACATTTCCTGCATGGAGCCCTTGAATCGTCCTTGTAAGCCCTTGAACAAGAGGGGAATTGCCTTTTCCGCAAACAATTCTCCTCTCTCGCTCATCTTCATGACCTCAGCAGTCGATTTGCCCATCTCTTGTGCTAATATGCGCCAGGCTGGTACACCGCGTTCGGCCAATTGGTTTATCTCTTCCGCACTTACCTTGCCTTTTGATTGGATTTGACCAATAGCTAAGGCGATCCCCTTGAATTCGTCAACCGTACCTCCTGTTGCGGCTACTGCATCACCCAGCGTATACATAATGGGGATTAATCCCTCGCCTGCAAACCCCATGCCTAGCATGATTTTGGCGGCGTCCTGGAGCCCGGCAAAGTTAAACGGTGATATTGCTGCGAGCTTCTTCAAATCAAGAACCATATTTTTTGCTGCTGCTGCTGATCCGAGGAGGATATCAAAAGATTTCTCCGCGGTTTCTGCTCCTGCATTTGCCTTGATCCCTAATCCGATAGCCGCTGTACCCATAGCCGCTGTTGCCATTCCAACTACGGTAGCCGCATTTTTTGCGCCTGATTTAATCGAATCCCACGTCTGCTTACCCTGTCGTTCCAAGTCTTGAAGTGTTCGCCTGTATCTGACGGTACCCGATCCTATCCGGTTCAGAATCGATGTTACTCCATCTCTGAGGCGCAAAATTAAGCTAACACTACCTGTTGACACTTCACCACCCGCTTTCAACGCAAATAGGCGCACAAGCGTGCGCCTATCTACATACTCTGTTCTTTCAGTGCCACGACCATAGACTGTAACATCAACCTTTTGGTTACAAAATCGACGTTAAGCAGATATTCGGCCGTGAATCCTTTTTGCAAGTAGTGGTGGAGAAAATAGAAATCTTCGTCACCACTACTAATTAGTTTTTTATTTCATCGTCCACCATTCGCACGCTTCCTGCGAATCCAGACAGTTTTAGAGCATGTCCGCTAATAGCTGCAATCTCACCTGCGCGGAAAAGCATTTCAACAATATCTGTCGGCTCAACACAACCGTACTCCTTCTGTAAATCGGGGTCTTTTAGATTGGGTGTGATAACACAATGGTACGCTGCAAACTGATCGGCTTTCATCGTGTCATCTTGAGCCATCGCAAGCGTTTCAACGGCAATCTCTCTAGGTGGTTCTTGAATAATAATTTCCCCATCGAGCGAATCGACAAAAAGTTTGAGTGTTTTTAACTGGCGGTTTTTAATCTGGTCTTTGCGCGAAAGTAAATCTTTTACAGTAAGTGTTTTTCCCATTTTATCCTCCATTTTTATCAGGTATTAACCTGGAATCATATCTAACATTTCATAATCGCTAAATCTAAACGGGATGTCTTCGGAGCCAACTGTTTTTTGTGCAAATTTCAGCAGCATGAACTCTGAAAAGGTTGTGTCATATAGCGCAACACGTTCAGCCCCGTGTGCTTCTGGATCAGCGACTTTACCTACTATGCTAGACCTCGGGTAGATGCCTTTTCTCACATTTGCCGCCATTTTCCGTTGTACACGAGAATAGATTTTCTTAATCTTCATAGTGCCTTCCCCGGACCAGCCAAGACCTTTCTGAAAGGTGCCAGGCTCATTCGCAAAATTGAGCTCTTCGTATGCGATGGTTATTTTTGCCTCAAACTCGTCTACTTCCATCCACAATTCGCCGTCCACCCATATACGTCCATATGTTCCGTTAATGACACGACTTGCATCTGGCCTCTTCATATGCTGTCACCCTCCTTCCTTAAACAGAGATTTTCATTTTCAGGTCTTCTACAGCATCCACAAATTTCACATTGTCGCCCATCAGAAACACCTTTGACTCAAAGGTTCTCTCCTTGACCTTTTGATCGTCCCAGGTGCTTGTGTCTTTCCCGATGCTTTCCCATGCTTGCCGCTGTGAATCAACATCGACACCAACAGCATTGTCTGCGGCAGGGTCGAGTATAGTCCCTCTCAGCCCGCGAAGATATGAGTTAGTCGCGATGATAAACAGCACTTGGTTATCGTAACTGTTATTGACTTTGCCGACGTATTCATCGTTGAAGGTGCGTGTAATGTCCTCTTTGACCAGATCGTGACCTTCAATGATCTTGATTTTTTTGAAATCCGCTTTTTTATCGGTTGAAAGGGTAGTCAAGGAATTTACTCCACGGGCGATTTTTATTTTGTCGCCATCATTGATCAGAATAAGCTTTCCTTTGTCAATATCATCGTCAGGAGTTTCACTTTCGGTGATTGCCTCTACTTCCGGCAATACGAAAAAGGTAGAACTCCGAGTCAGTGGCAACCCGGCTAGAATCCCAGCGATGCGGGCTGTGTATTGAGAAGCCGTGTACGTATTTGAACCAACTTTGATACCCTCGGTCGTGAAATTAATGATGCCTTCGTGATCGGCAGCAACGTTTGGCAGCACTGCTTTAAACGTTTTTTTGTTAACTTCGCGCCACGTTTTTATCTGTGTGGCTATGGTAGTTGAATCCGCTGCTGCAATATCAGGAATAGCTAGATAGTTCCACCGTTTGCTTGCCAGACGGTTAAGTGCATCGTTGTAGTCGGTCGCGGCAGCAGCAATCCGTTCCACGATTACTTTCGACGGTGCGCCTAAAAAGGCATCCTTGATGTATTGTAAGTTTTTTGCAGTCCAATCGCTGGGCTTTACATCGGAAATATTCTTGTACTCTATCGTATCAAACGATCCTGTCCCATCTTTCAGTATGAGTGACACGATACCGCGCTGGCTTCGCTGAATAGCGGAAACGGCCAGTGACGAAAAAATGATCGATATTTCTGGCAACCCCACGGCGTCTACCTCCTATAATCGTTGTAGTATTTTCTGATATTCTTGTTGCAATATAGATGGATAAACTCGATTGATTTCTTGCCTCGCCTTGTCAAAAACATGAAAGCCGAGCACGAAACTAACCTCTTGTTTATTTGGTTCAGGACCTACCATCCTGTGGCCATGCTCGATCAGGTGGGCGTGTCTGCTCTTACTGTACGCTCTGATCTTATACTCGCCTGTAGTCCGGTCCACCCACGCTTTTCCCCGTTTTATGGACGCAAAGTATTCGCCAGTATCTTCAACTACAGATTGCTTGGCCCTTTTGAGTACCATCTTCCGCGCAACCCCACCAGCATTTCGCATCATGCGCTTGGCTTCGTTGGGAAAGTGACGCTCCAGGTCACGTATATTGCTGAGAAAGTCATCCAGACCTGTCCAATCAACGTCAAAGCTACTCATGACTTATGCTCAACTCCTGCATTTTCGCTGTATTATCATCATCCATTGGATCTTCTGAAGCATCGTCGTGAAAAGAGAAATCAAAATCGAAATGCAATACGCCATCAATGATATTTGACCTTGCATTGCTTATCGTAATCGTCCTATCTTCAACTGCGAAATTGAGCCCAAACAACACATCCAACTTGTCTTGGACGTCATATGCTTCTTCCTTGTAAACGTAACGATCAGATGGGAAAAAGAGAATGCGACATGTCATCTCTCGATAGGTGGAAAACATAGTCGAGTCATTTACCCCTGTTTCCAGCATTGTGAAAAATGACGGTCTGGAAAATCCCTCTTTTACATCAGTACTGTGGATTTTTACCTTCGGGAATGCGGCCTTGATCTTATTCGTGATCGCCCCGTTTATCTGAGCTCGCGTTAACCTACTCATGGAATCACCCTTTCAAGCTGTAAAACAAGCGTTTCATGTCGGTTGAACGGGTCCTCAATAAAACGGATGTCATAACGTTGTCCCTCGATCTTCACAAACATATCCGCTGTGATACCTGGGCGATATTGAATCGTGACTGTTGCATTGTTCGATGTCTCAATGGTGTTGCTGACATTTCGCTCCGCACCGCCTTTAAATTCGACCTGTGCAGGCAGGGAATACAGAAGCTCTGGCTTTGGAATTAGCTCGTACATGCTATTCTCAACGAATGTGTTTTTCCAAATTTCAATCTTGTCTCGAAGTCGTGCCAAGTTCGTCTGTACATCGTCATAGGCTTGGCAAACCAGTTCGATCAATTCATCTCCTTTGCTGTATGTCCTCAAGATCAGATAGTCTTTTCCGTTGTGTCTAAGCTTTTGCTCGTTTTCGTATTCAAAGGAATGGATCTCAAATACCACTGTTGGCTTGAGGTTATTAGCAATGGCCTGATAGAACTCAGTTCGTGACACAGACTTTTGATTGGCATACACGCTACGGGTTGTTTCGGAAACACTGGCTGTCGCACCATTCGATTGCAAGACGGTAATCAGCTCTACAAGTTCATCCCACGTCATTTGCTCCCTCCAGCATGAATCATCAAGTTGTGGAGCCTGAACTGGAGATGTCTTGGCATGGCCTCTTTGCTATCCCGGCTCTGATATCGCCATGTGGCATAGTCACAAACAAAAAGAAGATGATTGGGGTTGGTTCCAACCAGCACCACCCCTTTTTCATCTTCTAGCTCTGTTATGACACCTTTGACAATCGCTGTGAGGTAAGAATCGCGGACAGCAGTTCGAATGCCTAGACGCTCTTTCACAAGCCCTACGGCTGTTTCTACGTCCATCCCAACGCCCCCTTGATGGCCGTGATTATTTCAGCTTTCAGCATAGTAGACGACACGCCTTCAATGCCATGTTCCGAAGCAAACTGTAGCAATTCGCTTTTGGTCATAGCATCTAAGTCAGGCTGCGTCACGGGGCTGCTGAAAGCTGTTACGGGTTTGTTGGTGCGGCAATATCCACAAGGACGAACGATTCCGGTTTAACAGGTTTCCCGTCATATCGACCAACGCCCCGAATCGCCGTTTGGTCCTCGCGGAATTTGTAGTGGGCTGACATATCGACACGTGTACCCTCACGTTCGATAAGGGTGTACTTGTCAAACACACCAAATAGAATTTTATCCTTTGGCAAATAGTTATTAAACACAACTCGCAAACCAAGGAAATTCGGTTGAGACAAGTTAGGCAGCATCACAACGTCTTTCCCTTCTGAATTTACATGCAAGGAGAGGACAGCCAATTTTGCGTAGTATGTTTGGCGATGAACGACTGCAACGATCTCTCCAGATGCATCCTCGCCCGTGTCAATTAAACCAAGTAGAGGAACCAGTTCCTGATACTTAGCTGAAGCTGACTTCTTGTTTGCTGCCGGAATTGCTGGCAAAATTCCCTCTGGCTGTTTACCTGCATTACCAGTTCCAGTCAAGATAGCCTTGTCCAAGGCTTTTGCAATCGAACGTGCGATCCGCTTCGTCAAATAATCGTCAAGGTTGATAATACTGTCTTCCAGCAGTGAATTGTCGATGTAAACAACTCGCCCAACCTTAAAACCATCGAACTGAACGGCAGTCAAAGCTGAATCATCATTTTCTGGCAATGCTCCCCGTTGTTCAAGCCATGTAGCCTCGGCAGTGTCCACATCAAGAATGAGTTTGACTCGTCCACCCGCTGTGATTTTATCCACCAAAGGATAAAGCGTTGTAAAATCACCGATGCGATCGCGAATCCGGTTAACGACAATATCCGGAATAACCAGCTCGGCTCCTGCTTCACCTGGAGGAAGAACGTTGCCGTTGGCTCGGGATTGCAAACGCGAACGGAGCTCACCGTAAAAGTCCTCTACTTCTCGTGTGAAATATTCCTGATTGATTGCTCTTTTGCCCATTTCCTTTCCACCTCTTTCATTGTCATTCTGCTTGCTGCGAGATTCGTTACTCGGTGCCTTGCTGTTCAACTGGTCCAGCTCGCCTTCTAGTTCAGCAATCTCGCCCTCCAGCTTTGATTTCTTTTCAGCTAGGTCTGCCTTCTCGGCATCCAGTTTGCCTACCTCTTCTTCCACTGCTGCGATCTCCTCGTCTGTGTTCGCCTCATCAATTGCAACCTCCAGCTCAGCGGACCGCGTATTAAAGGCTTCTTCCTGTGAAAGCAATTCGGTCAGTGCCGCCTTCCGCTGTTCGATCTTTTTACCCAGCATCAGTTGTCTAAGAGCCATGTCCTTTTCAACCTCTCTTTCAATTGGTGTTTGCGCTGCTGCATCTGCCGTTCTCGATGTTGTGTGACCTCTGCCTTTCGTGCCTGCACGCCAGTATCCTCATAAGCCGGAAATGTACAAACGGAAACTTCATGAAGATCGATCTCTTTGATTGTCCACTTCACCGTTCCGTCATCCCGCCAGTCCGCTTCCTCTCGTACAATGTTGAAGCCAAAGCTACACTGGTCCACGTCGCCACGCTTCACACGCTCGTATAGGTTCACGGCATCACTGTCGTTCGGGTTGATCTTGACTCGGCCCCATAGCCCATGGCTGTCTACCCTGAGTTCCAGTGTCCCTGACTTATTTCGTCCTAGGACAAACATCGTGTCATGGTTAATAAGTGCTCGAATGTCATTTCCGAGTGTTTTATCGAAAGCCCCTGGCTCGATTTCCTCGAATGCTCCCGGCCATAACTCCGTTTGGCGATTGAATACGGCAAAATAGCCTTCGATGATCATTTCTTGACTATCCGGTTCTGCCCGCGTCTTGAGTTCTGTAAGCAAGCTACGAGTTTGCTTCAATTCCCTACTCATCCATCATCACCCCCTTGATTCAATTTCTTCTGATCGCCAATCATGCCAGCAGGAATGTAGTTTTCCAGGATGACCCGCTCGTTCAGGCCCTCGAGAGGCGATTGGCCCAACCAATCCCGGACCTCGTTGCCTAACATCAAGCCACGGACGTAGAGATTGCTACCCACCTCTGCAAGTTCCTTCGTGTCGTAGGCGTAAAGCGACCTCGGATTAAACTTGAAGTATAAATCTGAAGCGAAAAGCAATTTGCGCGTAAGTTCTTGCTCAATTCCTTTCGCTAATGGCAGGATTCGAGTCTGGATAAAGGCGTTGTACTCATCCTTTTTGAAGTCACCAACACCAACAAAAAAAGGCGGTACGCCCAGCATCGCGGCTACCGTCCTTTTATCGATTTGGACTGATTCATGAATGGCAATATCTTGCAAGCTGAGTGGTCGGACCTGTTCAATCTTGATGATCGATTCCGGAATGATCCATGGCTTGCCACTCTTCCCATCACCGATGTAACGCTCAATAATTTTGTCGCGCTCTTCCTGACTGGTGAACTGCGAAGTATCCGCATCAACACTGACGATGATGGAAGGTCGCCACTTATCCCCCATGAAAGCTTTCTTTGTTGCTGCTGCTTGTTTTAGATTGCCAATAACATCCCGCAAGATTAGACGATAGCCACGGCCAATCCAAGGTCTTTCGGGGTCGGGGTTGATCTTGAAGTGCAGGACCTCATCGTGTTCATATATACGCCCCTGAATCGTTACCTGATAGCCCGTCACTAGTCCAAGGCTGTTCTGAGTCGATGACGGGAACCCAACTATACTTGATGGCAACGGAATCAACTCATCAATTAACCCGTCACGCGTTGTTGGGAACACGATGCAATTCCCGTCTCCCTCCAGCAGCATCGTATGTACTATGAAATACATCCAATCCTTACGCGTCATGGGGCTGTAAGGGTCGATATCGATTTTACGCGCCAGGGCATTTCGTACACGGATATCCCCATCTTCGACATTCTGCATCAAATGAACAGTCATGCTGCTGATCAGGTCCGCAATGCGACCAATGGCCATTCGTACCTCGGGATTATCTGATAGCCGCACATAGCCGTCCGGTACAAGGATCGATGTATCCCCACCAGCCATGAAAATTCCCACTGGAGACTGAGATTCCGACCTTGATTGTGGACCAGTTCGGTTCCGTCTTTTGCCCATGATACCTACTCACCTCCTTTTAGCCATTCGTTGGTGGACTTGCCTTTGTCCGTATCCTCAATGAACCGCACGCACGCAAAAACAGACGCATCAAAAAGGTCGATACGCTTCTTCTCATCGACTTTTTCATACTGGATCATGTCGTCTGTCTTCTCTACGCCCCTTACGTTTTGCACACAGTATTCGTACGCTTCACTATGCAGGTAATACAGTTTGCCAGACTTGGCTTTTTGTTCAATTCGGCGGAATCCTTGCGACTTGCGCCAAAAAAATTGCGGTTCATCTATCAGCCTAAAACCTGCATTTTTTGCGTCTCGAAAGAACTCAGCGGAAAACTTTCGGTCAAATCCGATTTGCTTGATTTTGAACCCGCTCCGTCGCATTTCCACGAACCAATTGACCACTTCTGCATGGTTTGTAACGGGCGTGTTCGTCATCGTCAACCATCCATCATCTTGCCAACCAAACAGTGGGATGCCGTCCTCGTCCGCCTTCGCCGCCGCCGCGACAATAGGGAACCACGCGTGCGTGATGACAACAGCGATATCTTGGTATTCTCCATACAACGCTGCTGCGGTAAGGTCATGCATCTTCGCCATGTCCGCTCCGCCATACCAAATGATCGGCAGACTGGTCAACTCTTTAAGAGTCCACTTGTGTTCGCGGTCACTAGCACGGAACTCGTGGATATCGAAGTAGGCAAGCATCGCGGAAGTGTAAATATTGAGCGATTTCGCCAGAAAATCCTTACGTTGCTGCGGATCGTTCTGTGCTTGCAGTGCGTCATTGAGGATATCTTCCGGCCGGATCGTCACACCGTAGTTCGGATTCGCTTTTTCATGCTGTACTGGTTCCGTGTAATCTACATTCCCGCGCTCATCCTGGTCAGCTTTGGCGATGAACACAAAATAAGCCTCATCAGGGGCTGTGCCATCAAGGATTTTTTTGCAATACTGGAGCCGCTGGTAGCAAAAGCTGCTCATATCATCGCCAGCAGTCGTAATCCCGATCATCAACTTGTTTGTAAATGCCTTCATAGCTTCTTTGATGATGTTGTATTGCTTTGGCTTTGTGTAGGCGTGCAACTCGTCCGCAATGGCAATGTTACAGTTCAGCGAATCCTGACGATCCGGGTTTGCTGCCAAGGCTTCAATGTAGATTGAGCCGTCGCCCATTTCGCCAGTGATGCTGTGTTCCTGGTTATTGTTCAGGATGCGGAAGCTTTCTTCTTCCCCCATCCTCTTGATGTTGAATAGGATGAACTCGAATGCCTGTTTCGACTGCTTCAAAGCGTGGGCCGTGATGTAGATAGTCGCCCCTGATCTTCGACTAAGCAACGCAAGCGCCCAAGCAAGCGCGGCAACGAGCCGAGTCTTACCGTTTTTCCGAGGAATAAAAATAAACGCCTCTTTGTATCGGCGTTCCTCAGTGCCTGCTTTGAAAAATCCAAGCAGGTTGTAAATGATAAATTTTTGCCACGGTTCAAGGAGAAACGGCTTCCCACGTAATGGCGTACCGTCCAGTGCTTCGCCCTTATCATGAACAAAGGTTCGCTCGATAATGCCGATAACGAACTCCGCGTCTTTCGTGCGAAAATCATACTCCGGTTTTTTTAAGTCTCTAAGGAATCGTCGGCACGCTTGAACTAACTCTCTGCCAGCGATCTTCCTACCCTCGACGATGCTCTTGGCGTACTCCATCACAACGTCAAGGTTCTTTGCCTCACTCAAGTCCACTTAGCGCTGCAGCCAGCGCGGACGTCTTTTTCTTCTCAATCTTGATTCCGTCGATGGTTTTCGGATTCAAGCACAAGCGATCCGTGTACGCCAAAATATCTTTTCGGAGGGATTCGAGTGTAGCGACGATAGGCGCTTTTTTCGTACTACCATCTGCTGTTGAAACTTCGTATTGGTACCCCTCCGAAGCAAAGCGCTCATTCAAAATAGCGTATTGCTCCACCAGTTCTGCATAAATTTCGATGATCCGATCGTACTCTTTTTTGTACGTTCCCAAGCTTTTCATATCACGAATGGTCGTGCGTTTCACCGCCGCTTTCGTCACTTTAGTCACCGCCATCACCTCCCGAAAAAAATTTTCCCAGAACTCGCGCTATTGGAAATGGCTGGCCGAGTCGGTCCACCGAAAAAAAATTTAAAATTTTAAAAAGTGGGGGGATTTTTTTTTTCAAACTTTGAACGAACTCTTTCCTGCCAAGCTTGTCCTAATGCTGTTAGCTCGTGAGTCACCCTGTCATGCATAGCATTGTGCTGCTTGTCACTGAGAGAAATAAGGTTCCAGTCCACGAACGCTAGTTCAGGGTAAAACTCCAACGGGTAAATATGATGCACAGTAGTAGCAGGTTCAGTCTTACCGTACCGCTTACTCTCCTGACACATGTATTTATCTCTTCGTAAGATAGCTTCCCGCTTCCGCTTCCAACGCCGTGACTTGTATACCGACTGGCTCAATGCTCTTCCCCCTTTCTAATTTGTCAGACCAAAACAAAACCGCCCAGGTATATTCCCCTGAGCGGCTTATTCATCGTGCGTACACTTAGTATAGAGCGGTTTCCGATTTATTTGCAAAAAACGTCAAAAGCGTCAGATGTGTCAGATATGTCAACCTGTCAGGAGCCTAACAATTCGTCACTGTATAGCTCCCTTGCCATTCGTTTCACAATGTCCCGCTTGATCTCGTTTAATCGTTGTCGGGATACACCTACGTGTCTGGCAATGCTGTTCATACGCATTCCGTCCATCATGCATTCCATGACTGTTCTGTATTTATCATCCTGGAGGTTTAATGCAAACTCGTTTATCTTCCGCACTTTGTCTTCAAGGTTTTTCATTCGCTGGATTTGCTTTTCGTATCGTTCTTCCGAAATGGTCAGGCTAGAGAGGCGCAATCCTTTCCCGCTCGGCATACCTGCTGCATCACCATAGGTAGCGACTAATTTCTCTTGTATCATCGGATTCGAAGATATCGCCCTGTCGATTTCCTTCCTCAGACGTTCTACCTCTTTGACCATCCAATTAAATCCCTTGATTTCTTCCTCGACTTTCGTGACTACTTCAAGAGCTGGCTCAAGATTAATAAAGGCGAGCTGCCCGCTCCGATCCATTAACCCTTGATTCTCTATGATGTAATTGTCCCACTCCGGGCAGGTTTCGATTTTACCAACGTGGAGGTTATGGACACTACAGATCGATTTCTTGCCCCATTGAGTAGCGGGACATTTTTCGCAAACACGTTCGATCAGTTTATCGTTCACCTACACCGCCTACCCTTTTCTTGTGAAATATTATGTTAAATTCCAATTCTTGTTCATCCGCTTCACGTTAGATCAATTTTCGAGAAGCGAGTATACGCAAACGAATCGACCTCGCCAGAACCCGACTTCCCGACATTAAATAACTGTCTCCGGCTTTCCAAGTGTGACTCTTTTTGTTCGTTCTACGAACTGCAATGTAATTACGAGGATGAGAAGCGTAAATTTTATAGCCTCTTGCCAGACAGGCCCTTATAAATTTCGCATCTTCCCCAAGCGAAATGTTAGCAAAACGTACGCGGTTACATACACGTTTTCTAAATAATATAGTTCCCCCTGCAAGCGCCCTCACGAACTTATTGTGCTGTTTAGGGTAACGTAAAATTAATAGCTTTCTTGATTGGAGATAAGTCATAAATGCTCTTTTCCCAACCATATCAGCTCCTGTACGATGAAGATCATTCATTTGCTGCTTTAAATAATGTGGTGAGTAGTAATCGTCATCATCAAACTTTGCGATGAATGGGTATTTCGTTTTGCTGATCGCATAATTCAAGCATCTGCCCAAAGAGACCCTTTCTGGAACTTTGTAGACAGAAATGTTTTTATAGCCCCGTACTTTTTGGCGGTATTTTGCCAAGCTCATGCTATCTTTATTTATCACAATTATCAGCTCTTTTTTCTGATACAACTGGGTCTTATAATTAGCGATGATGTTATTAAAAAAACGTGGTCGGTTAGTGCAAGTTATAACGGAAACTCCGCCCCGAATGCTGTTTATATTTTTTCTCATCGCTCACTCCCCCTTTTTCGAAAGTTTGTATACTTTATTCAAACTCCTATAAGAGAGAAAGGTACAAGTTTACATGGACAAAATCACAATTTCTCTTGTGTATCCAGGTGCATTCGATCCTCGCCACTGGATACACGTTATCAATTTAATTAATCAATCCGGTTTTCTCTTCCGCCTCGATTGCCATTTCATCCACATGGCCTGACAAGCATCCCAAGGTACAAAAATGATCGACAGAAGGTTTCTTGTTTACCAATATCCACTCTGGCTTGTCCCCCACGATCTCTTCATCACAAAATGCACATTGCATCGCTTTTCCCTCCTTGTTTGTGGGTGAAGAAGATTAATCCACTTGCAAAACGTGTGCATTGTAGTCTTTGTTTGCTTTCCCAAGTAAGTAGGCCAGTTGCTCCAGGTTGGCAACCTGTTTATCGAATGCGTTAGCTGTTTGAGTCCTTCCAACTCGTGAATGCATTGCCGCTTTATTCTTGCTTTGATCCGCCGTGCGATGGATTCCCGATATAGCATCTAACACGGTGTCAAAATCAAGGTTTCTTAAAAAGCAGATCAGCTCTTGTTCTTCTAAGGTGAAAATAGGATCACTCATATCGTTATCGCCAATGGTGGCATCGTAGTTACTTGCTTCTTCGATTCCTTCTGGAGTAATAACGCTACTATTGAACCAAGCAGTATAATCGGTGTCATTTGCCATAACAGCCACAGTGATTTGGGAGCTAGAAATAAATTTGCTAAATGAATGATCTCTCAAACCGAAAGCAAAATCTGTTTCCCCCAACTTTACAATCAGAGTATCTCCCTCAACTGCCACGTCACCCTCTAGGTATTCAACATCGACGTTTACCCCGGAGATACCAATAAACGGATCATTTCCGATACCCTTGTTAAATTCAAGGCTGCATGTTGCTCCATACTTCTTCATCACTTCGAAAAGGTGCATTGCTTCTCCAGCGTTTGAATTAATCATCTGAATGGTTGTCATATAAATCCGCTCCTTTAGTGGTTTAGTTAAAAATTCGTTCACTTTTTGCTTTAGCTAACATTCCGACGAGAATAGAGTGAAACTTGTCTAGCACTCCCATTCGCACCATGACATCGATCCCATTGACCATTTTTTTGAGTGTTGATTCGGCATATGACCGGCCGTTACTTTTGATTCGTTCGGCATTAATCTTGTCTCGCTCCCGCTGCACCCGCTCTAAGACGTTAATGCCATGTTGATCCTTCATCGTGTCATAGATACGGTTGTATATTTCGTTGTGCCCCATTCTAGTCCAGCGAGAGTATTCGTTAATTAAATCGACTACCTTGGCAGCGTCCGGCACAGCCGTCAGATTGTCTGTAATTGTTTCAAAGCCGCTCTTTAGCGCCTTTAGTTCCTGATCGCGCCGGGCATCCTCCTTTTCTTTCTGGACCGCCTGATTCGCCAGATAAGCAACCATTTCCATCGTTGTCAATTGCGGTTGTGTTTGTTGGGAAATTGTTTGCTCCAACAAATTAAAGGCTTTTATATAGTCCTCTTTAAATCGTCCGGCATCCTTTCCGGTATAACCCATAACCAAGAAGGTAAACCCGTCTCGAGTCATATCTACCTTCGGATAAACTCGCCCTCTTTCATTCGTATAGATTGACTCCTCAAAATTGAGGAGTCGGAATTCACTGCTGCAATCGAGGTTTCGTATATCTCGTAATACGTTGTCGTGTCCTTTCCCGAACTTTTCAGCAACTAACAGGCTATCTGTTACTGCTTTTCCATTCCCGATGAAAACGAGCTTGTCCAACGGATTTCCCTCCTCGGAATAATTTTTGGAATAATTTAAGTGGATATTGACAAAGGTCATTACAACCAATTCGCCTAAAACCCGAGAATTTTACAACCAGGCATCCAATGAAATAGGTAACTCATTTCAAAACAATCTTTCTCATTGCCGCCATTGCGTATCCCGCTCCTCTGGTTCATCGTCAATTGTTTGTTGCTTACCAAAACGATGATCGAGACTCACGAACTTATTGAACTCCTTGAGGAATGCCAGCTCCACCGTTCCAATAGGTCCGTTCCGTTGTTTCGCAATGATGACCTCCAAGATGTTCTTGTTTTCCGTTGCTTTATCGTAGTAATCATCACGATAGAGAAAGGCGACCAAATCTGCTTCTTGCTCAATTTGACCTGACTCACGTAAGTCACTCATCATCGGCCGCTTATCCTGTCGCTGTTCTACACCGCGACTGAGCTGAGAGAGCGCGATCACAGGGACTTCCAACTCACGAGCCATGCTTTTGAGTGTCCGGGCTATCTCAGACACTTCCTGCTCTCTGCTTCGCCCTGGCTTGTCCATCCTAATTTTCGTTAGGTAGTCAATGATGACCAAGCCAAGCCCTTCTTGCTGCTTCATACTCCGGCATTTTGACCGAAGCTCTCCAAGTGCGATCTCAGGCGTATCGTCTATATAGATGTTGGTCTTGGAAACGATGCCCAAGGCGTGTGTCAAACGAATCCAGTCATCCCCTTCCAGCCAACCGCTTCGTAGCTTTGAGGCGTCAATATTGCCTTCCGCACACACCATTCGTGTCACAAGTTTCCCAGCACTCATTTCCAATGAGAAGATCATGATTGGTTCGCTTATACTCTTCGAGGCGTTCTGTGCGATATTTAGCGCCAGAGCTGTTTTTCCGATGGATGGTCGAGCCGCCAGAATGATCAAATCTTGCTTATGAAATCCGCTTGTCATTTTGTCCAAATCAGGATATCCAGACGTCACCCCAATCGTCCTCCCGCGCTGCTGAAACGTTCTGTCAATTTCTTCGTATGCCTCGAGCGCAACTTCCCTGATTGGTCGTACAGACCGCTTTTTACCACGTTCCCGAATCTCAGCAGCCAGTTTCTCGGACTGAGCAAGCACTTCATCGACATTTTCATTGTTGAGACTGTCCTTGTACACTTGGTAGTTGATTTCAATAAGCTTTCTGCGCCGGGCCTTGTGTAAAACGATCCCTGCATAGTAGTCGATGTTCTCTGCCGTCGGTGTATAGCTAACCAATTCTGTAATGTACGGGACGCCCCCCACGTTATCGAGCGCCTTCTTTTCTTGTAAATGACTTGTTATCGTTACCAGGTCAATCGGATCGCCTTTCTCATACAAGTCAGCCATGCCTTGATAGAGGATTTGATGTCGTGTCCGGTAGAAATCCATAGCTGTTAGCTCATCGATGACTTTTGTAATAACTGGGGGCTTACAGAAGATCGCCCCGAGTACCGCTTTCTCCGCTTCTTCGCTGTGGGGCATCTCCTGAATATCAATCATGCTTCATCAATCTCCTGTTTAGTTGCTCCGTGTTTTCAATGTGCAAGTCAAAGCGGCGACTGTCTCCGGTCAACTCTTCCAAAACGCTGGACTCAATAATGCGCTCCATCAAGCGGGTACCCCATCCTTTTTGGCGTTCGTTAAACCTTGACTCCAGCTCCTTGACCGTAAAGTTTGAACCGTACAATATGGGGCTTCTGTTCTGTCTACCGTTTAACACTGTGAACAATTCCCCCATTTCCCAATCCGCCGGAATCTCTGCGCCCAGCTCGTCGATGATCAAAACATCTGCAGCTCTGTAGGCGTTTAGGTAATCCCATTTGCCGATCGGTTTGCGAGTATGAGCAATCAAGAGTTTGGCTGTCGTATACACGACACTGATACCATGATTTCGCAATTCTTTCGTCGCCGCCGACAGCAGATGGCTCTTTCCGAGTCCGTTTTCTCCAAATAGGTATATTCCTTTGGCTCCCCACTCCTCGATGCCGCGAGTAAAGTCCTGGATCACCTGAAAGCCACGGATGGTTCCAGTTTCCGTCTCATATTCCGTTAAAGTAGCCCCTATAACCATTTGGTCATCATCGCTATATTCGTGTATTTCTCCGTTGCGCTTGGCTCTCTCAAAACGTTTGATGTCGGCCATTTCCCGCTCCGCTTCACACTTGCATACTGGAGTTACCTGAAACTTTCCGATTACCTCGGAAAATAGCTCTATTGGTTTTAAAACCTTTCCGCAATGGGGGCAGTTCCGCTCACTTGATCCCTGCTTTTCGATACAATTCTTCACGACTTGGTGTAAGGACTGCCGAATTGGTTCCAATTGCTCCGCCTCCTTTGCCAAAAGCCTTTTGATTCAGATATCCTTCAAACTTAGGCGAAAACAACGTCTCAGGTCTGAGGTATTTAGACCATTCAGGATTGTTCAGCCATTCAGTCGTCTTGTTATCAATAACTCGAATAAAGTCATCTAGGCGGAATCCTTCGTTCCATCGAGCAGTAATAAGCTGCTTTGTTTTTTTACTGGTCGCTCGATAGCTTGTCCCTGCTTTTTGGTTTAGGTATTCAATGATTTCAGCAAAAGGGACATTATCATTATTATTTAGTAAAGATAAATACTTAGTATTATTAATACTTAGTAGTGTCGGATTTTCCACATCTGGAAACTCCACATCTGGTTTTTCCACTTCTGGTTTTTCCTGTTGTGGTTTAACCTCTTCTGGCAACTCCTCTTGTGGCGTTTCAAAAACATGTGTCTCCCATCTGACGATCTTGCCGTTTTCTTTTACAGGGAAGCGATGTAGATAACCCAACCGCTTTAATTCCTTTAGCCCCGTTCTTAGACTGTCCTCACCATCAGATGCGTGAGTAGCCAACTCCTCTACGAAGAATGTCCAGTCATCGGGCAGCGACAACATATAGGCGATAATGCCTTTTGCCTTCCAGCTCAAACGATCATCATGCAAGGCTGTTTTGTCCATTACAACGAAATTGTCGTTCTTCCTTACCCTGAAAATGCTCAAATCGCGGTGGCCCCCTCTTGTTGCGGTTGTTGATAAAACTTTAAGAACAGTTCATATGCTGCTATTGGACCGACTTTCTTGTTTACATCGCTAATCATCCGTAATTGATCGATGTGAATTTTGTCTTCTATAACAGCCTCGGTAATTATTTTGATTGCGCGTGCAGATGGATCACCGTCTGCAGCTCTACGGCAGATGTCTGCATATCGTTCACATAGGCTAAGCGCTGTTGTCTTACTCATGCAGATCGCCCGCTTTCTACAGTTTCAGGAGATACCTTCCTGATACGTGCGCGTACTGCTCGATGCATGATACCAAGCAAATCGTCCTGCAAGTATTCGTCACCCATCTTTTCATCCAGCTTTCTGAGAATCTTAATGGATGTTCTACTGAACACAGCTTCGAACAAATCTTCTGGAGTGGTGTAGTCCCGCAACCTCAAACCCAGCTTTTCGCACACTTCATCCATCAAGCCGAGTAGCTTAATGGCGTCAACCGACACATTGCTCGGATTATGCATAAAGCTCCACTCCTTTTCCTTGTTCTTGGCGAAGAAGATCACGCTGTTTGATAGCTATATTTTTGAGCATAGGCACTAGATCACTATTGCTTGACCCTTGAGGAGCAGAAACAATGTATTCCTCTAATTCAGCCAGCGTCATGCACGACACAACTTCTTCCCACCACTCTATGATTGAAAAACCTTTGTCTGGCTTAATAAACTGGACAATATCCACTCCAACCCCTTTTGACAATTCGAGGATCGTCGTAGCTGCCTCTTGAAATATCGTTTCCACCCTATACCCTCCCTTTTTGTGGGAGGACAAACTTTTATGTATACATATTTGCAACATTCGCTATAATAATTAATAGCGAGGCTTGTCCTCCGTTGATACGGTTGTCATTTCCTTGGTCCGCCAAGACAATTTTGGAAATGACTGTTTTACCCCATCTGCTCATAGCAGGTGGGCTTTTCTTTTTTTGCCAAACGGCCGAGGATTTTGGCTGCTTGTTCGGACTCCCGAGCTTTTTTTATTTCCGTTACTTTTTCAGCAGTAATTCGCATTTTGAGAGCTACCATAATCATCCCCTGCTGGTCATAGCGTCTAGCTGTTTCCTCAAGAGCAGATACGATCATCGAAAGCTGCTCCTCATCCACCCCATCCAGCGTTTCCTTGACATTCTCATGTCTCATCCGTTATTTAGCCTCCTTTCGAATTCATGCGGGTTCTTAAGTGTTTGCTATTGCCGCTTGCCTTTGTGCAAGCAGTTCGGATTCTGAACCGAAATGGATATGATTCCAAGAAATGAACCCATACAAGATTAAGAGTTTATCAACCAATTCATACTCTGCTCTCCCGCTATCAATTTCCCAACGTTTAAGAGTACGAACGGGAATTCCGGTTTTCTCTGATACTTCTTTCAGCTCCATTCGGCAGTTCAAGCGGGCTTCGCGTAGAGTTATCCGGTACATGCCTTTGCTAACCTCCCCTCGAAATTCCATATTGACTGGCAGGACTTTCCTCCTACGCTGTCGAAATTCACAGAAACTCGTTACGGAAATTGCCCTGCTATGAAGAAATTTGTAGCTTTGCATCGGGTGAATTCATGGAAAACCTAAGTCTTATCAAGGATATGGCAACCATGAGCCAAGCCGAAGGAAGTCGATAAAAGTACTTCGGAAGGTGCAACGCATAGATGGTGAGGACGACTACCAATAAACCATCCACGAGCGCCCGACACCCTGAACCAGAGGGTGATGAGATATGCTGAACTGCAAGGAAACTTGCAGAAGTGAGGGATAAAAAGCCCACACGTTAACAAATCGATTAAGGAACTTGCTGAGGATTCGATTGTTGTTGGCACCCTTTCCACCCCATTCGGAGATACGCCTACACTTGGTTCACTCGCCATAGAGGAATTCAAGTCAGTCAACAGAATCGCTGACGATCTCACACTTGGAGGTGCTGCCACAGCATTTATGAATGAACTCAAGACATTTGGTAATCCATCCGTAACGAGTTCCCTCTCTCATCACCCTTTGGTACAGGATGTCCTTCCGATCTTATCTTTCAAGATGAACAACCAGTTTAGCTCCAATCATGTAAACGACTTTAATTAATGTTCTCTTCACTTCTTTAGAAAAAAAGTAGTTACCAATCGACCGTTTCGTCGTTCCGTCTTTTGATTTAATCGATCAACATTTCCCCTCGGCCCCCAGGCACCAGACTTGTTTAGCAATTCGGACAACCCAACTGGTGCGTCTACCTCAAACCCATCAATTATTAGCTTTGTAAGCTTAAACTGTGGCACCATCGGCTTTGTCCTCTTCCCTCTCGATTACTATTTCGAACCCAAGTGCACCACAAACTTTGTTAATGCTTTCTTCATTCCACCGACGCTTACCTGAAAGCAGATCGTAAATGTATTGATTGCTATATCCCGTAGCCCGTGCCAGCTCCGTTTTTTTCATGTTGGTTTTTTCTAATGCGTTTAAAACAACTTTTGTAAAATTCAAGTTGCGTTCACCTCCTTGATCACATTATCAAGCTATTAGCTTTATTTAACAATGCGTAAAATCAAGCAAAACGCGTGATTATTGCCGATAATCTCACTAAATTACGCAAAAAGCTTTATTTTGCTTAATTTTACAGCTATTTGCGTGTTGTATTTTATCAAGCTGAATGATAACCTTGTTACAGCAAATAGCTTTATTTGGGAGGAAATATGAGTACTCATAATAGGATTAGAGAGATAAGAAAGTCGTTAAAAATGTCTGGGCCAGAAGTCGCTGCAAAGCTAGGTATATCAACGCAATACCTGTATGACATTGAGCGAAATAAACGAGGGCTTAATGCGGAGATAGCTGGGAAACTATCTGATATTTTCAAGGTAACTACTGATTACCTTCTTTGTAAAACAGACGAAAATTTGTATGAGCATAAAAGCAAAAGCCCCGACTCACATGAAGAATCGGAGTTAGCCGAGATACCAATTGAGAAATTGAACAGCTTCAAGCTCTCATACAAAGGGACTGTTTTATCTAAAGAGGAGTCCGAAGACTTGATCAAGCTTATGGAGATGACTTTAAAACGCTGGAAGTCCTAACGCCTTCAAGATAGCTCCCTAACTCCCCCGTATCCACACCCATAAGGTCTAGGTATTCTAGCAATTTTTCTAAATCCACGGTTTGTTCATCTAACAAAAATCTTTGCATGTGCTTGTACTCCTCCCTGGCTGTTTTAGCGAACAAACGTTCTAGTTGTTGTTATTTTAGTACAAGCTTTATGTATAATGTTGTCGAATTGTGTCGAAAGTAAAAAAATCTTGTACTTAATGGAGGGAACGGCATGAAAGTTGCCATATATCTACGGGTCAGCACCCAGGAGCAGGTAGACAATTACTCTATCGAGGCACAACGTGAACGGTTGGAGGCTTTCTGTAAAGCAAAAGGCTGGACGGTGTACGATGTCTACGTAGACGCTGGATTTACTGGCTCAAATACCGATAGACCGGGTTTACAGCGCCTACTAATGGAGCTAGATAAGGTGGATGTGGTTGCCGTATATAAACTGGACAGGCTATCCCGATCCCAACGTGACACGTTGACACTAATTGAGGATCACTTCTTGAAAAACAAAGTCGATTTCGTATCACTAACCGAGGCACTCGACACCTCAACACCTTTTGGTAAAGCTATGATCGGCATTTTAGCTGTGTTTGCTCAACTGGAGCGCGAAACAATTGCGGAGCGAATGAGACTGGGACATATTAAACGTGCAGAAGAAGGACTACGAGGAATGGGAGGGGACTACGACCCTGCTGGGTATAAAAGACAGGATGGGCGTCTTGTACTCGTGCCAGAAGAGGCTCAGCACATCCAGGAAGCCTTTAATCTTTACGAGCAGTATCTTTCCATTACCAAAGTTCAAAAACGCCTTAAAGAGCTTAATTATCCAGTCTGGCGGTTCCGCAGATATCGAGACATTCTATCTAATAAGCTCTATTGCGGGTATGTCCAATTTGCGGACAAACACTATAAAGGTCAACACGAATCGATCATAACAGAAGAACAATTTGACCGTGTACAAATACTCCTATCACGGCACAAAGGACGCAACGCTTTTAAAGCAAAAGAAGCACTACTAACCGGACTTGCCGTTTGTGGAGAGTGTGGCGAGTCTTACGTGTCTTACCATTGCCGCGCCAAGGGCAAGCACTATCGCTATTACACATGTCGCGCAAGACGCTTTCCCTCAGAATACCCAGAGAAATGCCATAACAAAAATTGGCGCTCAGAAGCAATAGAGAAATTTATACAAGATGCCCTTTATACGATCGCAGATGAAAAGGAAACATCCGAACGTGAATTTGTTGCAATTGATTATGGGACGCAATTGAAGAAGATTGACCAAAAACTTGAGCGGCTAGTTGACCTATATGCTGACGGAAGCATAGAAAAAAGTGTATTAGACAAACAAGTCACTAAACTGAACAACGAAAAGCGTGATATCGCAGAACAACAGGCCGCACAGACGGAACGAGCTGCACGGAGCGTTAATCGCAAGCAACTGCAAGATTACGCAATTGTTCTTGAATCGGCTGCTTTCCCTGATCGGCAGGCCATCGTTCAAAAACTAATTCGCCGTCTTGCAATCCATAAAGACAGGTTGGAGATTGAGTGGAATTTTTAGTATTCATAACGGGCTATTCAAACTGCCCAAATCAAATATTCCGACAGCCCTGGTCTCGGATTCGCTACAAAGCAACGCGCTCGCTCAGCTGCCCGTGATTGATCGACCGAATACTTCCCCGCCCACTCCAATCTCGCCACGTTCTGCAAATGTTCTGCGCCACGGAAAAGGTATGAACCTACATCCATTAAAAAATACGGTGTGCAACACTTACTCCTGCCCATCCCTAAGCAAGCTGTGCAATAAGCGCAACCTTGCTCACACGTATGACAGTAAGTAAACTCCACCTTCGCTCCAGCACTTCCGCAGCGTTCACATACCAACTCCAGCCTATTGCGCCGCCATCCTTTTGTGACCGAAAAACGAATGCCAGGTCTCCACTCCGCTTTGTTTGCAAGCACGAATGAATGCAAAATGGCGGACAAATCATGCACCTCCACCCCTCGCTTTTTCAGCAAGGACTCCACTTCATCCCATAGGAGAGCACGACCATCCAAAATCTCGCTTAAAACAGCTTCTTGTGAATTCTCGTTCGATGAGCTCCTTCGAAGAAGCTCGCGACCACTCGAATAGCTCAACCGAGCATCCAGCAATTCCCCCGATTCTTTGCCACCTTGATATGGAACTTCCACACTCTCCTCAACTGACTCCCAAGAAAACCACCCGTGCTTTCGGCGGTCCTGTACACTTATTACTTCCCGCCCATATAAGCTACTTGCTTCGCGCACACCACTTACCGCTATCGCCCTCAACTCTTTTACATATCTATCAGTCAGTACCCGTTTGTCTTGATCCATCAAATACCCATTTACCTTCGCACGCAAGGAAAAAGCCAGAGCAAGCGAAGACGTCTTCCCAATGACATGCAGGACACATCCTTCTCTTTCCTGCCAAAAAGAACGATCTACAGAAAAGCTGGGCGTAACATAAGTCTGCACCTGTGGTATTGATCCGCCGCAAGCTTTGATATAAAGCAAATACTCACGCATACGCTCACTCCTCCGCCCTCTAGCTCTTAGTGTGCAAAAAGACAGACTGGTCCAGCAAATAAATTTCGGAATCAGAATCAGGGCCTAGAAAAATAAAAAAGCTGCCGATCTATTGTCGACAGCTCGTAATATTTACGCTCACCAAATTTTTATGCTCCCTCTTTATTCTCCCGCAGATCAATGACGATGGTTCCAGCCGCCATCTCCTCTTGTACGTCACCCAAACAATAGCCGTACGGATAGCGTATCAAGACGGCTGCCATCTGTTTCGTATCATCGTCAGACCCATCATCTATCAAGGTAATTCGGATCGGTCTGCCACTCCAATACGAGCGAAACAGCAGACTCCTCACTACACGTTCCAGCACCTGTTCCGAATTGCGCACCAGCAACCGATAATGCTCATGCGGGAGCTCGCTCGCGGTATCCGTCCGATTGGTCAAGTGCTCCGCGATCATTACCAACAAAGAGGAGCAGCCAAATGCTGCCAAAAGCCATACAATCAGCTCTTCCATCACGGTCATACCTCCTCCTATATCAAGGTATGCCGCACGGCTTGAACAGAGTGCAAATCGGAAGCGCTTCCTACAATTTCACCCAGCCGTTTTTAATGGAGATGACAACCGCTTGTGTCCGGTCTTGAACATTGAGCTTTTGCAAAATGCTGCTGACGTGATTTTTAACCGTCTTTTCACTAATAAACAGGAATTCGCCAATGGCACGATTGCTTTTCCCTTCTGCCATTAGCTGCAATACTTCCCGCTCGCGACGGGTAAGCGACTCGATCACTTTTGGATCGATGGCTTGCGATTCATCTACAGAGAAGCTACGCTCTGCCGTCCCTTCCTGCTCGCTCAGACGACGGAATTCTTCAATCAGCTTGCCCGTCACCTTCGGATGTATGTATGCACCACCACTCGCCACTACACGTACAGCGTCAACGAGGTCTGACGTTCCCATTTCCTTCAGCAAGTAGCCAGACGCTCCAGCTCGGAGTGTACGATACACATATCCCTCATCATCATGAATCGAGAGCATAATCACACGAGTAGACGGACTTACCGAAATCACATTTTCTGCAGCAGAAACGCCATTTATGTTTGGCATGTTAATATCCATCAACAAGACATCCGGCTTGTGCTCTTCCGCCAATACTGTGGCTTCTCCTCCGTCAGCACCTTCCCCGACGACCTTGAAATCTTCTTCCATTTCCAATATTCGCTTTACACCTTCGCGAAATAATTGATGGTCATCCACAATCACAATGCGGAGTTCTTGCTGTCTCTTATCCATGGTTCATCCCCCAGTACTTATTTACGTATCACGTCACAATTTTATCGGTATTTGGAATATAACCTTGGTTCCCTCTCCCGGAGCGGATTGCAGCTCGACACTGCCCTCTAAGAGCTGTACACGCTCACGCATTCCCAAGAGTCCAAAAGAGTTGCCATTCGCCATGCGTTTTTCCAGATCGAATCCGACCCCATCGTCTTTGACGACAAGGCTTAACGAATCTTGTACAAATTCCAGCTTCACTTGTACGGTCGTAGCGCCTGCGTGCTTCTCCACATTGTTCAGGCATTCCTGAACTAACCGGAAGATCGCCGCCTTTACTGAACTGCGCAAAGGAGGCTCCACACCGAATACTACCAGATCGATGGAAGACTGAATTCGCTCTTCGCATGTTTGAATATATTTTTGCAAGGTAGGTACTAGCCCTAAGTCATCTAATGCCATCGGACGCAAATCAAAAATAATACGTCGAACATCCGCCAAGCTCAAGCGTACCATTTCCTTCAGCTCGTGGAGTTCCATTTGCGCTTCCAAAATGCGTTCGTTCTTCAGCATGCGTTCTACTATTTCCGAACGCAGCACGACATTCGCCATCGATTGAGCTGGCCCGTCGTGAATCTCGCGCGCGACACGCTTGCGCTCTTCTTCCTGAGCCTGGATTACCTTTAAGCCCATCAACTGATGCTGCTTAGCCGATTCCAGTGCCTCGCCTATCTTGCTTAAGTCACCCGTCAAGTAACCAAGCACGACGCCCATTTGAGAAACCAGCTTTTCTGCTCGGACGATCGTTTCTTCCAAAGTACGCAGTTGACGCTCCAAATCATTTCTTCTGCGCTTCAAATTGTTTTCCCGCTCGCGGTAAATGGACAGTTCTACCTGAATACGGCTCGCCTCTTCATACGCAACCCGAATGTCTTCCTCCGTGTACATATGAAAATTGCGACTGACCAAGACGAGCTTGTTGCGTGATTTGCGATATGCAAGTTCAAGCGCATCGACTTTTTGAATCACTTTGGAAATCTCTTGTCGAAGTTCATGTAATTCAAACTTCAATGAGTTGCCATGCTGTCTGGCGTTTTCAGCTATATCAAATATTTGGGTTTTACTCGTTTCTACGGTTTCAATCGTTCGTTTGATCACCCCGTCCAGCACGCTGATGTCTATCGCTTTGTTCATGATTGCTCTCCTTCAAACTCATTTTTAGCCTTCGTGAACAACTGTTGGAGGTGCTCTTCTTTTACGTCTCGCAGTCCCATGTCATTGCGTGGAATGGCAAATGGATCTGTTCCCTGTTTTACGAATCCACGATTAGATGTAAACACATAGCGGTAGCCAGCTTCACGAGCTGTCTCCAGTACGATTGGACTTGTGTATCCAAATGGCAACGAGATGACTTCGATCTCTTGCTTCATCCAATCGCTTAAGCTGACGCGAGATATACGAAAATCCACAAAGAGGCGGTCCCTGTACTCTTTTTCGTCCTCTAAACGATGCAAGTCCTTCAGATAGACCGGAGCTGTTTCTGGGCCAAGATCGCCCCACTCATTTCTTTCTTCCTCTTCATGCAGACTGTACGTATGAGACCCGATTGTAACCAGTCCCGATTGAATCATTTCATTAACTTGTTGACGCGTAAGTGGTGGCGTCATATTCTCCCGTTTTCGGTCAGCTACATCTCTTAAGCGCCCCGCAATCGCGAAGTTCACTGAAGGGTAGCCGTATGTACGTAAGATCGGAAATGCTTCTTTGTAGTAACTCTCATACCCGTCGTCAAACGTAATCAAAACAGCATTCTCAGTCGGTAAGGTACCTGTCTCCATAAATCGCAGGAACTCCTCCAGCGAAATCGGATTCAGGCCATTATCATGCAAAAATTTCATGTGTCGGGCAAATTGATCAGGAGCTATGACATACCGCTGATTCGATTGATCCGTGACATGATGGTACGTCAAAACAACAACCTGATTGTTATACCACTTTTTCGTTTGAACCACTGCTTCTTCTGTTGGTGTGACGTTTGGCTCAGCATTTTTTGTCTCACTTATGCTTATAGACGTATCCACTTGGGGAAAAGGTTGCACTTCTTGTTTATTCTTTTTTTCCAGAAAAGATTCGCCTAAGAACCCAATAGCCACTATAAAAAACAAAAAAGTAAGAAACACGATCAGGAAGAGCCTTCTGTTCGGCAAAAAAACCCCTCCTCTACTTCCTCACTAGGAGATTCGACACAGTCATACAAATTCCTGTGCAACAATTGACCCAATAATTGGATGACTCTGCTCCTAAAAGAAAAAGAGCCCAGTAGCAACACCAGGCTCTTTTTATGTCTTTCGAATATTAGAGTTGAGCAGCCTCTTGCTTCAGAACTTCTGCTTTGTCTGTTTGCTCCCAAGGAACATTCAGGTCATTGCGTCCGAAGTGGCCATATGCAGCTGTTTGTTTGTAGATAGGACGACGCAGGTCGAGCTGCTTGATGATACCAGCAGGACGCAGGTCGAAGTGTTTGCGAACCAATTTCACCAGAGCTTCTTCGGAAATGGTACCTGTGCCGAATGTATCGACTGCGATGGAAACTGGTTGTGCTACACCAATTGCGTAAGCAACTTGTACTTCGCATTTGTCTGCGAGGCCAGCAGCCACGATATTTTTCGCTACATAACGAGCCGCGTAAGCACCGGAACGGTCAACTTTCGTCGGATCTTTACCGGAGAACGCGCCACCGCCATGACGAGCATAACCGCCGTAAGTATCTACGATGATTTTGCGGCCAGTCAAGCCGGCATCCCCTTGTGGTCCGCCAATTACGAAACGGCCAGTTGGGTTGATGAAGTATTTGGTTTCAGCGTCCAACAGTTCAGCTGGAACAACTGGTTTGATTACGTGTTCAACCAGATCTTGCTTGATTTGCTCCAAAGTTGTTTCAGGAGCATGTTGGGTAGAAATAACGATTGTATCGATACGAACTGGTTTGTCGCCATCGTACTCAACGGTTACTTGTGTTTTTCCGTCAGGACGGAGGTAAGCAAGTGTTCCGTTTTTACGTACTTCAGTCAGACGACGAGCCAATTGGTGAGACATGCTGATTGGAAGTGGCATCAGTTCAGGTGTTTCATTGCAAGCAAAACCAAACATCAAACCTTGGTCACCAGCACCAATTGCTTCGATCTCAGCATCAGTCATTTTGCCTTCACGTGCTTCCAATGCTTGGTCTACACCAAGTGCAATGTCAGCGGACTGCTCGCCAATTGCAGTAATAACACCGCAAGTGTCAGCGTCAAAACCGAATTTCGCACGGTCATAGCCGATTTCACGAATGGTTTCACGAACGAGCTTTTGGATATCCACATAAGTGTTTGTAGTGATTTCACCTGCTACGAGAACCAAACCAGTAGTTACGGAAGTTTCGCAAGCTACGCGAGCATTTGGATCTTTGGACAGGATCGCATCCAAGATGGAGTCGGAAATTTGGTCACAAATTTTATCCGGATGTCCTTCAGTTACAGATTCGGATGTAAACAGACGACGACCTTTTTGCAAAGCCATGAGAAAATACCTCCTTTGACCTCATACAAATAGTGTGGTAGCCGAGTTAGGATTTTATCTACGTAAACGCAAATAAAAAACCTTTTCCAATTTTTAGGAGGAAAAGGTTTGAGCGTTTTTTGCTTCCTTCATCCTCTTATCGGCCAGAACAGATGTCCGTTCTGCTGGTTAGCACCGCTCTAGCTCGGTTGCCGGGCTTCATAGGGCCAGTCCCTCCGCCTGCTCTGGATAAGAGTATCCATTACGGATAATAGAATAATTGTTTTTTTCAGAGATGTCAATAGGAAAAATTTTACTTATAATTGATAGGCTTTTGAAAGTACCACCACTACCTCGGCGCGAGTTGCTCTTCCATTCGGTTTAAAGGAAGAACCGTACCCATTAACCCAATTTCTCGATGTCAAAGCCTCGATGGCAGGAGAAGCCCAGTGACTCGTTGGCACATCCCGATAATTCGAGGTACCGTGATTATACATCAACACATTACGTGCCCGGGCGATCATTACGGCCATCTCTGCACGCGATATCGGCTGATCCGGCTTCATTTCATTCTTCGGGTACCCTTTCAAAATTCCCAATTGATAAGCTACACCTAGGTTGTGATACGCCCAGTGCCGCTTTGGCATATCCCTGAAGGTCGTTTTTCCTGTATAGGTAGTCGCTACCTTAGAACCGGTCGCACGCATCGATTTAAGCAGCATCGTCGCAAACTCTGCACGGGTCACTGCCTGATTCGGCTTGAACAACGCATCATTAAACCCATTTACAATATCGCGAGAGCTGAGTCTGACGATCTCTGAGCGCGCCCAGTGGTCCGAAATATCGCGATAACCCGCTATCAATTTCTGCTGCGTCACCGTGAGTCGGTACGATTCATATTTGAACGAAGTACCACTATTAAGGCGTACATAATATTTTCCTGGCTGCAAACGCAAACCGATAATATCATTTCCTCGCTTAGACAGCTCCGCTACCTCATTCGTCGAAGCAAGCGCATAGTTCATGTTTCGATCACTATAGAGCGCGAAACGAAAGCCGCTATCGACAGGAATGTACGGCGCTCGGAACGTCACATACGATTCACTATTCACAGTAAATTGGAACCAGTCGGAATCGGTAGCTGTCGGTATCGTGCCTGACATCACTGTCCCACCGCTTAACGGAGACGCTGTTTGATAGGTGTCATTCGGCTCATTAAAATCTTTTTTTACTGGCGTGTATCCCAGATCCAGCTGATATTCGCCATTCACTGCATTGCGATTGTACTCACTCACACGGATGTAATACTTGCCTGGTGACACTTCTTTTTGGACGCGCTCTGTCGGATTGTCTTTTGTTCCATTATCGTAGGTAGGGTCCCAGACAACCATCTTTTTTCCGAGCTCTTGTTTACCGATACTCAGCAATAGATCGACACGCTTGTTATCAGGACTAACAGCGACATCCAAATGCCCGTATTCACGAACATAGTAGGAGAACCAATCCTGATCCCCTTCATCGTGAAAATTGCCTGTTACACTGATTTCGTTGCCTACGAGTGGCCTTGCCGTCTCTTGCGTATCGTTCGGTTCGTTACGGTCCGGATTGATGGTAAACTTACTCGTCAGCACGTAGGTAAAAGCGTTGTTGACCCCTCCGTTACGCATTAACCGGATATTCATATTCCCCGCTTTGACCGGGACAGTAATCGTATCTCCATTCCCAAAGTACTGCGTAATCGGCGGACGATTCTCTGGGTAAAAGGTAGCTGCCATCGCGGAAGAAACACCGGATGTCACTGACGCTGTGAAGCTGACCTTCCCATCGTAAGGGATGTCCATCTTCAGCCAGTCTATCGTGTCTTTTGGTCCTAAATTTCCACGTATCTGAGACTCGATCGGGAACGCTTTTGCCGAGTATGTCTGATTATTCGGCTCTAAAAAGTCATAGGATAAGGACGTTCTAACTGCCTTGTCGACATTTAGCAACCCGTAGCCCGTTTTCCGGTCCCATCCCTTTTCCCCTAAGTCCGTAGCCGTTTGATAAAGCAATTGTCTTACATCAAATGGACTTAGTTTGGGATGACGAGCTAGTATGAGAGCCGCTGCACCCGCTACTTGTGGTGCGGCTGCTGAAGTACCGCTAAAGGAACCGTATCTCCCCCCTAGCTTGGTCGTATAAACATTGAAACCGGGCGCTACCAGGTTAAGCTCAGGTCCCGTATTGCTTTGATACAGCACTTCATTGTTACTCCTTACAGCCCCTACCGCTACCACCGTGGGATAAGCTGCCGGATAAGCCACTCGGCTACTCTCATTGCCACTAGCTGCAATCAGAACCGCTCCGCTTCTTTCCGCTCGTTGCACAGCATTCGCCAGTTCCTTGGAGTAGGACATACTGCTGAGCGACATCACGATGACTTTGGCACCACGATCCAAGGCAGTATTGATACCCTTAGCAAGAGTCTGCACCGTAGTATCTCCATTTTTGGCCAAAACTTTAATCGGCAAAATCTTGGCATTCCACAAGACACCGGATACACCAATGCTGTTATTCCCGCTAGCAGCCAGTACACCAGTTACCTCTGTTCCATGTCCGTTATCGTCTTGGGCCGATCCCCCGGGATTGACCAGATTCACACCCGGCAAAAGGTTATCCTTCAAATCAGGATGCTTATAATCCGCACCAGAGTCTAGCACCGCGATGATAATCTGTTCATTACTATTTACGACTGCCCAAGCCTGTTGAGCTCTAATCTGACTCAAGTGAAGCTGGTTACTTAAATAGTAGTCATTCGAGGCTGGTGGTGCTGCAGCATAAATTGTTTGGTTGTTTGCCATCAATAGTGCGACACTTATCGCAGTCGCTACTGACATGTTCACTGATTTTTTCATGTAAAACAGTCCTTCCTTCTCTCCCCTGCAAAATCAGCAGTCTAAAAGGAATTCAGGTATTTATCTTCTTGTCCTAGCATAGCGGATGAAAAGGGAGACATGCAACCCTGATTAGCCAATATTTGGAACGTTAGAAAAGAACAAAACCCTTTTCACCATGGGCAAAAAGGGTTTTCTCCTTACTGTAACAAACCTTTATTGTCTTCCACTTCAGGTGCTACCTGAGCTTTTTCTTTTTTTCTTTGCTGAGCTTTTGGAATAAAAGCAGTAACTTCCGCCAGATTTACCTCTTCCTTTTTAATGGAGGAGAACGGAATATCAAATACCCATACACGATGGCTATTTGCTTCTACCTTCATGTTTTCCAGGGTAAAGTGTACGCGTGCTACGGTATCGCCATCCTTATCATGAACGATAATCGGCACTTCAGTAAACTCCAGACGTTTTGCCAGACCGTTACGGAAAGCAACGATGACTTTCAGGCCGTTATCTTCACCTGGCTTTATGTCGAGGACTTGCAAATCTACTTCTCCCTCTGCAATCGGAGCCATTTCTGCAGCCTGCTGCATGTATTGCTTCGATTCATCTGCACTCAGACCCAGATTAAAGTTTTGATTCTCTTCTACTTCGTTCTTTTCCGGCTTGATAAAGGCCAGCTTCAATGGAACCTCTTGTTCAGGAATACGGTCGAATTCATCCCAGCGGAACATGAATTCCATTGGACGGCTGGACATTTCCATCACTGGACCAGATGTAATCAGATCAAAAGTCTTTCTCGCGACTTCCTCTCCATCCTCCGTCACCAAAGACAACGGAAGCCTTTGCAGCAAAATGCTGCGGTCAGTCGCATTACGAACGTAGGTAAGAACCAAGAAACCATCATTGGTAACCTGTGTAAAGAAAGGAATGATACCTACTTCGTTACGAACAACCGGAGGCATTTCATCATGCGCGTATTGCAAGAGCTCATGCTCCGCTTCGTCCAATTGATCATCCCACGGACCGTTCAGCACCAAAAACAATTCCTTGGATTCCACACGATTCGCAGATTGCTGCGGATTCTCTAATCCGGATACACCCAAATAAAACTCTCTATGAAGATTCTCATGAATATCTTCGCGTACTTGCTCCAAGCTCTCCTTGGAACCAAACCAATTTTCCAATAACCAACTCATAAGTCAACCTCCTCTTTCCCAACCTCAAAAGTATTGCGCCCTATTCTACCTCAAGCGTCCATCTTTTCAGGTCGGCATCAGGCTTTTTCACTAAATTTGGCGGGAATACAATCATCCATGGACGGCTGTAACCCGGCTTCACATTAATGCTGCTTGCATCGAGTACACCTGTTGCTACCAGATCACCATTAGCATCAGCAATCGTCAGCTTGATTTCATCTGGGCGGTATTCATGGCCCATCCCATTACGGAAGAGCATCGCTGCTACCAAATGTCCTTCCTTTGTCATTCCGATGTCGAATCCAGTAACCTGTACCGTATTAATCGGAATCATTGGCAAAGACTGCGTCAACGCTTCTAAACGATCCTTTTGGCGATCGGTCATGCGGCTTTCCATTTCAGGATCGAGCTCCAGATTACGCGGCCATACATGCGAATTTCTACCAGCCTTCATAACCACTTTCCAGCGGTTAAAGGTGAAGTTTTCATGCAGATAGCTCTCTTCCGGGAACAATACCTCCCACGGACGGCTGGTATGCGGTGGAATTGCGCCCATATCTGACAAATCCACCTTGATCCTTGCAAACGCATTATCATCAAGATAAATCGCTAACCCAACGTTTTTGATCCGCACTGGCTTATTCGTGGAGTTACGGAAGAACATCGCTACCGTCATGCCATTTGGCTGGGGAATCATACTGAAACCCGTTACGCTAATCATGCCTTTACGCATCTCTGGCAATTCTTCTTGCAAAAAGCGAAGCGTATACTTTTTCTCGGAATCCAGCTCGCTCTCCCAAATCGGGCTCAGGGACAATTCCGTACGAATTTTTTCAACTCCACCAACAGACTCTTCCTGTTGCTCGTTGCTTTCCATTTCGACCTCGGTGTTTTTCAATTCAGCGACATCGATAGCAGACTCTTCTTGAATATCTTTTTTCAGATCCTGTTGATCCTTACCTAAAAAATTCTTCATAAAGGAAAACATAGGCTACCTCCTCAAACGTCCGGACACGAACGAAGCTTCTCTTATCATGATAAACTTTTTTGACTAGCCCATGCAAATTTGCTCTCTTGCATTAGGCTCCTTGGGGAACGCTCACTTTCCAACGGGACAAGTCCAGCTCTTCCTTTTGAATGCTCTCGGGTGGGAAAATAAACAGCCACGGCTTGCTCGTATTTGCATTTACAGTCAGGTTTCCTAGTTCAAACAGACCTTCTGCCACTTTATCCCCACTTGCATCATAGAGCGCCAGCGGCAACGTTTCGAAGGACAGCGACTGAGTAGAGCCATTGCGAATCAAAAGCATCACATTCAGAGCACCGATTTCGGTTCTACGAATCTGCACACTCTGTATATTTACTTCTCCCTCTTTTAGAGCGGGGAGGTTCTTCGCTAATTCAATTAAGGACGTTTTTTGTTCATCAGTCAGCGCCTTAATCCAGGATTCTTCCAGCTCCAGCTGCTGTGGAAGGACCATCTTCTTCTGCGCCATCTCAAAGGCAATCTTCCAGTTCACGAGAAGAACTTCAACCTGTAAAAAGTGCTCTCTCGCAAATACAAACGACCACGGTCTTGCAGAACGCGGCGGAATTTCTCCGAGCTCACTCAAATCAAAGGATTGGCGGGTAAACAGCTCCTGATCCCCAAACAGTACCACCAGCGTCATCTCATTCAGGCTGATTGGACGGTCCGTGCTGTTCCGGACGAATGCTACCACTTCAATCCCATCGTCATGCGGAACGAGTGAAGTCCCTGCCAAGGAAATATTTCCTGGTTGCAACGGTTCCAGTTCCTGAGCCATAAAGGAGAGCGAGTATTTCTCTTGCGCCCCCAACTGCTTCTCCCACAATTCATGCAGCGAGAGTGTGGTGATGACGCCAGTTGAATCCTCATGTACCTGTTGCGCTTCCTGATGAGACTGTTCGGTATCAGCAGCGGAAAGGATCGATTCCTCCTGCACCTGCTCCCGCACCTCATTGGTTGTCGGTTTTTTCCCCATTAAATTCTTCAAGAAGGATAACATATCGTCGCTCCCAACTTTTCTCTACATCTATATATAGTAACATTCGTCATCCACTATAGCATAGTGACATCCTTTTGCAACATAGAAAACTTGGCATTCCAAGCAGAAAATAAACGGCTTTTGCAACCTTTTCATTGCCCCATTCGTACTGTTAGTTATGTTAGGATACCCGTACGTAACAGGGGATGTCAAGGAATGGAAGCATAGGCGGTGGGACGAAAATGGAGAACCTGATTTGAGCTCAACCACAAGGACCGTTTCTTAGTCCGTCTATACCGTGCAAACACCTTTGATCGTTCACCGTGTCTCCATCACATATTTAATGAAGAAAAATGTTTTAAGCAATCGTGGCGTTGAAGATTTCATTTTCATGTATAACATTTCCATAATAAGTTAAAGTTTACAACGTTGTTTACTATTGATAAAATGTAAGGGTCTAAACAAATAACTTGGGGAATTTCTTTTTGGCCAACTGTCTTGTGCAGTTGGTTCTTTTTTTGTTCATAGCAAAAGAACCTATCACCAGTGCGATAGGCCCTTGCTTATAAATAAGCTAATTTGGAGTTCTATTCTTCCTGACTCTTCCGCCTACAACTACTTCGATGGTATATTGCCCCCACCCATACCTTCAATTTGATGTACCTTGACTTGGACAAATCGTTTTTTTTCAGTTCCCTCTATTATAGAAGTGATTTGATCAGTAACGTCATCTCCGGCATTGCTTGTATTCGCAAGTGTTGCATCCTTGGTAGTATTTTTCTGTTTCCACTATCGCGATTTTCATATCTCTGTTTTCACCTTGAGCAAAGGTATCGCTTTATGAGTGATAACATCGTTGTTGAATGTGGGTATTTTAGGGAATTTTGTAAATGCATTTTCCGTACCAACCAAAAACCAATACTTATCCTAGACAAAGATAATCTTCTACTATTAGGTTAAAGGACCATTCGTTAATAGAGTGGCCTTCTTTATTTTTACCAGTTTTAATTTGCTTTTTTTTCAAAACTTCAACTTCCAAAGGCAAAACTACACTTCCATATTGTGGGGATTTCCATTACTTAGCAATCAGCTACATCTATATTCCTTTTTTCTACAAATGATGGGTAACATGGACCCTATGAAAATACTGGTAGGCCGTGATTTGATGAAATTGGTAAACAATTAGAAATTATTGTAAGGGTTAGTGCTATTAACGGTACAACTGTTGAAGTTAAATTCAACAAAGAAGTTGATGCTGCATCTTTGTTTGCTGATGACAAGAGCGGTGCATTCGACGCTAACGTTGTAGCTATTAAAACAATTGATAACGTTGAAGCTGGTAACTTGTCCGGTAAATTGAGCGAAGACGGCAAAACTTTGACTGTAACTACAGAAAAAGCAGTTTCCAAGCGTTACAACGTAGTTATCGATGGTATCAAAGCTAAAGATGGCTCTGCTTTCGCTAAATACGATGAAGTTGTAACATTCGCTGCTGACACTACTGCTCCAGCTATCGTTTCCACTGTAAAAGATTCCGCTAGCACTTTCACTGTTACATTCTCTGAGCCACTTAAACAAATCGGTACTGTAACATACAAATATGCTGATGGTACTCCAGTTACAGCTGGTGTTTCCAACAATCATGTCGCTGGTGCTGATAAAGTGACTTTCACTATGACTTCTGAGATCGCAGCTGGCAAAACAGTAGTTGCGACAATCATTGGTGCACAAGACACAGCGGGCAACCTGCTCACTCCAAACCCTGCAACTGTAACTATGGTTAAAGGTGCTTTGGACGGAGTAGCTCCAACAGTTTCTGCAATTACGCAAACAGGAGCAACTACTTTCACTGTTAAGTTCTCCGAGCAACTTGCTGCAAACCCAACAATCTCCATCGAGGGAACAGACGTTGATGCAGCTAACGTGGTTAAAGACGCAACAGATGCTACTCTCTACACTGTAACTGCTCCAGCTGTACTTGATGGTGCTAAAACAGTCACTGTAAAAAAATTCAATGACCTCAGCGGTGAAGTTGGTGCAGACACTAGCAAAGTTGTAGTGTTCACAAAAGATGCAGCAGCTCCGAAAGTTGCTTCTTCTAATGTAGTGGTTGATGCTACTGATAGCAAGCAATATCTGGAACTGACATTTGATAAAGATGTTAAAGTTGCTACTGGTAAAGTAAATGGTACTGGTACTTTCGTAAAAGACCATATCACGAACAAGATCACTGTAGCTACTGATACAGAAGTAAAACAAGATGCAACTAACAAGAAAGTAGTTCGCGTAAACCTGGATGCTCTCTTGGGCGACACAACTACTGATGTTGAGGGTGCTACATACAACCTCGACCTGAAGTTCACTAATGTAACTAGCGCTGCAGATGTAGCTGTAGAAGATGCTAAAGCGACATTTACCCGCGGTAAAGATGGTGTGCCAGCTAGTGATGCAGTTGTGAAAGTAACTGCTGTTGAGCAAGGTACTGATAACAACAAAGTAAACGTTACTTTTGACCAAGCAGTAGACGGAGCTTCTGCTACGAATGCAGCTAACTACAAAATTGACGGCGCTGTTGTTGAATCTGTAACATTGTCGCCAGCAGTAACTGCAAATGGAGCAACTACTCAAGTAGCTGTTCTGAACCTGAAAGCTGGTTCTAACGAATTCACTGGTACTCGTAACATCAACATCTCTAATGTAAAAGCTCTTGGTTCTACTAAAGTGATGGAGCCATTCCACATTAACACAGTCGAACTGAAAGAGAACGTTGCTCCAGTTGTAACTTCTGCTAAGTTGACTGGAACAAAAGAAATCACTTTGACATTCTCTGAAGCTGTTGTGGGTGGAACAGAAGTTGATTTCGAAGTATTGATTGAAGGTAAATCTCAAGCTACTGCTGAGAATGTAGATGCTGCTGTTGATGCAACTGCAACAAATACTGCTAAAGTAACAATTGCAGAAGTTGATGCAGACAAAATCAAAAAAGGTATCTCTCTGAAAGCATTGACTTCGATCGATGTGAAAGATGCTGCAGGAAACGTTTTGTCCGTTCCAGCTAACATCGTTGTTACTCAGTAATCGAAACATTACTTCATAAGCTCTATCAAAAGAGCAAGGGAAGTTGAAAAAGCACCCCATACGCAGAAATGTGTACGGGGTCTTTTTTTGACTGTTATAAAAATATTTGTAATCGGTTGTAAATGTTGGAAGGGACTAACGCAGTCATGCGCTAGACCCTTTCATTTTCGATTGCATGTAGCTGAAAAGTTATAATATTTTCAATGACAAAACACTTTGTTTTATTGTATTTAAAAATCCAAAAAACGGTTATACTTAAAGTATTGTCCTTACCTTACAGGTACTCTTTTTACTTGAGTACACTGGCATTTATGGTGGTGTTTTGAGACAAATGGTCTTAACTCAAGCGATAGATATTTTCTTGCAATACTTGTCTTCAATTGGTCGGAGTGAACAAACGATTACGGGGTATAAAAAGGATTTGTCATACTTCACCCGCTTTCTGGAAAGGAAATACAACTGCGAACCATACATCGACGAAGTATTAGTAACGGATATTGAAGATTTTCTTCTATATCTTAAAACAGAACGTGCCTATGCACCTGCCAGCAGACAACGAAACCTTCATACTTTCCGTTCATTCTTTGCTTATGCTCAGAAAAAAGAATGGGTCTCCCGGAATATTGCATTGTCAGTTGAGAAAATAAAGGTACAGCAAAAAGAAAGAACATATTTGGAAGAAGCAGAAGTAGACGAGTTAGTTAGTGAAATTGATCACCCACTCATTAGACTTGTCGTCATGGTTCTATACATGACTGGTATGCGAATTTCAGAGTGTCTAAACCTGAAAGTCGATGAAGTGAAATGGGATCAACAAGTAATTCATGTGGTGGCGGGTAAGGGAAACAAGGATCGGTTTATTCCCATCTCCCCTCGTTTACTACCGATGTTGAAAGAATATGTACTTCATCATCGACCTGATTCTGATTCCAATCGTTTTTTTTGTACCAAAAAAACGGGTAAACTTTCTCCGGTTTACGTTAATCGCGAAATTACAGAAGCAGTCAAGCGATTAGGCTGGAGCAAGAAAGTAACGGCGCATATCCTCCGCCACAGCTTTGCAAGTCAGTTAGTTAAAAAGGATGTTAATCTGGTACAAATACAAAAACTTCTAGGTCATTCATCTTTGAACGTAACCAGTGTTTATACACACACCAATCTAGATCAGCTGCGAGATGCGATCAGCCATCTGTAGGTGAGTGTATAAAATATCCAAACACTTTAAAAGAGAGATATATAGGAGTGTAGAGAGTGGATATACGGACAGAGAAAAAACCAATCTATGACGAACGAGTCAATGAGATATTACGAGGCATGGTTGAGGGAAAAACGAGAGATGAGATAGCCCAAGAACTGGGACATAAGAATTACAAGACGTTAGATATTTACATGCGTCGTAAGAACTTTATGTGGGATCGTTATAAACAAGCCTATGTACCTATACATACAAGTACAGAGAAGTGGGATCCAAGCAAGGATTTAATGAAGTCCTCAATGGAGTCGACGATTCTCTCGCTCTTTCAGAAAGAAGGAGCAGATGCGAAGACGATTGCCAAACGTATGGGCTTTCAGGATCATCGAGAACTGGCAACATATATGAGGGCAAAAGGATACAAGTGGTGTTCTGATACGAAGAACTATGTGAAGGAATATGGGAAACTTGAGGAACAGGAAAGCAAATATAGCGAGACAGAAATGAAAGTTATGGAGCACTCTCTGGAAGAACAAGAAGGGCCTTCTATAACGAATAGAGTAGGTCATACGCCTTCGAATCAGCTTGATCAGTATCTTTCCCTACTCGAGATGCTAGAGCGCAACAGAGGCCGTCTAATCGATCTCATCGTGCCTGGATCCGAATCAGGTAAAGTTCCGCGATATGCGGTGCCTGGCGTTTTCGTTACGAAGTCCGTCCATATGACAAATACACTAGACCAACTAGTGCGGGAATATAGCAAAGAGAAAAACATTAGCCAGCGAGATATTTTTGCTGTGGCTTTGATTGAGTTTTTCAAGCGGTATGGGTATGAGAGAGAAATTAGTACGTTGATTGGGAAAGTGTAAGGTGTTCTCTTTCGTATAATTGATCCAACATAATGGTTGAACATTACCTCCTAAACCAGTGGCTTACATCAGGTTTGGGAGGTTTTTTTATATGTAAAGATATTAGGTCTACAATGTTCTGGAATGGCTTTGTCCACGGCGCATCTTCAATGGATGCGATCGCTCTCCGCCAGTTTTCCTCTCCATGCCTGTGTTTCCACTACGGGTACAAATGACATGCCATCCATACTACTATAACCCGTTGCCATCTTATCAACCTCACCGGTGTGAACCACTTTTTCAGATAAGACTTCAAACGTTCCACCTTGTCTATCTCTTGTTTGCTGGTCTTAGGTCCCCACTATACAATCCGAGAAAAACAGGTTTAACAGCCTGAATTGTTCCTGTTTCGTCTGCACGATCTCGGGTACATCGCCTGTTGTTTGCGCTTAATTACCTAACAACAGCTATCTAGTTTTGAATCACCATGGATTCTGTCCCTGACCATAGTCAACTTTTAAAGAGCCCCCTTGCATCTCAGCAAGTACGACTTCACCTGAATTCAAGAGGGGAGTTGGTATAGGACTGCTTTTCGTGAAGGAGGATTAGGTACATGAGGGGTTAGGCTATTCTCATGGATTGAGATTACACCAGTATATTTATATTTTACAGGACAATTAGAGAAAGCCCCTAGACCGCTTTGAAAGTTGTCTAGGGGCCGTTCTCCACTTCTTTCACTCAGGTAATGAGTTGTATGAAGTAACGTTTCGTGATTTTAATTAGATTGCTGTAAAAGTTGCGGAAACTGCTGTAGCAGGATTTCCAGCCTTATCAGTTACATTGTAAGTTACTTTTACAGTGTTACCTGCAGTACCCAAGTGAGTTTGAGCAGAAGCCAAGTCTGTTACTTTGCTTCCTGCATCTTCACTTGAATAAGTTACCGCAATCTTATCACTGATGTCGCCGTCTACATCATCAGTAGCAGTAGCTTTTGGTGCTTCCCATTTTGGTGCATCTGCAACAGCGACCTTATCATCAGTTACAGTTTTAATTTCTGGTGCTTTTTTATCTTCAGCTGGAATATCAACTTTGAATTTCACAGTTGTGGTGTTACCTGCATTGTCAGTTACAACTAGCTCATATGAGCCATTTTCACTGATTGGTGTTTTCAAAGCATAACCAGCTAGTTCTTTTCCATCCTTTTTCAAAACTACAGTTTTGATATCTTTATCAGCTGAATCAGGTGTTACTGCGGTGTTGTAAGTTTTTCCAGCCTCAACACCTGTTACTACAGGTGCTTCTTTATCTGGTGCACTCACACCATCAATAGCTTTTTGTGGTTCAAATGGACCAGATGCATTACGTTTCAGGTCTTCTACAGAACCAATAACTGCTACTGTAGGTGTAGCATCGGAATCATCGATGTCCAACTCTGTGACTTTAATAGTTACAACTTCACCTTTAGTTTCTACACCGGCGATAGTGTACCCTTCAATTCTGAAGTCGCTATCTTGAACAGATGCAACATACAGTGCCTCAGAGAAAGTCAGTTTGAACTGATCGATTTTTCCGTTGTTGTTTGTATCAACGGTTTCCGCTTTAAGCCAATTAGGACCGATCTTGTCGTCTGCAGGAACATCAGTCAGAGCTACAGCTACACCGTATTGGTTTTTAGCATCTACTTCTCCAACAGTTTTAACTTTCACACCAGCTGCCGTAGTTGGCAAATCGTTGCCTGTAGTAAGAGTGATTACGGATTTATTTTCTACAACATCATTGGAAATGGAGTTAACTGCTTTATATCCTTCTCCATTATCAACTGCAAAGTCGTCAGCCTTCGCATTGATGATGAGTTCTTTGAAGTAGAGTTTAACTGTATTTTTACCAGTTACCTCAGCTTTATCAAACAATGGAGCGGACACGCTGTTTGGCAAATTAACTTTTGTTTGCATTTCTGTCTTTGGATTTCCTGCTGTATCCAGTACACGTCCTACAGAGATAGCATCACCATTTTTGAAGCCATTGAATCCAACTACATTAGTAAAGTCAACAACCACAGCAGTGTTGCTGTCAGTAGCTGTTAAAGTCACTTTGCTATCGAGGTTAAATCCATTAAACATGTAGTTGTTTTTATTCTCGATGGACGCTTTGTCCATTGGTTCAGTGAAAGCAATTTTCACTTTAGTTGGAGAGATCAATTGAGCATCTGTACCTGGTGTTGCTGGATCAAGGTCTTTCACGTTCGGAGGTACTGTATCTGCAACAGCAACAGTTGCGGTATACTCAACAAGTTTATTCTTAGAAGCATCTTCAATACCTTTGACTGTCAAGTAGTAAGAACCACCATTCAATGGTTCAGTAGTAACTACTTTGTAGATGTTCTTAGCTGCATCAACTACTTCAGCTTTGGTAAGTGGAATTACATTACCTGTTACACCTTTCAAAGTAAAGTTTGCTTTGTTATCTGCGCCATTTACTGTTTCGCTAAATGTAACGTGAATTTCTGTGTTAGTTTTTGCTTCAACTTTTGTTACTGTTGGAGGAGTTGTATCAGCAGCAAACGTTCCTGTGATAACTTGTTCAGGAAGTTTGTTGCCCCACAAGTCAGAAATTTGAGTACCGTTATCTACTACATAATCCACAAAAATTTTGAATTGACCTTCTGGGAGTGGATTTACGAATGAGATTGTAACTTCTTTACCATCTACTCCAAGAATTGTACCTTTGTAACCTTCATGACCTTTAGTAGTGTGGTAGAATACAACGTTTTTGTCTTGCACGTTTTGTACATCTTCGCTAAATTCCAAAACCACTTGTTTAGCAGATGCCTTTTTAACAGAAACTGTAGGAGGAGTTGTGTCAGCTACAACAGTAAAGTCCTTAGTTACTTTCTCTACTTTGTAACTTGCATAATCTGCTCCACCTTCAACAGTCACAGTGTTAGTGCTAGCTGTTGGTTGAGCTCCCAAAGTCAAAATTACTTCTTTAGTACCCTCTACAAAGTTATCTGCTACAACTGCAATAGCACCGTTGTTAACAGAGAAGCTTGGTTTTGCACTCAGTGGCTCAGAGAATGTAACTTTTACTTGTTTTGGACCAATTGCAGCAACAGCTGCTACAGTTGGAGTTGTATTATCGAAGAACTTGACTTCTTTTGTGGTTTTCACCAAGCCTTTAATACCATCAACGTTCAACTCATAGGAAGCTTGATTTTCAGCTTTAGCTGCAAGAGTAAGAACCACTGTTTTACCAGATACTGTTACTTTGTCTACAGCCAATTTATTTGCGGTGAAGGTGTAATAAGCCTTGTCTCCAGCTGTATCAGCGTCAACAGCTTTGTCGAATGTAACTACAACTTCTTTAAGGTTATTAGCACTTACAGATTCAACGTTCAGATCGCCAGTAGGAGTAGGATCTACTTTAGCTCTAGCATCTTCAGTTGCAGTAGAAGAACCATCTTTGTTCACTACTTTGTAGAGATCAGCGAAGTCTTCTTTTTTCAGAGGCTCGCCCAGAGCAACTTTGCTGCCTTTAGTGAAGAGCTCTTCAATAGAAGCGCCTTTTCCTTTGTAGTCAACGAAAACTACATTGTTAAAGTCAGAAGCCATAGCATTCAACTCAGAAGCATAAGTAGCTTTAGCTTGTGGAGTCATTTCGAACAGAACGTCAGTAGAATAGTATTTTTTGATGTTTCCACCAATGTAAATACCATCTTTTGGTGCTGCAAATGCAGATGCTGCAACGCTAGCTACAAGTGTTGTAGAAAGAACAGAAAGTACCACTTTTTTATTCACGTACTACCCCTCCGTATGTTTGATAGGAAGTTCTCTATTGTTTGGGTAATAAGAGTTAGAGGGGATAACTCCCCTCTAGCTCTACCTAGTAACCCGATACTAACTTCTAACTAATTAACTGTATTTCTTACGCTTCTACGAAAGTTACAGTTGCTTCGTCAGAATCTTTACCGTTTTTGTTAGTAACTTTGATTTTGCTGGAAGTTACTTTATCTTCAGTGTTGTAACCGATTGTGATTACACCATCTTTGAAGTTCAACAGGGAAGGTTCAACTTTTTTACCGTTGAAGTAGAACTCGATAGCATCTACATCTTCAGCTTTAACCTTGCTATTCAACTCAACAGTTGCACGGTACAGTTTAACAGGACCAGCAGATGTGAATTTACCTTCTACTTTAGATGGAAGAGCATCCCATTTAGTATCTGGATCTGGTTTTTCAGAAGGCTCTTGCTTCAAGAATGCTTCTGCGTCATCTTCCAGTTTGTCTTTACGAACTGTCTTCGCGTCAGAAACGATCAGAACATAGTCGTATTTAGTACCGGAGATGTCACCGCTGTCGATCATTACAACGTAGTCGCCTTCGTTAACGCCATCTGCTTCACCGAAGTCGTCGTACAGATCGAAGTAAACTGTAGCAGATTTGATGCTAGCTTTCTTCTTGTTGTCGTCAGCATCTTTGTAAGTGATGGTGTCTTTGCTTACATCAGAAACCAAACCAACGACCATTTTGTCGATGTTTGCATCTTTCATGCCTTTTTCGTCAGTTACTTCTGCGAGCATGCCTTTAGCATTTTTGTTAACTACTTCAACTACATCGTCAACAACAACTTCGTCGTTGGAATCCACTGTGAATGCGATGAAGTCGTTACGACGGATGTCCTCATCCTTCAGATCGTCTTGATCGCCATCCAGTTTGTATTCTTTCTCAACAACTTTGTCGCCATCTTTTTCCCATACTCTGATGGTGTCTTTACCGCCTTTGCGACCAAAGTCGATCACTTGACCGTAGTGAGCATCACCAGTCAAACCATCACCTTCAACAACGAAGATTGCTTCTACTTCGTCTTTATCGTTTACAGTGTAGATTACAGACAGGTCGTTTTCGTCAGCAACGTCTTTGAACTTCGCAGTTTTAGCGTTTTTCAGTTCTTTACGTTTGCTGCTCTCTTCCAATTTACCAGTCATGTTGAAGACAGCTGTTTTGTCAGTAACTTCGTAGTCGCCAACCATGTCGTCGTCTTCATCAGCGAGGTCATCCCAAGCTTTACCAGATTCTTGTTCAACTTTTACAGGTTTCAGGAATTCAACTTTACCTGGTTTGCCATCTGCATCAAGAGTTACTTCTAAGAGCAGAGTGTCCTTGTCTTTGCTAGGTACCAGGATGTCTTCCAGATCATCTTGATTCTTGTTGTCTCTGGAGAAGTTTTTACCATCGAAGTCATAGATATTTTTAGCTTCGAGGGAAACAGTAATTTCCTTACCTTTTTGAGTCAACACACGGAAATCCCAAGTGTCTTTGCTTGTGTTGAAAGTAGCTGAACGAGTAACGATTGCTTTTTGTTTGCGATCGTCGATAGCATCCTTAGTTTCGATGTGACGAACACGACCAGAAGCATCCAGGTACAGTTTTACTGTTTCGTCGTCCAAGCTGTCAACCAGATCCCAGTGGTCTTTGTCGATGTCTTGAACATCTTTGTTACCGTCATCGGAGAAAGTAGCACCTTCGTAAACGCGGTATGTTTTGTCGCCGATAGTCAGGCGGTAGTCGTTGTTGTTACGGCTAACAACTTTGTCTACTTTACCTTCTACTACTGTGTCAGTAGCGAATACCAGCAATTTGTCTTCGTCGCCATCAGCGTAGTATACGCTGTAAACCATGCCTTCTTTCAGATCGCTGAATTTAGCTGGTTTACCGTTGAGGAATACCAAGAAGTCTTTACCTTCTTCTTTGCCATCCAGATCGTTGAACTTGTCGTTATCACGGTTCGTGATTTTCTTCTTATCAGTATCGATTTTGGAGATAACTTCGGAACCGTATTTAACGCCTTCGTCTTCTTTGTTCATGGATTGGTCGTCAATAACGTGGATGTAAGCAATCTCGTTATTGTTGTCCAGAACAACTTTTGCACCGAAAGTGAATCCGCCATCAGCGTTGTCCTTGATGATTTCTTTCAAACCATCAACTGGATCGTTGAAGCGAGTGAAGTTGTAAGTTACTTTAGTGTTTTTGTTGAAGCGGTAGCTTTTTTCGCTAGCATCCAACTCCAATTTCAGATCAGCCAGATCAGAGTTGCTCAGATCTTTTGGATCTTCGAAAGTTTTACCTTTCAGAGTGAACTCGCCAACGCGGTCCATGATAACTTCTTGGTCTGTGGAACCTTCCATCCAAACGATTACGTCTTCTTTGTCGTCTTTGATCCACACTTGTACGTGTTGACCATCGAAATCGTTAGCGTTGATACCGTCAGCTACTTTGTAAGTAGTGTTGCCGATACCAGCGTCTTTACCATTCAAAGTAACTTCGTTAGCTTTGATTTTGCCCAGACCGATAGCTGGTACGTTAGTTACCAATGGCAGGTCTTCGCTGTCGTTGCCAGCTTCTTGAGCCCATTCCATGTCACGAACAGTAACTTTCAGGTATTTAGTCAGGAGAGTTTCTTTCGTGATTTCATGACGGATGTCAGTACCGAATTCAACTTGCTCCATCAGGTCTACGCGAAGAGCGTTGTCGAGCATTTTGAAGATATCGCCACGAGTTGCTGCATTGTTAGGAGTAGTGATGCTTCTAGCAATGTTCAGCTCGGAAGCTTTGGAGATCATGCTGTTAGGCCATACACCCTTAACGGATGGCTCATAACCCAGTGCACGAACGATCATAGTTACAGCTTCAGCATAAGTAACTTGGTTTTGTGGTTTGAAAGATTTGTCCGGGAAACCTTTTACGATTTCTTCGCCGGAAGCTACGTTTACGAAACCAGCAAACCAATCAGTAGATTTCACATCTGTGTAAGTATTGCTGAATTGTGCCAATTTCGCACCTTGCTCCAGTCCGCGAGCGCGAACAACCAGAGTAGCGAACTCTGCACGAGTGATAGTTTTGTCTACACCGTATTCGCCGTTGCCATAACCTGCTACCAGGCCAAGAGCTTCCAGACGTTTTACGGTTTTTTCCATATCAGCGTCCATTTTTGGAGCTGTAGTAGTTGCTGCTTCTTCTGCTGCGAAAGCCATTGGAGCAACAGTAAGTGCGAGTGCACTAGCCAATACACTGTTAACGACCTTTTTCATAACCTTGTGTTCTCCTCCTCTAGTATAAACAAATTGTTCTTGGGGAATATTTGTTGTTAATCTATCTTTCTTTTTAAAGCCCGAATCCTGCAAGCGCGTGTCACCTCCTTTCGCAGGAAAGCCTCGCTTTTTGTGTTAAAAATCTCTAGTATATTCAGTATTGTGTAAAATGCAACAATCACTAGTGTAACACAACTGCTAGAATTCGTGAATCTTTTTTACACAATTCCCCGTTTTTCGTGTGACATCCTATTAAACGCCTGAGCGAATCAAAAGTTGCGGCGCCTTCGAAAAAAATTTAAAGTTTTTTTCGTGGTTCGTTATTCACCTGTCCATTATGTACGAAGTGACATCCGCCACAATCCGTATTATAGGGGACATATGGCGGGCTGTCACGACTGAACCTTTTTCCAATTTGGTTCAAAACCTCATAATCTTGCTTGAATTAGGTTAATTTCCTAATGCATTTTCAAAGTTTACAACAGCCAAGTTGTAAGACAGGATAGCTTTTTGGTACGCATTCTCACGAGTAGACAATGTTTCTTCCGATTGAATGACCTCTAAAGTCGTCGCAAGTCCATTTTCATAACGCAAATTTTTCAAGCGATAGCTCTCAGCTGCGGAATCTTTTGCTGCTTTTTGGAAGTCAATCGCCTCGCGAGCTGCGTTTAGGTTGAGGTATGCCTGTGCAACGTCCTTCGAAACGGTACGTTTTGCCTCATCAATGGCAATCTTCGATTTCTCAACGTTGTTGCGAGCTTCTTGACCAGAAAGAGTTGAAGCCGCCGTATACTCGGCGATCAGCTTCACATTCAATTCTGCCAGCTTGAGCTCTTCTTCTGCTTTCGTAATCTCCAAGCGTTTAGAGAGGGCCTCCTTCTCGGCATCTTTCATGGTGATCGAGATTGGAGCCATTTTTTTATTGGCAGAGACGATTTTCCATTCTTTTTGAAGATCAACGCCGAGGAAATCATTCAGATTCATCACGGCAATTTCCAGGTTATTTTCCGCGTTCGTCAACTCAGCTTTTGCACCAGCTACGCCCATTTCCGCTTCAAGGACGTCTGTTTTCGCGTTCGTCCCAACATCAAATGCAGCCTTGGCTACTTTCAGTTGTGCTTCAGCACGGTCTAAGCTTTGTTTTTTTAGGTTCACGTCATCTTGAGCAAAAATCAGTTTGTAATAGACATCTTGTGCGCCTAACTTGATCTTTCCTTCTGTAGACTTAACAGCGAGGGCATTCAGCTTCTTGGTCATTTCACTTTGGGCGCTTCTCACATACTTTGCTTGCGCAGCATCTAAGGAATCCAGCATATCTGCTGTCATTTGTGCCGTGCTTCTATAGATGATCGAGTCGTTAATATCTGCATTTTTCGCATCCAAACGAGCATTTTGTAATGTGACGTTGCTTTTCAAGGCTTGTTCAATCGCTTTTTCCAACGTCAACTCATCTGTTGCGGCAGTATCAGTCGTTGTCGTATTCGCTTTGCCTGCCTCAGCTGCTACTTTATCGGTAGACGCTTGTACAGTCGTAGGTGCCTTTGCTTGATCGGAGCCTGTATTCGCAGATGCTGTCAAAGTTCCTGCGCCAAGGGCTGTTGTTAATAATGCCGCCAAACTGATAGACATCCATTTCTTTTTCGAATATGGAAAATTCACTGACTTCCACTCCTTTATTTTATATTGAGCATAAAATTATTAACCACATTAAATATGTGGTTTGTCCCAAGATCACTATATCACAGAGTTATCCTTCTCACACGCAAAATTATGCCATACCAGCATTTTCATAAGGGAATCATAAGGAACTCCTCCCTTTCCTTTTTTATTCCACAAGCACCACATAGAGTACTACGATTATGTATCAAAAACATTTCAATGTTCGCCAACATTTCTTTGGCATGCTATCCTTTTCTTGAGGTGATTGTACGATGCTTACCCAATACAAAACCATCGCTGGTTACGGTGAGGATTATATCGTCATTGAGCGCTCCCGTTTTATCGGATATGCCCAGCGAGTTACCACTGAGGAAGAAGCGACAGCATTTATCGCGATGATCAAAAAGAAGCACTGGGACGCTACTCATAACTGTTCTGCTTTTGTCATTGGCGAAAACGATCAGATTCAGCGCTCAAGCGATGATGGAGAGCCTAGCGGTACGGCGGGCAAGCCGATCCTGGAATGCATCAAGAAAAACGGCGTGAAGGATACGGTCGTAGTCGTCACTCGCTATTTCGGCGGAATCAAGCTTGGGGCCGGTGGGCTTGTTCGGGCTTATACAGCTGGAACGGTCACAGCATTGAAGGCTGCAAAGATCGTGGTGCACACGCTGCATCAGATGATCTCTGTCAGCGTGGACTATACGTGGTGGGGCAAGGTGGAGAACGAACTGCGTCTGGGCGAACATCGCGTGAGCGGTACGGATTTTACAGACAAGGTTACGGCGCATGTGTTGATCCCTGAGGGGGAACAGGATGAGTTTGTCGCAAGGATGGTTGATTTGACGAACGGACAAGCTCAGATCGTGCTGGGGGAAAAGGAATATGTGGAGGTTCCTGTAGACGCGGTTGGCGATGTTGAAGAAGAGTAGTTTCTCCATGAAAAAAGCTGAAGAGGCGATGACCTCTTCAGCTTTTCTTCTATTATATAGGGCGAAATATCTCGGCTTACTGCTTAGGCAGTTTTTTGAGTTGGACCATGACACGAATAGTGATGACAGCCATCTCAGCACGAGTCAGGTTGTTTGTTGGTTTGAAGCTGTAGGTTGACTTTTTCTCACCTGGATTATCTATTTCGCCGTTCATCAGTTTCGCCTTGCTGACAGCAAGTACGGATGGAGCTGCATAGTAGCTAACGTCTTTGGCATCTGTGAACATTTTGTTCAAAGCCAGTTTAGAAGCATCGAGTGTGCCCAATTTGAGATTAAGCGCACGTGAGATCATGATCGCAGCTTCTTCGCGAGTAAGATTTTCATCTGGACGGAAGTACCCTGGTTGTTTTCCACGAATAATCCCAGCGCGAGCAGCCGTCTCAATGTATTTGTACTCATAATCCCACGAATCGCGATTCGGACGCACATCGGTAAAGGTCGGTTCTAACGGATCACGCTCGTTGCTATCCCGATATGGTCCAGCGTTAATTGGCAGATCCATCGCTTTGACCAGCATCGTTGCAAACTCGCCGCGAGTCATGTCACGGTTAGCCCCAAAGCTGCTTCCACTGTATGCTGGCATGATTCCTTTAGCGTACAGCGTTTCAATTGCATCACGGGCGAAATCATGTCGAATGACATCATCGTAAGTTTCTCTCGTCTTCATGACCATGTAATAACCAAAACCAGCAAACGGCACCGTAACAGTCTTTTTGCTTGTACTCACTACGCCACCAATATTTCTCCATTCATCCCCATTGTGGTAGAAAACGGTCAGGATGTTATTCGCTGCGTTTACAATGGATGGATCGTATTTGATGGTAATTGTACCGCGAAGGCTAGGAACCAGATTGTCTTGCCAACGACTCTTGAAGTCTTCCGCATCGCCTTCATCGAAGTATGGATCACGACCACCCGGAGCTTCTGTATCACCTGCATCCACATAGTACAGGGGACTTGCATAGTTGAAGTTAGCTTCCAGAACCAGTCGTTCTTCCAGATTATCCTCGTCGATGGATATTTGTCCTGTTGTCCGGTCTGCCATACCGAAGTATAGAGGTACATCAACAAAAATATCTCCGTTTGGATTCTTCACTTCTTGACCAGCACGGCTATCATCTGGCGACAGCAATACGGTACCTTTCGGGAACTTCAGGTCAAATTGCTTATCAAACACACTAAAAGCAGTTTTCTTTCCTAATACATCGCGATATTCTGCACCATTTACAGTTGAACTTGCATTGTAGATTTTGATTTCGTCTTTATAGGTGCTATCGCCAACCACGACCGAGAATTTAATTGCGTTTAGACCTTTTTTAAGTGGAACAGTAGATGTAAACACGTAATAAGTCTCTGGTATGGTCTTGCCCTGCTTATCATCGTAATAGAAGTCAGGATTGCTTGTATTGGTCACTTTTGCTTCTGTTTTTCCGAACAATACTTTGTCTGCATTTTCCGCAAACACTTTCACAACTGCACTGTTACTATTTACAATCACGTATGGATCGTTTTCTTTTGCTTTTACTGGGGATAGTACTTCCCAGCTGGAATATTTCTGATCGATGTTGATGTCATAGCGAATGACAGTACCATTGTCATCTTCAGCTACGATGGTGTAGACCGTTGTTCCACCCTTTTTCAAAGTCAGAGGGAAAAGGGCTAGTTTCTGTTCCTGTGCCTTGGCATCAGTCACGGCGTCTTGTACTTCTTCAACAAGATCACCATATTTCTTCGTGCTCATCTTCCCTTCAAATCGGGAACGGGACTGTGAATCAATGTTTGTCTCGTCAAACAAGTCTTCCAAATCATTATTCAACGATGCTTCCAGGCGCGCTTTTACGTATTCCTGGTTTGTCGTATCTTGGTCCCAATCTCCACTCTTGTAACGGAAATCATTGATCCGTTTTCCGTTCTTTTCGATGTAAACATGTGTTGCATCATTTACTGTAAAGCTCAAGTTGGTCAAGAAGTTGGCACCTGTCTTATAAGATGCATCTCCAGCTTTCTTGGTCAACTCTTCAGTATTACCATTGGAAATGATCTCCAACTTCACATTCTCTACAGATGGCGTCTTGGATGAGTTGTAGGAAACGTTATAGGTGAATACTGTTTTTGGATCGTCTTTCAAGGTGATTTTCAGGACGTTGTTACCTTTTTTGTAACCGAGCTGATCTTTCTTAATTAGGAATGTACCTTTGTTTGTACTAATTTCGGAAACTTCGATGGGCGAGCCGTTCAAGGTTGCCTCAATGTTATTATCCTTCAAAACATAGTTGTACACTTTCCCGTCGAGATTTCGGATGTCATTCTCACTCTTTACTTGATATCCGTCTTCAAAACTGCGTACCTGTCCAGTTGCATCTACATAAGTGATTTGAGCAAATGGAGTAATGCGAATATCCAGCGTATAAGCAACAGATAGCGAATTTGGATTTTCTACATAGTCAATGACCAGTTTCCCTTGACCCTGTGGCAGCTTTTTCAGGGTAAGTGTAAATTCATCTTTCGCTGGCGATGTTGCTGGCGTAATTACATAGTCGTCAGGAGTCAATGCTTGCCCGTTATACGTAATTTTTGCATTAGTAGGAGTTGTAATATTCTTCGTAACTGCCTTCAATTCCAACGGTGAAGCAACAATAATATTCGTAGCCGTCGGGGACAATACTTGTCCGTTTGCCAAATTAATTACTTGTGAAATGGTTGGCTTCGAGTCGTCCAAGTATTTGAATTCGTACTCGTAGTTCGCAACATTAATAAAGCCGGATGGAGACGATACGGTATTATCTGAAGCCTTTGACAGATATTGATAGCTCAAAGATAACTTATACGTTTTACCGTCCTGGAATCTTCCAGCAGGTACCTTCGCCATATCTACCGCATATTCCGTAAATCCGCTTTGCGGGTTGCCTATCTCCTTGAAGCCTACCCCCTGAGCAGACGTGTACTCATATTTATTACTGCCATCAGAAATCGTGATCTTGAATTCTTGGAACTTCTGCTCATTTGTAATATTTACAAACTTCAACAGTGCCGAGCCATTCAACGCCATCTCTGGGGATGAAGCTGGACCTGATATCGTCGATTGCTGGTTTGGCAGAAGTGCTACTCCCCCTAACGTTACTTTGTAAAACTGATCAGAGCTTCCGGATGATGTTGTCGTTACCAAAAGCTTTCGGACAAAGGTACCTACCTCTTTGTTTTGGTTAAAGACTCTGATTTCCAAAGTATTTTCGCCAAGCTGGGATGGCACACTCAATCCAAAGGAACCTGTGCGGTTCACCTGGGTTTTAACTACATCACCTGTACGCAGGTTTTTCACTTCAACGGTGTCCGCATTGAGCGCCTTCCCGTCCATATTCAAATTCAGACGGTTGAGCGATGGAACCGTGATATAAGTTGGATTCGTGTTGACATTTGGATCGTTCAGCGGTGTGTCATTTACTTTCAAGTCACTGACAAGTGGTGTATTGTTGTATTGAACATAAAACTGATAGTGCTCTTTCGTTACATTTCCTACTTTTTCGTAGAAGGCGATCTGATTCAGACCAGGCTTCAAACCAATGTTGCTAAATGTAAAGTTGCTGCCATTAATCGCTGGCGCAGTATTGGCCAAGTCTTGAGTGGAAGTGCCGTTGTTCGTGATCAACTTCAGTCGCAAGCTACTCCCTGTTACTCCACTGCCATACGTACCAACCAAGGTTATCGTAGAGTCTCCATAAATCACTGGGGTATAGGCTGTCGTTCCTCCAGAGAAGTTGGTAATGGAAATTGGGCTGTTCTGAGAGTTGTACTCGTAATAGACAATAGCGCGCTCTCCTGTATTCGGAGCAAACAACTGAACTGCATTCAGACCAGGAGATAGATCGATATCTGGCAAGGTACCTCCAGAACCAGTTACAGTTCTAACGGTTACACCGTTTACTTGAACCTCAACTGCCTGTGATTTATCCACTTTGTCTGAAATAGTGTAATTGTACTTCAAATTGGATACTGTTCGATTTGTTACCTTTATAGGATCACTTTGATGCTTACCAGCTCCATTATTATCAAATTTTAGCGGACCTAAACCTGGAGCAGAAGGGTTTGGTGTGTACTGAAAGAAAATATCTGCTGTATCTTTCGTTACATCGACCGTTACTTTTGGCCTCACTGTAACTTTTGTGACTGCTCCACTGCTGTTCAATTGAAAATCTGGCAGTTTAATTTTGCTGTTTTCGAATAATTGATTGTTCGCAAGTAGAACATCATTAATCAGTACGTCTACACCTTGACCATTTTTGGTGCTATCGGTGTAAGTAAGTTCGACTCCATGGATCAGTTTGCTTAGGGTCTTGATCGGCGTACTATAACTTTTACCATCGCCATTAGTAGCAGGTGGTGTCGGTGTCACAACATAGTCAGGTAGTGTCTGGAAACCTGACCAGTTGGAACCCAGCGCCGCAGAAGCTGGCACTGCTGGCAACATAACTGTAACAATCAGCATCATCGTCAGGCACATTGCTAGCCAACGACGGAATTGTTGATATGACTTATTCATTTTTTCACCTCTCCGTATTTTTTTGAATCTTTTTTCCCTCACTCGAAATGATGGGGCAATTTCCTTCTCCCTCTTTTTATCGGACAATTCCCTTCTGCACTTAAGTGTTTCCCCCTAAATATTGGCGAAAAAAAGCCCTAGCACCATTAGATGCTAGGGTTCTGTTTATTTTTAGTTCGTCCGACGCTGTTGTTCCGTCTGTTTAATTTTGATGCGTCTGTAAGCATTAATTAGTGGGCGGTGACGGCGACTTACAAGTCCAACGATCTCTGTTCCGAGATGAATGACTATCAGCAGAGCGACCATGACAATAATCGTAGTCCACTTTGTCGTCTTCGTCAGCAGGATCGCCATCGTCCCGAAGAAAATGCTGATCGAGTAAATCGTGAGTACAGTCGAGCGGTGCGACAGACCCATGTTCAGCAAACAGTGATGCAAATGCCCTTTGTCTGGGCTCGAAATCGGCTTTTTGTTCACGATCCTGCGCACGATGGCGAAGAACGTATCCCAGAGCGGTACACCCAGCACGACGATTGGAATGATAAAAGAAACGAACAACGCTTCTTTAAATCCCATGATGGATAGTGCAGCTAGGTTGAACCCCAAGAAAAGCGAACCGGTGTCGCCCATGAACAGACGAGCCGGATGAAAGTTAAAGTAGAGAAAGCCCAGGATCGCTCCAAGGAGCACGAAACAGTAGGCCGATACCTTGTAATCATCCATCAACAAGGCCATGACACCCATTGTCCCGGCAGCAATTGCTGACACACCTGCCGACAAGCCATCGAGACCGTCAATCAGGTTCACTGCGTTGGTTACACCGACAATCCAAAACATCGTGATCGGAATCGCGAGCCAGACAAGCCAGCCACTGCTAAAATCAATGCTTCCGCTATACGGCAGATTCACGACGCCGATCTTCAAGCCAAAAGGTATGACGACAATCGCTGTTGCGACTAGCTGTCCGAGCAGCTTCCATTTTGGCGAGAGCTGGTATTTGTCATCGAGCATGCCGACGACCATAACAATCGTACTTCCGATGAAAATTCCCAGCATTTCCGACATGCTTGTATGCGGGACAAATAGGAAGAACGCAACCAGATAGCCGATATAAATTGCCAAGCCACCCATACGTGGCATGATTCGCGTGTGTACCTTGCGCTGGTTCGGAGTATCCACTGCTCCAACTTTTACAGCCAGGTTTTTTACATATGGTGTTGCAATAAACGATATGATCAGCGAAGTCAGAAATCCGAGGATTAGTGTAGACATCGACTGTTCTCCTCTCTACGGATGCATCTAGGAACGGCTACTCCATTTTTCTTTCAGTACGGTTAGAACAAACCGAGGAATAGCCAGTTGACGCTTCCAGCGGGAAGGCTCAGAAGCAAGTCGATAAAACCATTCCAAATGCAGTTTTTGCCAAATCTCGGGAGCGCGCTTCACTTTCCCGGAAATGACGTCAAAGCTTCCGCCTACCCCCATCATCAGGGAGGCATTTAACTGATCGCGATACTTCGCCATCCATTCGTCTTGTCTGGGTGCACCCAGCGCGACGAACAGGAGCTGCGGTTTCGCTTCGGCAATTTCTTGTACAATTTGAGTTTCTTCCTCTGGGCGAAAATAGCCATCCCGACATCCGACGATTCGGGCGTTCGGGTAACGAGCACTCAGTTTGTCTTTTGCCAAATGAATGACATCTGGCTTGGCGCCGAGTAAATACACGCCCCACTGATGCTGATCGGCTTTCGCCATGAGCGCTTCCAGAAGCTCCACACCGGTAACGCGCTCATAAATCGGCTGATTCGTCCATTTGGCAGCGTACACGATTCCAATTCCGTCTGGAACGACATAGGCTTGTTCTACAATAGAACGGAAAGCGCGATTCTCTCTCGCTACCATGACGATTTCCGGATTGGCTGTCACCACGTGAGTCTTTTGACCGCCTTGTATGCGCTCCGTTATATGATCGACAGTCTCACGAAAACCGCGAGTCGTAAATGGCACATCTAATATGGTTGCGACCTGTTTGGTCATTTCTTCACCTTCAAGTGCTTGTTAGTAAATGAACGTTTAAAAAGACGTCTTTTCAGCACCGAGAAAATGGCGAGAACCTGAAGAAGGAGGAGCGGAGTGTAGGGGACCTACATGAGCACCGGACTTCGATGGTGAACGCCAGTTTCGATGTCGAATAAGCATTCATAACTTACTTCGTGATCAAAAGATGACTTTTTAAACTACCTATTCAGCATGGAGTTGCCCATTAGCCATTCTACCCGAAAAGAAAGACACATTCAAGATGATCATGAATGTGTCTTATTTCCTGCCGTCAGGGCAAACATTAATCCACCCTCTGCTACTACTTTCCCATTTACCAGTGCTCTTCCATGCCCTTTGCCGACGGTACCACGTACACGAGTAAGCTCAACCTCTAGTACCAGTGTATCTCCCGGCTTCACCTGATCTTTGAAACGGAATTCATCAATGCCGGCAAACAGCCCGATTTTCCCTTGATGTTCCTCCATGCTGAGCATCGCTACTGCTCCAACCTGTGCTAACGCTTCCACAATAAGGACGCCAGGCATGACTGGAAAACCAGGAAAATGACCTTGGAAAAACGGTTCATTTACCGTGACATTTTTAATTCCAACTGCTCTTTTTCCTAACTCCAGCTCTTCAATTTTGTCTATCAACAAAAACGGGTAACGGTGCGGAATGATTTCCTGAATTTGCATAATATCCAAAGGCGCTTTGATTTCCATTATGTATCGCTCCATTTCCATACTTAACTAGACTTGTCTATGCATGAATACCCTTTAACTGACGAAACAATATACATAACTCCCGCCCCAGTTAAACGGACAAGCGGGGTTAAGATAAAAGGGGCACTTCCTCCCAAAAAAAGCGGGAAGTGCTCTTTTTCAACGTGCAGGAACCCTTATACGCGGTTCAATAGTCGAGCCTTTGCCAGATAAATCGCACTCGCAATAAAGGAGAACGCTATAACCGACCAAAGTATCGCTTCACTGTACTCATAACGGTACATAACGAGTGGAATGACAAGATACAAAAGAACGGTTGTCAGCTTGCCATAGGCATTTGCCGGGACAGTTTTTTTGCCACGGAAATGGTAAACAGCTCCTGTTACGATCATGGCCAGATCGCGCACAAAGAAAAACAGGGCCGCCCATACACTGATTCGATCCGTCAAAAATAATGAGGCGATGACCGCCAGCATCATTAATTTATCTGCCAGAGGATCTAACATCATTCCGATGGTGGTCACAAGCTTATGCTTCCGCGCGATGTACCCGTCCGCAACATCGGTCACTCCCGCCAAAATCAAAATGCCTAAAGCGATTTCAACATGATACGGAAACTCCGAAAAAAAGACATACAGGTACAAAGGGATGAGCACGATGCGAAAGATCGTAAGCAAATTAGGAAGATTCACGGACATCATCCCTCCGTATTCAAATCGTCACTTCCTTTTTCAACCACTCGACCTATTATACTCTGTGGACAAACACCACAACAAGTCCTCGAAAAAATAGGAGCCCCAACCATAGGTTCGGGCTTGTCCAGCTTCGTTTTTACGTATCTTCAAACATTAAATCCCACATATGTTTGTAGGTTCCTGGATCGAATACATCAGACATTGGCTTCTTACCAACTCCACCGTATCCGATCATCAGACCAATGACCAGTGAGAAAAACAGCAGGAGTGGGACCAGCACCATCTTGGCAACTCTCAGCCGCCAATTTTTGCCGCTCCGTTCCCGCTCTCTTGCTTTTGACTTAACCTCTTCGGTCTGACGCGGGAAACGTTTGCTCTTCCCTTGTTCCATGCTCCTCTCCTCCGTCATGTTGAAATGATATGGATTTATCTGCTTCTTAGTTGGTTAGCAATGCCCATCATTTGATCACTGATGCCGATTGCACGTGAGTTCAATTGATACGCACGCTGAATGTTCACCAGTTGAGACATTTCTTCTGTCATGCTGACGTTTGATGACTCGAGAGCACCTTGACGCAATGTTACACCATTATCATAGGCACTGGTATATTTACTTTGCGGTCCTGCCCCGAAAGCCAATTCGGCATCAAACAGATTCTCACCGACTTGCTTTAGCTGATCAGGGTTCTCTACATCCCATACACCAATTTTTACAGGTGCCGGCATTCCGTCTGCACTAAAAGTACCATCAGGAGAAATTGAGATGTTTTTTACTGGCTCCGGGAATACGATATTCGCACCATTTTCGTCTGTCAAAATATGGCCAGAACTGGTGTGCAGTACGTATCCCTTGTCATCATCATAAGACAGCTTAAAAGAGCCATTACGCGTAAAGCGACTCTCTTCATCCACGGTGATGTTATTCGCATCTTTGATTTTACGAGTGACCAAAAAATAGCCATCTCCTTCAATCAAAACATCTGTTGGCACATCTGTCTGCTTGAGACTGCCTTGACCGAGATCCAGCTTGGTCATGCCAAGATGCGCTCCACTACCGATTCTTATCCCCATTGGTGTATTACGATTTTGGTTGTCCGTTGCCGGCTGCTCATTCATTGAGTCTGTGAGAAGCTCGGAAAACGATGCGACCCTGCGCTTGTACCCAATCGTATCAATGTTCGACAGGTTGTTGGCTGTATTGTCCAACGCTTGCTGAATACCGCGCATAGCTGATGTAGAAATATTAAGCGACTGCATCCTTCCTACCTCCTATTATCCATTAACCCGACCAATTTCATTAGCAGCCTTTTCCAGCGTACCGTCAATCGTGGTAATCACCCGTTGGTTCGCTTCATAGGCGCGAAGCACACTCATCATACTCGTCATGGTTTGGGCTGGGTCTACATTCGATCGTTCACGCCAGCCCTGTTGTGTACCGAAACGTCCCACGACCGTAGGGGTATTGTACGTACCTGCTGTTATAGCAGCCTGATCGTTGGCTTCTGCCAAATCAATCCCTTCTACCGCTATGTCGCCTTCAAATCGGAAAACATTCGTTCCTTCCCGTACAAGCTTCTGCGGATCGGTTACCACTGCAAGTCCCAATCTAGCATGAGTAGGAAGCGCCGTATACTGTTCTGCTTTTGTGATTGGATCAATGGTAACTTGCATCAATTCGCCACGCTCGGAAATTTTCAGGTTTTGACCGACATTGGTACCGAGTGTGGGATCGTGGTTGATTCGAATCGCCTGATTAGAGCTATCCAGCACATAATATCCTTCCGCTGTCACCAGGTACCCGTCCGAATTCACGCTCCAGTTACCATTTCTCGTATAGCGGATATCCTCTTGCTGTGCTGGCTGTGCCAAATTTGCTTGCTCAATCCGCGCCACACTGTAAAACAACCGCCGCTCATTGCCATTCTGATCTGGCTGGATATTGTCCATCAACGCAAGATCATACGGATTGCGTGTCTCTTCAATATCCCCCTGCGCAAAATTCGGTAGCGCCTCCGACATGTATACCCCTGTGTTTAAACGCCCGATAATGGCAGGCTGTCCAGGCATAGTAGGGATGCCCGGAACATCCAGTCCTTCCTTATCATTCATGCGCGAGAGCAATTGCTCCGGAAATGCACGCATGACACCCACGTCCTGTTTGAACCCGGGTGTATTGATATTTGCTAAATTGTTCGCCAGCGATTCTTGCCTGTTTTGCAAAGCCAGCATGCCAGATGCAGACGTATACAAGCCTCTGATCACGTAAATCTTACCCCCTGAATAATCGCTTATTCGAGTGAGCCGGCATCTTGTCCAAATAGTCCAGCATCATTCCTGTTCCTTTTGCAACGCACATCATTGGCTCGTCCGCTACCAGCACAGGAACCTTCAGCTCCTCTGCCAGAATCTCGTCAATACCGTGCAATAATGCGCCGCCACCGGTCAGGAAAACACCCTTATCAATTATATCGGCAGAAAGCTCCGGAGGTGTTCGTTCTAAAACAGATTTTGAAGCTTGTACAATTGCACTCACCGACTCAGCCAGGGCTTCCTGGACTTCATTGGAGCGAATGGTAATCGTTTGCGGCAAGCCGCTTACCATGTCTCGACCCCGAATGTCCATTTCGTCCTGGCGTCCGCCGGATACGGTTCCAATCTGAACCTTGATATCTTCAGCCGTACGCTCTCCAATTAGCAATTTGTATTTATTTTTTATGTAACGCATAATAGCCACATCGAATGTATCGCCTGCTATTTTAATGGAGGAAGACGTAACAATATCGCCCATCGACAATACCGCTACATCGGTCGTTCCCCCACCGATATCCACTACCATATTACCGGACGGCTGAAAAATGTCCATACCTGCCCCAACTGCGGCAACTTTCGGTTCTTCTTCGATAAATACTTCTCTTGCTCCACCGCTGCGCTCAGCCGCTTCACGAATTGCCTTTTGCTCAACCGAGGTGATGTTGGTCGGGCAGCAAATCAAAATACGCGGACGGGCAAACATGCTCTTTCCACCAATTTTGTTTAAGAAGTGCTTCAGCATGGCCTCTGTGATTTCAAAATCCGCGATAACCCCTTCTCGCAAAGGTCGGATCGCTACGATATTTCCCGGGGTGCGGCCTACCATGCGATAGGCTTCATTTCCTACGGCCAAAACTTTTCTGGTTTTACTATCTATTGCCACGACAGATGGTTCGTCTAGGACAATTCCCTTGCCTTTTACAAAAACCAAGACATTGGCCGTGCCCAAGTCGATTCCGATATCTTTGCCAAACATGAAAGGTCCTCCCTGATTACCAGTTACATTTCTACCTAATATCATAGGCTCTTCTACGTGAGAGGACAAGGAAATTCTTTCTTACACACTCTCCTCCTGTTCTACTCGTACTTTTTTACTACGTCGTTTGTACTTAATTTTGGTCGCTTCGCCCCCCCGAAGATGTCTGATGGCTTTGTGGTATTCCAAAATTTCCTTAACCTGGTTCGCCAACTCTGGATTTATCTCAGGCAGCCGCTCAGTCAAGTCCTTGTGCACAGTACTTTTCGAAACACCGAACTCTTTGGCGATCATCCGAACCGTATTTCTTGTCTCTACAATATATCGGCCGATTTTGATGGTCCGCTCTTTGATGTAGTCGTGCACATTACTCGCCTCCTCGTATCTACATTGTCTGATACAATATATGGGTGCGTAGGGACACATATTCTACGTTTCCAAGCCTGACAAGCCAGCACGGCCGCATCTTTTTTCAACAGTTTGTACTACATGCAAAAAAACACCTGCAATTGTTGTTGTTTGCAGGTGTTTTTCTACATTCATTCGTTATTGATTTTTTACTTCCGTATCAGCCTGAATCAAGTATTGCTCTGGATTGACAGGCTTGTTATCGATGCGAACTTCAAAGTGAAGATGTGCGCCAGCGTCTTTTTCAAGGGTATTGCGTCCAGCAGACCCGATTACTTGACCTTGTGTCACTTCATCGCCTGGTTTGACTGTAACGCTTTCCATACTTTGATATACCGTAATCATTTTGCCAGCGTGCTCAATCTCAATCTCGTTGCCGACAAGTGGATCGTTCACCACTTTTACTACTTTACCCGCAAGGGCTGCGATGACATCAAAGCCCTTTCCATCCGTGGATACGAGGTCAATCCCTGTGTGCGGATAGAAGGTGTTGTCGAAGCTCACCAATGCTTTTTGCTGATTTTCCTTGGAGGCTTTTTCATCGTAGTAGTTCATGCCCACATTGTACTGTACGCCTTTTCCTACTGGCCAAGCGAGTGGTTGTACGCCACTTGTAGCAGGTACCGCTTCTTCGTTTTGCGGTGTAGTCGTCTCAGGAGCTGTAGGAGTTGTCACTGCCACGCCATCTGTGCCATTCGTCATTTTAGATACCGTGTCCATGACATTGCCCTGATACCACATCACAAAAGCGAGAATGATTGCTGCGGTGCCGATGTAGATTGCAGGAAACGCCCATTTCTTGCCCAAGACTTTTTTCCAAGAACTTGCCTTCTTGAATGGAATCGGTTGATTTTGATTTTTTTGATCTTCCATTTTATTCATCACCTCATCCCTCAGTATCGCCAGAATTTTGGCGTATAAACCTGAGAGAGTAGGGAAAAGTAAAAATTTGCTTTTCTTTTAGGCTGGGATTACTCTTTTATACTCTTGCAGACTAATTCCTTGATAGAAGTGTTTGACGATTTGCTCCGCACTTTTGCCGCTTTTGGCCATTCCATTTGCTCCCCACTGGCTCATCCCGACACCATGACCGTACCCTTTAGTCGTAATGAAGACCTGATTGCCGCGCAAGTCCAACGTAAAGGAGGAGGAATTCAAGTTCAGCTTTTCACGAAACTCTCGTCCAGTAAATTCCTTGCCGCCAATGCTGATGGTTCCTACGCGGTTTCCGGTTGTACGCGATTCGATCCGATACCAGGAACCACTGGTAGAAGCCTCCTGTGTGAGCTTGACGCCCAAATTCTTTTCTAGCTCCACTGTGGACAGGACGACCGTTTCCTCATAACGAGGGGACTGAATATCCCAAGGACTCGCAACGCTCTTCAAATAAGGAATGGGCTTTTCCCAATATTCATCCGAGTTCTCTGTAAAACCATTACTGGTGGAAAAAAACGTCGCGTCAATGGGCTCGTTCTGATAGGTCAAGATCACCCCTGCTGTCGCCATAACTGCTTGTTGGATGCGTTTGTTTTTCCATTCGTACTGGTCTCCCCAACGTTCACGCCGCTGCTTTTCATCCATATAGACTTGATGCTGTACCGTATCCAAGACCTGACCGCCTGATGGCACATCATCAAACTTGCCCTCTTTTAAACGGCGCACGATATAGGTCCTGGCCGCTAACGCCTGTGCTTTTAAAGCCTCCAGCTCGAACTCGGCTGGCATTTCCGCCGCTACGACTCCCGTAATATACGTTTCTAGCGGTAATGTTTCCACGGCCTTCTTTTCTGTACGGTACACCTTAACCGGAAGAGAGGAAGCGGACTCCTTCATCGCTGGTATAGCAGGCTCCGGGACGGCCACAGTAGGCTGACTGACAGGGCTTATTTCTGGTGAAAACCAAAAGACCAGAGCAGCAGGCATGAGGACGAGCAAGATCGGCAAAGCGATAAACCACATGAGTAGATAGCGTTTCATGCAAGAGATCCTCCCCGTTACGTACTAGACACGAAAAGTCTTAAATAACCTACTAAAGTCTATGTCCTGCAACAGAGCGGTAGAACGAGAGAATGAGAGAGTCGAGAGAACGAAAAAAAAAGACCCCCTGCATACGCAGAGAATCTTTCGTTTTTGCCATATGGTTGACGCATTTATCAAGCAAAATTAGGAGAGAAGCTTACTTTGATGGTTTCGGAAACTGCTTTTTCACGAGCTGGAACCACGCGTTCTACATCTGCTCCCAAAGCCAGCAGCTTTTCCGTAAAGTTCACGTAGCCACGGTCAATATGGTGCAGGGCAGAAACCTCAGTCTCTCCCTCAGATACAAGCCCAGCCAGTACAAGTGCTGCACCCGCACGCAAGTCAGTTGCTGCTACCTTGCTGCCTGTCAGCTTGGAACCGCCTTCGACGATGGCACTGCGGCCTTCGATCTTGATGTTAGCATTCATGCGACGGAACTCTTCCACGTGCATGAAGCGGTTCTCAAATACTGTTTCGGTCACAATGCTCGTTCCTTCTGAAACAAGCAAAAGCGCCATCATTTGCGACTGCATATCCGTCGGGAAGCCAGGGTATGGCAGCGTTTTGAGGTCAACTGCTTTCATTGGGCCTGTGCGGCGTACACGAATGCCGTTTTCTTGCTCCTCAATGTCCACGCCCATTTCACGAAGCTTGGCGGTCACGGATTTGAGATGATCGCAAATCGCACCTTCCACAAAGACATCCCCACCGGTAATCGCTGCAGCCACCATGAAAGTACCTGCTTCAATGCGGTCAGGAATGACACAATGTGTGCAGCCCTTCATCTTTTCCACGCCTTCGATGCGGATTGAACCTGTACCCGCACCGCGGATTTTTGCTCCCATTCTGTTCAGGAAGTTCGCCAAATCAACGATCTCCGGCTCTTCTGCCGCATTTTCGATCAATGTGGTTCCCTCTGCCAAAGCAGCGGCCATCATAATATTTTCTGTTGCACCGACGCTAGCGATATCCAGGTAGATTTTCGCACCCTTCAATCGTCCTTCTACCGTCGCTTCAATAAACCCTTGTCCGATTTCGATTTTGGCTCCCATAGCCTCAAACCCTTTTAGGTGCTGGTCGATCGGGCGTGTACCAATAGCACATCCACCCGGAAGAGCGACACGAGCTTGTCCTTTTCTGGCTAAAAGCGGCCCCATCACGAGGAAAGATGCGCGCATTTTGCGGACCAGTTCATAGGACGCTTCTACACTCGTAAGCTTGGAAGCATCGATCGTCAGCACTTCATGATCATATGTAAGGGAGATTCCCATCGATTTCAAAAGGTCGCATATCGTCCGGACATCGTCGAGGCCTGGTACGTCTGAGATGACGCAAGTCTCTTCTTCTGCCAAGATAGATGCTGCAATAATAGGGAGTACGGCATTTTTGGCGCCAGATACTTTTACATTTCCAGCCAATGCCTTACCACCACGGACAATAATTTTATCCAATGTGTACCCCTCCGCGTGCTAATATTCCACAGTGATGATTGGTGTACCTACCGTAATCCATGTTCCAGAATGGCTGTCACGATGAGTAGCCACCTGTAGATTCATCTTTTGACCGTTTAACGCGATGAATGATTCCCACATAGGGGTATACCCTGAAATGCTGACAACCGTCTCATCTTGCAAACGTTCTAATTCTGTTGCCTGGAGAGTACCAAAAATCGACAATATTTTACCCTCCTGTTGGTCAACACCCATCTTAACATTGTACAATCCGCGAATACAAGTGCTAATTTGCGGAATAAAGTCGGCGCTTTGCAGGGCATTCGTGAAGGTTTCCTGTACTTGTCCAATATATAGTAGCGAATCACGGTTTCCAGATAACTGAAGTACTAGATATACAGAAAATGCTCCATTTTTAGGCACTCCTGTCACCTCGTAGCTCAGATCCACGCCGTTTTGTGTGTATGTAGTCCTATATGCGAGTATGTTGTGTTTACGCGATTGTTCGCTTGGGGAAAACGGAATCTCAAGTTGTTGTGCCCATTTCGTCGCCAACTCTTTTACTTGTTCAGGAAGCAGGCCTTCTCCCATCGCCGTACGCATACGTACCTGAACCGATACACCCGTTGCGCCCGACTCTTCTAGTACTTTCATCATTTCTGTCACAACCGGCTTTTCTTCCTTTGCTTCTGCAGGCATCCAATACACGGCCCCCATCACGAGCAATAGAGCCAGCACGCACCAACCAGACCATTTCCCCATTGATATCCTCTCCCTATGCTTACATGTATCTCTTTGTACTTCTCATTTTGTACATGTAGCTGGGTGGATATACCAGCGAATCGTCGTCTTTCTCGTATTTAGTTGAACAAATTCCCGAATGTCAGGGACCAGCCCAAGTAATCAAGGAAAAAGCGGGACAGTTCATATCCAATCACAATGGAAAGAATAATTTGCAACAGCTTCGCCTGAGCACCATTTGGTTTTTTCAAAATCTTATCAAAGCGAAAGGATTGCAACGCCCACCAAGCGAGCCCAATAAACGCAATCGATAAAATGATGCTCAACAAGCCATATACTTCTTGTGACATGCTCGTTACCTCCTCATTGCCCAACCGAGAATCATAGAAAAAGGACGGCCCGATTACGAGCCATCCCTTCTATTGTACCTGAAGTGCTATTCAGTTACGAGTATCACTGAGAGCTGGGAGAGAGCATGTTCCCAAAATCAAAGGACGGATTGAAATGAATCTGGATATAGTCGGTGACCAGACCCGGAAAAGCACCGAAGAATACGGTAGCGATTGCCATGATGAGAATAAACGTCCAAATCCCCTTTGGCACAACCATTGGTGCCTCAGTCGTCCCAGGACGCATGTACATTTGACGAATAATCCCAAAGTAGTAGTAGTAGGAAATGACGCTGGTGATGATCATAATTGCCGCCAGCCAGTAGTTTTCTACCACTAATGTACCCATGAACAGATAGAACTTCCCGAAGAAGCCAACCGTAATCGGGATACCTGCCAAGGACAAGAGGAAGATGCTCATCGCAATGGCCATCACTGGTGAGCGATGATACAATCCGGCGAATCCTTTCAAATCCTCTGTCTCTTGCTCACGAGATACAACCATAATCACAGCGAAAGCCCCAAAGCTGACCAGCAAGTAACCGAACAGATAGAAGATTACCTCGCTGAAAAAGAGAGAGGTCGGCGGTACAAACGGCACGAGCAAATAGCCCGCTTGCGCAATACCTGAATAAGCCATCATACGCTTGACGTTTGTCTGCCTGAGCGCCATCGTGTTCCCGATAATCATCGAGGCGGCTGCCATCAGCCCCAGGTAGAGGCTTCCCTCTTCGAAAAAGAACCGTCCTGATCCCGTTCCATCGGAAACGTTGAAAAACGAGATCATCATCACGCGAAAGATCAGCGCGAAACCTGCTGCTTTTGACACAACTGCTAGGAAAACAGTGACCGGGGTAGGAGCACCCTGATAAACATCTGGCGCCCACATGTGGTTAGGCGCTGCAGATATTTTGAATGCAAGACCTACTGCGAGAAACGCAAACGCCGTATAGACGAGGAACTGATAGCCCGCCATTCCCGCTTCTGCCAACCGGAATGAGATTTCATAAATATGTGTGGTTCCCGCGAGTCCGTATACGTACGACATCCCGAACAGGAGCACAGCCGTGGCAATACTTCCCGAAACGACGTATTTGAACGCCGACTCGTTGGAAAGCCGCGATTTTTTTCGCAATCCGACCAGTACATAGGACGAGAGAGACAATAGCTCCAGTCCAACGAACAAGGTAATTAAGTCAGCCGACGAAGCCATGACCATAGCCCCGAGAAGCCCGGTCAGCAGCAAATAGTAGTACTCGCCTCTGTGCTGGACTTCTCCTGCTTTCAGATAGGACAGCGAGATGAGAATGGCGAAAGCTGTCCCTGCCAGGAAAATCAGCTTGAACGCATTACCGTAATCATCGATTCGGATCATGTCGATCATGTAGCTGTATGGCTTATTGAGAGCATTCATATTGATGATCACAAAGATCGCCGCTATGACCGTTCCCAGGAAGGATAGCCAACCAATGACCTGCTTGCCAAGGCGCTTGCCCGCAAAAAGATCCAGCAGTGATAAAAAGGTAGCAAAGCCAAGAATGATAAACTCGGGCAGAAGGTAGCTCCAGTCATATGAGAAAATATCTTTAACCTCCATGGATTACCCTCCTATTCCCGTTACGATAGGTACGATCGTTTTCAGCGCCTGCTGCATCGGATTCCCCAGAACTGCCGGATAAACCCCGATGAGAATAATACATCCCAATAGGACTACCATCGGGATGACTTCCATCGGCTGTGCATCAGCAAGTCCTGTACATCTACCCGGAGTAGGGCCAAAAGTCGTTTTCAAGATCGCTCTGAGTAAATAAACCGCCGTGAGGACAATCCCGATCGCTCCCACTGCTGCCATTACTGGCAAACGACCAAACAGACCGAGGAAGGCAAAGAACTCACTAATGAATCCGGACATGCCCGGAAGTCCGAGTGAAGCCATCCCGCCTGCCAATAGCACGCCGCTGACAAACGGCATGGATTTGGCTAAACCGCCCAAATCGTCGAGCATCGATGTCTGCGTCCGATCCCAAATGACACCGATCAAGAAGAAGAGCAGTGCTGAGATAAAGCCGTGCGATACCACCTGGAACATCGCTCCCTGAAATCCGATCGTGTTCATCGATGCGAAACCGAGCAAGACGATACCCATATGGCTGATACTGGAGTAAGCCAGCACCATTTTTAAATCCTTTTGTACGAAGGCCAACACAGCCCCATACAAAATGTTGATAATCCCCAAAACGGCTATCCACATAGAGAAGTCATAGGCCTGCTCTGGGAAAAAACCGATTCCCATCCGCAAAAGACCGTACGCCCCCATCTTCAGCAAAATACCGGAGTGAATCATGACGATAGAAGGTGGAGCCTGTACGTGAACGCGTAGCATCCACGTGTGGAACGGAAATACTGGCAGCTTGATCGCAAAAGCGATAAATAGCACTAGGAAGATGCCAAAACGCATTTCCGGCGTAAGGATTTCGGTTATCGGATGCCCTGGTGTCGTCAGGATCGCCGTTATTTCATCGATATTGAGCGTCCGCATGATGACAAAAATCACGATGAAAGCCAGCAGCATGATCCCTGAACCGATTCCGTTATACAACAGGAATTTGTTCGCTGCTTGTTCGCGCTCTCCATATCCCCAAATCCCGATGAGGAAGTACATCGGTACGAGTGTCAGCTCAAAGAAAATGAAGAACAGAAACAGATTGTCTGCAGCAAAGACTCCCAACATGCCGATCAACAGCAAGTGAAACAGGATAAAATACTCCTTCTGCCTCTTCTTGATCTGCCACGAAGCAATTGCTGCGAGGGTACCGATAATCGCCGTCAGCAAAATCAATGGCATCGAAATACCATCTATACCGAGTTCATAGTTGATCTCAAAAGCAAAGACTGTGCCTGCCTGAGCCATTCCAATCGGAATCGAAATCCAACTGTGCTTTTCTACGAACTGCAGATTGGCTGTCTCGTAATTAAACATGCCGAACATCCAACCTGCCAAGATAAGTGCCGGCAACGTTCCATAAATCCCGACCTGCTTGATCACACCTGCATGTCGATTGGGGATAAAAGCCATGACGATAATCGCCAGCAGCGGAGAGAACACCAGTGATGACAAAAGGATATTACCCAAAGAGTCCACCTCCCTTGGCCGTCAAACTGATGGCGATGATCAATAGTAACAGACCGAATATGACCATTGCCCCATAGGACTGAATCTGCCCACTTTGTACTCTTGCGTGCAAAGATCCGATTCCTTGGGTAATTTTTGCTGTCAATCCAACCAAACCATCCACAATGTACTTATCAAATACATCCAGGACGAATCCAATCCAGCCAAGTGGACGAACAATGACGTTGTGATACAGCTCATCGATGTAGTACTTCTTGTATGAGAGCTGATAGAGCCACGGCATTGTTTCTGGAATGGTGTCCGAGGAGATGGATTTCTTGCCGTACATCAGGTAAGCCAACACGACTCCGAGAATAGAGATCAACAGTGCCACAATCTGCAACCAAGCTGCTGCGTGCTCACTGCCTCCCCCAAATATGCTCGTGATCGCCGTCCCCGTGTTCGTTGACAACAACCAATCAGAGAGTAATGGCGCGTACGGTGTATTCACAAAGCCTGCAACAACCGCAAGCAATGCCAAGACCAAGAGCGGGCCTGTCATGACTCCTGGAGATTCGTGCGCTTCGTGCTTGCCACGTGCCTTCCCTGCAAATGTCAGGAAGAACAGACGGAACATATAGAATGCGGTAAAGAATGCTGCGAGCAGCGCGATGAACAGCAAATCGTAGCGATGCGCTCCGTAAACAGCCCCCAGAATCGCTTCTTTCGACCAGAAACCAGCGAACGGAAAGATCCCCGCAATCGCCAAGCAACCGATCAAGAAAGTCAAAGCGGTAATCGGCATCTTTTTCCACAAGCCACCCATTTCGAATACATTCTGCGTATGTACGGCATGGATGACACTACCTGCTCCAAGGAAGAGCAATGCTTTAAAAAACGCGTGCGTCATCAAATGGAAGGAACCTGCTACATAACCAGCAGCACCAGCTACACCCAATGCCATCATCATGTATCCAAGCTGACTGACTGTGGAATAAGCCAAGACACGCTTGATATCCCGTTGGGTCAGGCCGATCGAAGCTGCAAATATGGCGGTGAATCCTCCTACATACGCCACAACTGTCAAAGCCGTATCGGATGCGATAAACAGCGGATAGGTAGCAGCGACCAAATAAACACCAGCCGCGACCATCGTTGCCGCGTGAATTAATGCAGACACAGGTGTTGGACCTTCCATGGCATCAGGCAACCACGTATGAAGTGGAAATTGACCTGATTTCCCCATGGCCCCAATGAAAATGAGGATCGCCGCTAGTGTAATCATCCATGGTTCCAATCGTCCGAGTGCTATACTCTCAAAAATCGCCCCGTACTCGAAGCTTCCGGTCCACCAGAACAATAGACATATCCCGATGAACAGACCCAAATCCCCGATGCGTGTAACGATAAAAGCCTTTTTGGCAGCCGCTTTTGCCTCATTCTTGAAGTAGTAGTAGCCAACGAGCAGAAAGGAGCATACCCCGACCAGCTCCCAGAAAATATATACTTGCAACAAATTTGGCGAGATGACTAATCCCAGCATAGAGAACGTGAACAGCGCCAGGTATTGATAAAACACTGGAAAGCGTTCATCCCCATGCATGTAGCCTTTGGAATAGATTTGGACCAACAGACTGACCAATGTCACAATGACTAGCATCATGGCATTCAGCGGATTCACTTCGAATCCCATGTTGATCACGATATCGCCGATATGCAGCCAATCAATCACATAATTGTAATCAGTTCCCCCACCCTGGAATCTCTCCCAGAAGATGAGCACTGCGATTCCAAAAGAAACAGCCGTTAGGGTAATGCCCACTATGGCCGCTCCTTCTTTCAATTGGCGACCAAATGAGACGATCACGATGAAAGCAAGAAGCGGAAACAGAGGGATCAGCCAGGCATAGTGCATTAGAGTATCCATCTTTGTCCTCCTTTTCAGGTTTCCCTCTTATCGTTTCATTTGGTTCATTTCGTCTACATTCACGGTCTCCTTGTTGCGGTACAGCGCGATCAGAATCGCTAGCCCTACAGCAACCTCGGCAGCTGCAACCGTCATCGTGAACAAGGTAAAGATCTGTCCCGTCACCGATGGATACAGTCCGAATTTGGAAAAGGCGACCAGGTTAATATTCACAGCATTCAGCATCAGCTCGATTGATAGCAAGACGACGACTGCATTTCGCTTCGTCAATGCGCCGTACAGGCCTACACAAAAGAGAATCAGAGCGACCATTAAGTAGGAGGAAATGCTTACTGTCATTCGTTATCCCCCTCCTTTTTCGCCATGATGATCGCACCGACCAACGCGACCAACAACAGAACAGACAACAGCTCAAATGGTATGACGAATTTGGTGAATACTTCGATACCGATTTCTTTTGCATTGTTTACAGGAGCATCTGCAGGCGGCGGTGGCGCAGGCCACGGTGTATTTTGCACACCCCAGAACAATAATCCGAACAGAACGATTACGAAAAGCAGGATAAAACGGTTTTTCCATGTCCGGCCTGTTCCCTCATCGTTTGCATCGTGCTTGGTCAGCATGATTCCAAAGAGCATCAAAATGGAGATAGCCCCTGAATAAACTAGAATTTGTGCGACCCCGACGAACTCCGCTCCCAGCAAAACAAACAGACCTGCAATGCTGATAAACGTAACACCCAATGAGATGACCATGTGAACGACGCGCGTAAAGCTGATCATAAACACCGCGCCACCGATCGTCAGAAGGGACAGGATAAAAAAGGCAACGAATTCACCTGTCATACTAATTCTCCTCCCTGACGTTCGTATTGTTGTCGTCCAGCCATTTCAAGTTTTTGTACAATTCGTCCCGGCTATAGGCAGCCAGCTCGAAGTTATTTGTCATTACAATCGCTTCAGTGGGACAAACCTCTGTACACAGATCGCATAAAATGCACAACTCAAAATTGATATCATACGTATCGATAATCTTTCCCTTTTTCTCCGGATCAGGATGGGGCTTCCCTGTCAGTTGAATACACTCCGTCGGACAAATGCGTGCGCATTGGTTGCAGACGATGCATTTTTCAGGAGAAAAGTGCTGAATACCGCGAAAACGAGGCGGCATTGGAAAGGGCACATCCGGATAGAAATGGGTTACTTTTTTCTCCGTGAGCTTTTTAAATGTATACCCCAGGCCTTTGGCCAGTCCTAGCATGTGTGTCACCCCTCAGGATTTGAGAACTTGGCTGCACCACGTTTTGACGAAAGCTAGCTTTTGACAAAGTAAGCCTATGGCGAAGCCTGCGCTATGAAAACAGTGGGACGTAGTCGTTTTCGATCAAGTCGCTACTAGAACATGCCATTTTGGTAAGAAACCACTACAGCTGTAAGCAGGATGTTGAACAATGCCACGGGCAACAGCACTTTCCAAGCAAACGACATCAGTTGATCGACACGTAAGCGCGGCATCGTGGCGCGAATCCAAAACTGGAGGAAGACGTAAACAGAAAATTTAAGGATAAACCAAACGATTCCCGGAATGAAGTCCAGCGATGGATGAATCGGCAACCATCCACCAAAAAAGAGAATCGTGATCAAGGCACCCATCCCGAACATGTACACATACTCCGCCAGCATGAACATCGCAAAACGGAAACCGGAGTACTCGACGTGGTAACCGCCAACGAGCTCCGACTCTGCTTCCGGCAAGTCAAACGGCGTACGATTCAGCTCGGCCTGGGCAGCAATGATAAATACAGCAAATCCGATAAACTGCGGAACAATATTCCAGACATCCCGCTGCGCCTCGACAATATCTTTGAGATTCATACTGCCCGTCAATAGAACGATACCCACCACGGACATGACCAGCGGTACTTCATAGCTGATCATCTGCGCAGCGGAGCGTAGACCCCCGATCAGCGAGTACTTGTTATTCGAGGCCCAGCCAGCCGTGATCACGCCTAAGACGGTGATCCCAGACAAGGCGATATAGTACAACAGCCCTATTCCCAGATCAGCGAACCGAATGCTGTCCGTAAAAGGCATCACCGCCAATACCGCAAAAGCAGGGGCGTAGGCCAATATTGGTGCTAGAGTGAACAACGCTTTATCAGCGTGTTGTGGACGAATATCTTCCTTTAGTAGCAGCTTGGCAACATCCGCAACTGTCTGGAGAAGTCCCAATGGTCCTACTCGATTCGGCCCGATGCGCAGCTGCATCCACCCAATCACTTTACGCTCGAAGTAAATAGCGTACGTAACGAATCCCAACACGACGGCAAGCAGTAATACTGCCGCTATGATAAACCAAAGTGTGGTCCCCCATGAGGGTGCTTGCTGCAAGAGAGTATTCATCAACAGTCAACCTCCCCGAGCACGATGTCGATACTGCCCAGGATGGCAACCATGTTCGAGAGGTTTTCCCCCTGCAACAGCTTAGGCAGAATTTGCAGATTGGTAAACGAAGGTCGTCTAAACTTCAATCTCCACGGTTTATCCTTACCTTGACTGGCAATGTAACAACCAATTTCTCCCCTCGGTGACTCGATGCGCACATATGTCTCCCCGGCAGGCGGGCGAATCACACGTGGTACTTTGCCCATGACTTCACCTTCACTTGGAAATTGCTCCAATGCCTGCTCAAGAATTCGCAGAGATTGTTCAATTTCAGCCATGCGCAGATGATAGCGCGCCATGCAATCTCCCTCAGTCGCTGTTGGCACATCAAATTCAAAACGATCGTAAATGCAATACGGTTCGTCCTTGCGCAGATCCCACTTGACACCTGTCGAGCGGAGCATGACACCTGATAGCGAGTAATCCAATGCCGTTTTTGTATCGAACTTTCCAATTCCTATGAGACGGTTGATAAAAATCTCATTCCCTGTCACCAGCTGGTGGTAATTATTCAATTCTTTCTTCATGTACTGAACAAATTCTTTGGCTTTGTCGACCCAGCCTGGAGGTGCATCCCATTTCACTCCGCCTACGCGCATGTAGTTAAAGGTCATCCGCGCCCCGCACAGTTCATTAAACAAATCCAGGATCGTCTCCCGATCACGGAATGCATATAGGAAGGGCCCCATCGCACCAATATCCAAAAGAAACGTTCCCCACCAAACCAAATGGCTCGCCACCCGGTTCAACTCCATTGCGATCAATCGCAAAAACTGAGCTCGTTCTGGAATCTCCAACCCCATCATCGTTTCTACTGCGTGACAGAGAACGTAGTTGTTGGTCATGGCGGACACGTAGTCCATACGGTCTGTATAAGGGATAATTTGCGTATAGGTCAAGTTTTCTGCCAGTTTCTCTGTACCTCGATGCAGGTAGCCCATCACCGGAATCGCTTCTTTAATGGTTTCCCCATCGATTTTTACTACCAAACGAAATACTCCATGTGTACTCGGATGCTGTGGACCTACGTTTAATAACATCTCTTCCGTACGAAGTCCTGTTTCAGAAGAGGTATCAACATGAGTCGTGAGGATGTTATGGTTCATCTGCTAAACCTCCTCGTCGTATTGCACATAATCTTTGCGCAGCGGATACCCTACCCAATCATCCGGCAACAGGATTCGACGTAAATCCTTATGTCCCGGGAAATGAATACCCAAAAGGTCAAAAGTCTCTCTTTCATTCCAATTTGCGCCATGCCAGAGGTCCATTACAGAAGCAACTTTTGACTCTTCTCTGCTCGTTTTGACCTTTACTGCCAAGCTTTGACGATTTTTGTAGGAATAAAAGTGGTAGTATACCTCCAGGCGATCCTCGTAATCGACACCGTGAAGATCGGACAGGTACTCAAAACTCAATTGCTCATCATCTCTTAAAAATTGGGCAACTTGATGCCAACGTTCATTTTGAATGGTGAGAGTCGGAACTTCCTTACCTAGCTCGTTAATATACGAAGCCTCGATGACTTCCTGTCCAAATGCTTCGGAAATTCGTGAAACGTATTTATCAAGATAGGGCTGGTTTTTGGAAGGCGCTTTCGGCGCTTCCTCTGCCGGGGTCTCATCCCCAGTTGCTTGCGTTGCTTTTGCCTTCGCTGCTGCTGCGGCGGCGGCTTTGGCTTTTGCGGCGGCCTTCGCCTTGGCATCGTCATCACCGGATTCATCCCCGCCTGCTTCACGAGTGGCTTTTGCCTTAGCAGCTGCTGCGGCGGCAGCCTTGGCTTTTGCGGCAGCGGCGGCCTTCGCCTTGGCATCCACATCTGGAGCGGAATCAGCTGTATCTGCTCCATTTTCCACGGCTTCTTTTGCTTCCTTCGCTGCTTTTGCCTTGGCTAGTGCTTCTGCGGCAGCCGCTTTCTTGGCTGCGGCTTTTTCTTCCGGCGTCATTTCCGACACTGGCTTTGCTGGCGATGGAGTAGCTTCCGCCTGTTCCTTCGCTGCTTTTGCCTTGGCTAGTGCTTCTGCGGCAGCCGCTTTCTTGGCTGCGGCTTTTTCTTCCGGCGTCATTTCCGACACTGGCTTTGCTGGCGGTGGAGTAGCTTCCACCTGTTCCTTCGCCGCTTTTGCCTTGGCAATGGCTTCAGCCGCTGCTGCTTTCTTAGCTGCGGCTTTTTCCTCAGGCGTCATTTCCGACACTGGTTTTGGTTTCTGTTCCGGAGCAGAGACTTCCTCTTGTGGCTCTTGCGATGCCTCCACTGGGCTCGCCTCTTGGGAAGCCTGCGCTTCCTGTTCTCTTAATTTTCGCAAAGCTTCCGCCTTGGCACGGGCTTCAGCGGCTGCCGCTGCCTTTTCCTCCGGCGTCGGCTTGCGTTTCTCGTCGCTCATAGATTGGTCACCTGCTTCCCAGTCTTCGCTTCGTAACGGATTTTTTCTTGGAGCTTATTGATTCCGTAGATCAAAGCGGCAGGGTTAGGCGGACAACCCGGAATATATACGTCGACAGGCACAATCTGGTCTACACCTTTTACAACGCTGTACGAGCGCACGTACGGACCTCCCGCTGTCGCACAGGAGCCCATGGCAATCACCCACTTTGGTTCAGGCATTTGATCATACAGCCTGCGTAGTAGTGGTGCCATCTTTTTCGTGACGGTTCCGGCTACGATCATGACATCAGATTGTCTTGGGGATGCTCGAAAAATAACGCCAAACCGGTCGAGGTCATAACGCGCCCCACCCGTTCCCATCATCTCGATTGCGCAACAGGCCAAGCCAAAAGTTAATGGCCACAACGAGTTACTGCGAACCCATCCCTTCACTGTTTCCAATGTCGTGAACATGACGTTGCGATTCAATTCCTCTTGCAATTCAGGCGCAATGCTTGTCAGATCTAGTTCCATTCCAGCACCTTCTTTCTCCACGCGTAAATCAATCCTACGACGAGCAAGGATATAAAGATGACCATCTCAACTAAGGCAAAGAGCCCCAGTTCTTTGTAAGCGACGGCCCACGGATACAGAAAGAGTGTTTCTACATCAAAGATGACAAACATGAGGGCAAAGATGTAATACTTCACGTTGAAACGCACCCAACTGTCACCAACAGGAATGTTACCGCTTTCATAAGTAGTTTGCTTCTCCCGTGTCGGTTTCTTTGGACGAAGTAATGGACCAACAAAACTGACTGTAGCCACGGGCAACAGCACACCAAGAATCAAAAAGATCGCGACAATCACATAATTGTTGGTATAGATGTCACTCACCCACGTTCCCTCCGCTCTTGAGAAAGGTATGAATCGTCTTGCGCTGTCCTCCAGAAGAAGTCGAGACTCCCTCAAAAGGGTACTGCTCGCAGCATCAAAGGTGTAGGTATGAACGCTGTCGCTAAATGATACTGCTAAGGGTTGTTCAATAGTCGTCTTTTGAACCAGTGTTGCTAGAAAAAAATACCTTTATCATTATAGCAAATTGCCAATAGGGTGTCTAACGAAAGCCTTCCTTTTGTGCCATATAAAGGGAAAAAACTCAGAGATTTCTCCCTGAGTTTTTCCAGCATAGTATGATGACCAAACGAATATGCTCGTCTGGCCCTGCTATTCTCTTAATTATTGAACATTGTTAGAAAATTGCTGTCCGAGGAAATCCTCGTAAATGCGCTCCCATACAATCGTAAAGTTCATCTTCTCGTCTTCTGGGATTTCCAGCATATTTTCAATCGCTTCTTCCATATATGGAGTCAGCTTGATCAGAACCTCTGCCAGCATTTGGTCATTGGTGTTCAGCAATTGCTTCATTTCTGCTTTGGACATGCTGAACGTATTTTCTTCTTGCTCGTGCAGCTTCATCACAAGGCGGCTAAACATCGGATGAACCAATGCTTCCAGTTTAATATGAGCCAATGCAAGAGATTCTGCTTCACTCAGCTTGAACAACTCAGATGCATCTGGGAATGGATAAACCGGTACATCCCAAGCATCTCCATTATCGATTACCAGACCCCACTTCACGAAAAGCTCAATCGCTTCGTCAAGAGATGTCGGATATGCATATTCGGAACGACTCATGAACGATTTGAATCTGTTCAAGAGGTTTACATAGCCTTTAAAATCCTCTTCAGACTTAAAGCCTTCTTGAACAGGTTTGGTGAATGTGCCTTTCAATGCATCGAACTCGTCCAGAGCTTTTCTCATCTCTTCTTTAGACTCATGCTTCGTTACCACATAGCACATTGCTTGGAAAAGAACATTCATTTCATGAGATAGCACGCTTGTCCAGCCATTAGCCGCAAAGCTGCTAGGAATCACTACGCCATCTTGATTGTGGCGGATATCGCGAACGGTTTGCATCAATTACACTCTCCTTTAATCCCAATAGCCAATGCCGCTTTTTCCCGCTGTTTATCATGATAACGTAGCTCGTCGGCAGGGCATTAGGTCTATTATACACAGAAACATTAGGCAATTACCAACTGGAAATATCATGCCCGATTTCCATGGCTCGTCATTCATTACCCTATAACCGAAAAATCCCCGCAGCCACATGGGCGCGGGGATATCAAGCTTACGCTTTACTTCGATACGTCGAGACGTGCCATCGCACGTTGCAGCGCGCGTTCTGCACGCTTGACGTCGAGCTCGGCATATTTCTCAGTCAAACGCTTTTCAGCACGCTCTCTCGCTGCCTTCGCGCGTTCAACATCGATGTCTCCCGGCAATTCAGCCGTTTCAGCAAGGATGGTCACTTTATCGCCGCGCACTTCCATGAAGCCGCCACTTACAGCCATCTTTACTTCTTTATCGCCTTCTGTCTTAATCCGAACTGGCGCTGTTTTCAGCGGGGTTACCAACGGCATGTGGTTCGGCATAATACCAATTTCCCCTTGCAAGCCGCGAGCAATCACCATTTCAGCCTGACCGCTGTAGACAACCCGTTCAGGAGTTACGACTTCAACTGTCATCTTACTCACTTACTCGTCTCCCCTTTCCAGGGTGTCTTACGCCATTTTCTTCGCTTTTTCTACCGCTTCTTCAATTGTACCTACGTACAGGAACGCGCCCTCTGGCAGGTGGTCATGCTTACCTTCGAGGATTTCCTTGAAGCTGCGAACAGTTTCCTTCAATGGCACGTATTGGCCTGGGTTACCAGTGAACTGCTCGGCAACGTGGAAGGACTGGGACAAGAAACGTTGAATGCGGCGTGCGCGTCCAACTACTTGCTTGTCGTCGTCGCTCAACTCGTCCATACCGAGAATCGCGATGATATCTTGCAGTTCTTTGTAACGTTGCAGGATTTTTTGAACGCTACGAGCCACATCATAGTGTTCTTGTCCTACAATATCAGGAGCCAGAGCACGGGAAGTGGATGCGAGTGGGTCTACCGCAGGGAAGATACCCAGCTCAGCGATGGAACGCTCCAAGTTCGTTGTAGCGTCCAAGTGAGCAAACGTAGTAGCAGGAGCCGGGTCAGTGTAGTCATCCGCTGGTACGTAGATCGCTTGAATGGACGTTACGGAACCTTTTTTCGTGGAAGTAATACGCTCTTGCAGCTGACCCATTTCGGTAGCCAATGTTGGTTGGTAACCTACCGCAGATGGCATACGGCCCAAGAGAGCAGAAACTTCGGAACCCGCTTGTGTAAAGCGGAAGATGTTATCAACAAAGAGAAGAACGTCGCGGCCTTCTTCATCACGGAAGTATTCCGCCATAGTCAGACCAGTCAACGCTACACGAAGACGTGCACCAGGCGGTTCGTTCATCTGACCGAATACCATCGCGGTTTTCGGCAGTACGCCTGCGTCTTTCATCTCGTGGTACAGGTCGTTACCTTCACGGGTACGCTCACCTACACCAGCGAATACGGAAATACCACCGTGCTCTTGCGCGATGTTGTTGATCAGCTCTTGAATAGTAACGGTTTTACCTACACCCGCACCACCAAATAGACCGATCTTACCACCCTTGATGTACGGAGCCAAGAGGTCAATAACTTTGATACCTGTTTCCAGGATCTCAACAGTCGTTGCTTGGTCTACGAACTCAGGAGCTTTACGGTGAATTGGGTCACGACGATCTACTTGACCGAGTTCTTGCAGGTCGATCGGCTCACCCAATACGTTAAATACGCGTCCGAGGGTGATTGCACCCACTGGAACGGAGATAGCTGCACCGGTATCAACTGCTTCCATACCACGAACCAAACCGTCAGTGGAAGACATTGCAACGGTACGAACCAAGTTATCGCCCAAATGAGTAGCAACCTCAACAGTCAAGTCGATGTCGCGCTCACCGGCACTTTGTGCTTTATGTTGAATCTTGATCGCATTGTAAATGGCAGGCAGGTGTCCGCGGTCGAACTCGACGTCAACAACCGGACCCATTACCTGAACCACACGTCCATTCGCCATCTTACTTCTTCCCTCCTGTAAAGCTAAATTGGGAGCTATTCGCTGCCACTAAGCCTGTGCGTTTGCACCTGCAACGATCTCGGAAATCTCTTGTGTAATGGCTGCCTGACGAGCACGGTTGTAGCTCAACGTTAAACGGTTGATCATATCCGTAGCATTGTCTGTCGCGTTGCCCATTGCAGTCATACGGGAACCTTCTTCAGAAGCTTTTGCTTCGAGAAGTGCACTGTAAACCAGTGTTTCCGCATATTTCGGCAACAGGTCCGCCAATACTTCTTCCGAGGACGGCTCATACTCGTAATTGATTGCGCGCGCATTGTTGCTCTCGGGAGCTTCCAATGGCAGCAATTGTTTTACGGTAGGTATTTGCGAAATTGCACTTTGGAACTTGTTGTAGCACAGGTACAGTTCGTCAATCTGCTCGTTCTCGAACATTTGGACTGCTGCACCGGCAATTTTCTTGATATCAGCAAAGGCTGGGCTGGTTGGCAGACCTGTCACTTCATCCAAAAGCGGGTAGTTCCGTTTGCTGAAGAAGTCACGACCTTTGCGGCCAATCACAAAAATACCGTATTCATCCTTGGACTTGTGCTTCTCGTTAATGGTATTTACCACTTTACGGAGAATGTTGGCATTGTAACCCCCAGCAAGTCCACGGTCGGAAGTGATGACAATATAACCAGTCTTTTTCACAGGACGATTTTGCAACATTGGATGTTTGGAACCAGAAGTCCCACTCGCGATACTTGCGATCACTTCTTGGATCTTGTCAGCATACGGGCGTGCCGCCTCAGCTTTATCCTGGTTACGGCGAAGCTTTGCAGCCGCCACCATTTTCATCGCTTTCGTGATTTGGCGCATATCTTTCTTGCTTTTGATACTGCGTCGAATCTCACGTATTCCTTTAGCCACTCGTTTTCACCACCTTGAGGACGCATGCACGGGCAAATCGCCCGGCATGCATCTGATGTCTATCAGGTTAACGATTAGCGAGTTACCGAAAAGCCTTTTTTGAACTCTTCGATCGCTGCGTTGAATTCTTTTTCATCTGGAAGGTCTTTCGTTGTGCGGATGTGCTCCAACAGTTGCGGTTTGTTGGAATCCAAGAAAGACAACATCTCTTTCTCAAAACGGCGCACTTCTGCTACTGGAATGTCATCCAGGAAACCTCTTGTAGCGCTATAGATAGAAGCAACTTGCTTCTCAACAGGCATTGGATCGAATTGACCTTGTTTCATGATTTCCATCAAGCGCTCACCACGGGTCAGACGAGCTTGGGTCGCTTTGTCCAGATCGGAACCGAACTGAGCAAACGCAGCCAACTCACGGTATTGAGCCAACTCGAGCTTGAGTGGACCTGCTACCTTTTTCATCGCCTTGATTTGCGCGGAACCACCTACACGGGATACGGAAAGACCGGTGTTAACCGCTGGACGTTGACCCGCGTTGAACAAGTCTGTCTCCAGGAAGATCTGACCGTCCGTGATGGAGATCACGTTCGTTGGAATGTATGCGGAAATGTCACCCGCTTGGGTTTCGATGAATGGCAGAGCCGTAATGGAACCAGCGCCCAGATCATCAGACAGTTTCGCAGCGCGCTCCAGCAAGCGGGAGTGCAAGTAGAATACGTCACCAGGATATGCTTCGCGACCTGGAGGACGGCGGAGCAAGAGGGACATTTCGCGGTATGCAGCAGCCTGTTTGGACAGGTCATCGTATACGCACAGAACGTGTCCGCCTTTGTACATGAAGTACTCAGCCATTGTTACACCTGTATATGGAGCCAGGTACAACATTGGAGCTGGGTCAGACGCAGTAGCAGAAACGATGATTGTGTATTCCAGAGCCCCTGCTTTACGCAGAGTTTCTACGATGTTTGCAACGGTAGATTGCTTTTGACCAATTGCAACGTAGATACAAATCATGTCTTTACCTTTTTGGTTGATGATCGTGTCGAGCGCCACTGCTGTTTTACCAGTTTGGCGGTCACCAATGATCAACTCACGCTGTCCACGACCAACTGGGATCATCGCGTCAATCGCTTTGATACCTGTTTGGAGTGGTTCGTGTACGGATTTACGTGCCATAACACCAGGAGCTGGGCTCTCGATTGGACGGAAACCGTTATTTGCAATAGGGCCTTGACCATCGATTGGTTGACCCAGTGGGTTTACAACGCGGCCGAGCAGCGCTTCCCCTACTGGAACTTCCATAACGCGGCCGGTACGTTTTACAGTATCGCCTTCCTTAATGTCGCGGAAAGGTCCCATAATAACGACACCCACGTTATCTTCTTCCAAGTTGAGTACCATACCCATTACGCCATTTTGGAACTCGAGAAGCTCCCCTTGCATGGCCTTTTCCAAACCGTGAACACGAGCAATACCGTCACCTACTTGGATGACTGTGCCTACATCCACAACTTCGATTTCAGATTTAAAATTAGCGATCCGCTCTTTAATGAGGGAGCTAATCTCTTCTGGTCTGATTGCACTCACTTAATTCACCCCATTCATCCAACTTCTAAAAGCCATCGAACTTTACGCTTTTTGCGCAAAGGTTTCCAACTTCGTTTTCAAGCTACCATCGTACAGACGGTCGCCAATTTTGATAATAACGCCACCGAGAATCGCTGGATCTACGACTGCTGTCATACGCAGCTTTTTATTCAGCGTTTGTCCGAACTTCTCAGCGAGCTCATTTTGCTCTTCAGTAGAAAGCGGTTTTGCACTTGTCACAATCGCATCTGCAAATCCACGAGCTTCGTTCGCCAATTGTACAAAAGAACGGTAGATATCAACCAGATCAACTTCGCGTCCGTTCTCAATCAGGACGTTCAGAAAATTAAAGGCTTCTTCCCCTACATGGCTTTTGAACAATTCGTCAGCGAGCGTAGCTTTCGCATCTGCTGCGATGTGAGGGTGCAGCATGATCTTTTTCAGATCTTCATTGCCTTCAACCGCTTCCACGATTGCACCCAGGTCTGCTTCTACCTGATCAATCTTGCTACGTTCACTCGCTACTTCAAAGAGCGCACGAGCATAACGTTTTCCTACTGCGCTACTCATAGGCGATCTCCCACTTGTGCGAGAAATTTATCAACAGTAGACTTTTGAGCTGCTTCGTCCAGTTCTTTCTCGATGATCTTGGAAGCCAAGAGCACGGACAGGCTGGTCATTTGCTCACGCAGTTCGAGTTTTGCTTTTTCCACTTCACGTGCCAGTTCAGCGCTTGCTTCCGCTTTCATACGCTCGGATGCAGCTTGTGCTTCTGTCACGATTTTGGTTGCTTCATCAGACGCTTGCTTTGCAGCGCGGTCAATGATTGCTTTTGATTCTGCACGCGCTTCATCCAGCACGCGACGTTGCTCAGCTAGAAGAGCTTCCGCTTCAGTGCGGTTCTTCTCAGCCGAGGAGATTTGACTTTCGATATGCTGACGACGTTTTTCCATGATCCCTACGATCGGGCCCATAGCCAATTTACGAACAAGCAGCAACAACAACAAGAACACAATTGCTTGGGTTAACAGCGTTCCCCATTCCAGGGATACCGCTCCAAAGTCGAGCATTCGTTTCACTCCTTCCTGCGAAAAGAAAGATGTATATCAAGGTTATTAATTGTCTTTGTCAAAAATATAGGCGGGTATCAAGTGCCCGCCTATTGTTACTAAATGCTCGCTGATTACAGGCGACCGAAGAGAATGAAACCGATCGCTACAGCGATGATCGGAACTGCCTCTACCAGACCAAGACCCAGGAACATGAGACCCATCAGGCTACCACGTGCTTCTGGTTGACGAGCTACACCTTCAATTGTACGAGAGATTACCAAAGAGTTACCAATCGCTGCGCCAAGAGCAGCCAGACCAAATACGATACCAATTGCAAGAGCCAAACCTTCCATTGTTTAAAAACCTCCTTAGTGTTTAAAAAGCGAAGATAAAATCGGGTAAGCGCAAAATTAGTGATCTTCATTCACTTGCTGTGACAGGTAAACCATCGCCAGCGTTGTGAAAATGAATGCCTGTACGGAACCGACGAACACCGAGTAGCCCAACCACAGGAACAGCGGAATGCTTCCGAAGATCCCTACACCCAGCAGGAAGGCAATCAAAACCTCACCCGCAAAGATGTTACCGAATAGACGCAAAGGCAGCGTCAACGGCTTGATGATGAACTCCTCCAGAATGTGAATCGGGTTCAGGAATGTATGTTTCAACCATCCCGTGAAGCTCTTCTTGATGCCCAGATAGTGAGCGTAGAGAAGAACGATGAACGCCAGAGCGAAAGTTACGCTAGGAGTCGCTGTTGGTGATTTCCACCACCCAATGACAACGCCATGCGAGGACGGATCGGTAGAGTTCAGCTCTTCTTCAAGCTTGGCCACCTTTTGTTGCTTCATTTGTTCATTCGTGGAAGCCGTCAACATGTCTTTAACCTTTTCACTTACTTGATGGTCAGGACCGTTGTGGTGAGCCGTGTTTACGTTAAATACGAGACCCAGTTGGTTTCCAAGGAAAATGTAAAGGAACAAAGTGAGTGCCAGCGAGACAAAGCCCGCAGCCTTCTTCGGTGTGATGTAGCTTTTTGTAATGCCGGTAACGAAGTCCACAATCCATTCCATCACGTTTTGCGCGCCGCTTGGAGTTGCGGAGGTCAGGTTGCGGGTCATCCCGATACACAGCAAAAGCACCACCAGAGAGGTAACCAAAATCATAAGAATAGTGGAGATGTCAAATACCATGCCCAACCATTCAAACCGCAGAGAATAATGCATGTATTTCACCCCTTTCTTCCGCGCGAATCTATTGCTTACGTACGTTGCAAAGAAAAAATATCTACTATCTATTTAAAGGAGCGATACACAAAAAGGAAACTGAGAATCTGAAAGAGGAATAAACCTATCAATACGCCAGCGATTCCAAACAAATGGGGAAAACGCATTGTCAAAAAGACTGCAAAGCCTGCCACAGCCAGTCGCTGCAGCATACCAGTCCCTTTTGGCCGGACGTTTGGATCAACAGCCATCTGACTAATGCGCCAGGTTTTGCTGAAGAGAACCGTGCCATTTACCAAGCTGCAAACCATCCCAAGCAGTAGACTTTGCAAAAAGAAACGATACGATGGCAACACCGCCCAGAGTATCGAGGCAATTGCCATACAGAAAAAGGCATAGCGAAAAGTGGATCGCATTGCCGAAGAAAACGTTTGCATGTTCCATCTCCTAGAGGTAACCGCGAACGATGCGGTAGACGCTATACACGCCTATTCCTAATCCCGCGAGCAGCCCAACCATCAAAAAAAGCGGATTGGTAGAGAAAAGACTATCCAAGTATTTTCCCAGAAGGACTCCCGAAATCACGCAAACGGCCATATCGACACCGATCAGGGTGACCAATGTGATCGCTCGCCACGGATTATCCAATTTCGACACAGAGTAACATTCTCCTTTCATACATAAGGAGAGGGCTGGTGTCAAGTGCCCCTTTGCCCTCATTCATATTAACGAAGAATTATTCCCTTTGTCAACGTTAGGCTCAGTCTGTACACAAAGCGTTCACAATTTGAAATTTAAATTTTCTCGACAATTGTAGAGACGCCTTGTCCACCGCCGATGCAAAGTGTTGCTAACCCATATTTTGCCCCTTCGCGTTTTTGCAATTCATGCACTAGCGTGACCAATATTCTCGCTCCACTCGCACCAATTGGATGTCCCAAGGCGATGGCTCCGCCGTTGACATTCAGCTTCTCGCGATCAAAGCCTAGTGCTTTGCCAACAGACAGCGATTGAACAGCAAAAGCTTCATTTGCTTCGATCAAGTCAATGTCAGCAATCGACAGACCCGCTTTTTCCAGTACGCGTTTGGTCGCAGGAACTGGACCGTACCCCATGATGCTCGGATCAACACCTGCACTCGCATTGGCTACGATACGGGCAAGAGGCTTCACACCCAGCTCTTCTGCCTTCTCGCGTGTCATAATCAAAAGAGCTGCTGCTCCATCGTTGATACCAGATGCATTCCCGGCTGTCACAGTTCCATCCTTTTTAAATGCAGGCTTTAGTTTGCCTAGGGCTTCGGCTGTCACGCCAGCACGCGGGAATTCGTCTATGGCAAACAGCACCGGGTCACCCTTGCGCTGCGGGATCGGAACCGGCACGATTTCTTCTTGAAAACGACCACTAGTGAGCGCTTGCTGAGCCTTTTCCTGGCTCCACGCTGAAAATTCATCCTGCTCTTCGCGTCCGATTTCGTATTTGGTGCAAAGGTTCTCTGCTGTAATGCCCATGTGGTAGTCGTTGAAAGCACACCACAGCCCGTCGCGAATCATGGAGTCTACCACTTTCTGATCTCCCATGCGGTAGCCTGAACGCGCACCTTCCATTAAGTATGGTGCTTGACTCATATTCTCCATCCCACCAGCCAAGACAACCTCTGCCTCACCAGCAAGGATGGACTGAACGGCCAGATGAACGGCTTTTAGACCTGAACCACAAACTTTGTTAATTGTCAGGGAGGGAACTTCATGAGCAAGGCCCGCGTGAATAGAAGCCTGACGCGCCGGGTTTTGACCCAAGCCTGCTGACAGTACGTTCCCCATAATCACTTCATCGACCGCATCCTTGGAAACACCTGCACGCTCTAGCGCTGCTTCCAGTACAATTCCGCCCAGCTTTGTCGCGCTGACACCTGCAAGCGTTCCTTGAAAGCTACCTATAGCAGTGCGCACAGCACTCGCAATGACGATTTCTCTTTGACTCATCTTCCACACACCCCTCAAATACACAGGATAGGCAACCTTCTTAAGATTCCATCTCTTCATGATAATTCCTGCTAGGAAATCGCTTTCTTTTCCAGTTTATTTAAAAAACGTCACGGCTCTTGATGAAACAGCACGAACGTAAATAACTTCGTAGGTGACAGGGATGCCCGTTTCTCTTTTATACGTCTGCTCATAGTAACGAATCATTTCTGCAAGGAGTTTTCTGCGTCCAAGACCGCTCCCTTGCTCCATACTTACGCTGGCGCCCACGGCTTTCACAGCATGCAGAAAATCCCGTACACCCGGGTAAGTTAGCCGTTCATATTTCCTACTGATCTCTATATCCGTAAACCCTGCTTGCTCCAATTGCTCATGCCAATCACGTGCAGAGAGAAACTCCAGGCCATGGCGTACTCCCTTTTCTCCCAAAATCGCATGAGCATTCGTAAACGAATCATGCAGCTCCCAAAAAGTATCAGGTCCAAATGTCGAAAAAACCAAAGGTGCTCCCGGCTTCAGGATTCTTGCCAATCCTCTTAGCGTATGCGCTGGCCTGGCAAACCACTGAAAACACGCTCCTGAAACGATCAAATCCTTTGACTTCGCCTGTTGTTCCCAAACCCATTCTTCGGCATCAGCTTGAGAAAATGAACAAATCAGGCCGTGCTGCTCCAGGTTGTTCTTCGCCTGCTCCAGCATACCTTGCGCAATCTCTACCGCCTCGTAGTGGGCAGCAGAAAAATAGCTGCGAATGACGCGGGTTAACCCCCCTGTTCCACAGCCAATCTCTAGGATGCTTCGCACATCATTCTCGTTCGTTATCTCTGTAACCATTTGACTCAAATGATCGGCCATCTTCTTTTGCACAAGTGCGTATTTTTCATATGAGACAGCCTTCTCACTAAATCGGCTGCTGATTGCCCTCTTCTGCAAGCTGCTCCACCATCCTCTTTAGCGAATCTCCTACAACCTCCGGAACAAATACATGCGGGGCATGACCACAGTCAGGAATTTGAACGAAATTGGCACCTGAAAGGCTACCCGCCAGTTCTTCTCCGGCTGCGAGCGAACAGATTGCATCCTCCGTGCCTTGAATGACGAGAGTCGGAGTAGTCAGCGAAGACAAGAACGGGCGGCAATCCTCTTCTTCTAAGTAGGTCAAGCCCGCAATCAACGCCGTCGTACTCCACTTCTGGCTGTCCAGTCTCACATACAGACCTGTTTGTTCACGCTCACCCGGTGTGAGCATCTGTTCGACAAATGCGTCCATCACCCGCTCGCGTGCTACAGAAAGCTGCCTTTTCATCCTCTGTAAAACAACAGGATGCCACCCAGCGCGAAGGTCATGCCGTTCGCAGATAAAGCGAGCTGTTGTGCCGATCAAAACAAGTCCTGAGACCGGGTACTGGGCAGCAAGGCGTATTCCGAGCATCCCTCCCATAGACCACCCCACTACAATCAGCTCCTGCGCTGCTAGAGAGCGGACTTCCTCTACTACTCTCTCGTAAAATTGCGAGGAATCAGTGACGTCCGAATAAGTAGGAATGATGTGCTGATAGGAAGGAAACTGTGAGCGAACTGCATCCCAGCTGCAATCTGGCATTCCCCACCCGGTTAGCCACAGCATCACTTTTCTCACGATATCGTTCCTCCTTTTTGAAGCTCGTCCCTGATTACGCTCACTTGCTCGCAAGCCCACTCCAGCTCTTCGCGCGTATGAGCAGCCATCACGGTAAAGCGGATACGTGCGGTTCCTGCTGGCACAGTAGGAGGTCGAATCGCCACTGCTGCAATCCCTCGCTGCCTAAGCCTTTTGCTGAACTGCAAAGTCCACTCATTCTCTCCTAACGTGAGCGGGATGATTGGCGTATCTTCTTCGTCTACAGTAAACCCGCGTGAGCGAAGCAACTGGCGAAACATGAGCGCATTCTGCCTCACTGCTTTTCTGCGCCAAGAGTCTGTTTGTACCAAAGACAACGCCGCCAGGTTCGAGCCAATCACAGCAGGAGGCAGAGCTGTGGAATAGACCAGCGAGCGCGCTTTTGTCATCAAATAACGAATGATGATCTCATCTGCGCATACGTATGCCCCATAAACACCAAATGCCTTGCTGAAGGTTCCCATCAACACATCGACTTTTCCGGCGATGCCGAGCTCGTGGCACAAGCCCTGCCCTTCTTCACCACGCACTCCCCCTGCATGGGCTTCGTCAACCATCAGCATGGTATCGTAACGATCACGCAGTTTTACCAATTCAAGTAGGGGAGCTTTATCACCGTCCATGGAGAATATGCTGTCCGTGACGATCCACTTCCGTCTTGCATCCTGGTGCTTTTTCAGTAAAAACTCCAGATGCTCCATGTCGTTATGTCTGTACCGAAAATGCTCCGCCCGACTGAGCACGATCCCATCTACAATGCTGGCGTGATTCAACCGATCACTAAAAACAGCGTCGCCTCTTCCAGCAAGCGCTGCAATTACCCCTGTATTTGCCTGATAGCCGTTTGCAAAAACAAGCGCCGCTTCTCTCTCTTTCCACGCCGCCAATCGTTGTTCCAGCTCGTCATATAACGCGTAGTTTCCATGGACGAGACGAGAGGCAGTTCCTCCTGCCCCCCACTCCTCTGCCGCCAATTTGCCAGCTTCCACGATTCGTTGATCGTGGGCCAAGCCCAAATAGTTGTTCGATGACAGATTTAATAATGGTTTCCCTTCGACTTGAATCCACGTGCCTGTACGATCACTGGCTGACTCTACGGTGTTCCACTCTCTTGCCAACGATTGTTTCCGCAATGAATCGTATTCTTCTTCCAGCCATGTGTAGCGTTTATTCATAACTGACCTACAGCGCACACAGCTCGATTTCAAACCCGAGGTCTTCAATCATCTGATGGTCTGTCGTGATTTCTTGCCCGGGTGTCGTCAAATAATCGCCCACAAACAACGAGTTAGCCGCATACAAGGAAAGAGGCTGCAAGGTGCGCAAATTCACTTCGCGACCACCCGCAACACGAATTTCTTTATCCGGGCAAATAAATCGGAACAAAGCGAGAACACGCAGAGCCTTCATTGCCGGGGTGCGTCCTTTATCCTCCAACGGGGTTCCTGGAATCGCATTTAAAAAATTGATAGGGATGGAATCTGCGTCGAGATTGCGCAGGGCAAATGCCATTTCGACGATCTCCTCATCGCTCTCCCCCATGCCAATGATCACGCCTGCGCAGGGCGACATCCCTGCTCTTTTCACGGTATCGACTGTCTGTATACGCTGGTCGTACGTGTGCGTTGTCGTAATCGCTTCGTAATGGTTGCGACTCGTGTTGAGATTATGGTTGTAACGGTGAACACCTGAATCTTTTAGACGCGTTGCTTGTTCGTCGCTTAGAATCCCTAAACACGCGCAAATTTTCAGCGGCATCGTCTCACGGATTTCTTTGACGGCCTCGATGACTTGGCCCAGCTCTTTTTCCGTGGGACCGCGTCCTGAGGCGACAATACAGTATGTACCTGCTTTTCGATTCATGGCTTCTCGGGCACCTGCGAGCAATGTCTCCTTGTCCAGCATCGTGTACTTGGATACGGGAGCATTCGAAACAATCGACTGTGAGCAGTAACCGCAATCCTCCGGACATAGGCCGCTCTTGGCGTTGATGATCATGTTCAGTTTGACCTTTTTTCCGAAAAAGTGCTTTCTGACGCGAAACGCTTCGTTCATGACCAGCAGCAGCTCATCATCCGGCGCTTGCAACACCTTCATTGCCTCTTCGTGCGTAAGCACTTCCTTGCTAATTGCTTTACGAGAGTATCCCTTCCAATCCAAACAGGTGCTTTGCTCCATTTTCTCGTCTCCCCCTCTTATTATTTATGGCTCCACTGACACAGCTGTCCGATGTCTACACATTCTTGGATCAGCTGCGTCAAGTGCTGGCGCTCTAACGGTTTGTTTATCCATGGAAGCACGCCCCATACGGGAACTCCCCCATAGCTCTCAATCATGCTCGCGTTTGTTTTGACACTCTCATCAATGACACCAGCTGAGTTGTTTTGATTCAGGATGACACCCACAACCTCGATCCCGAGTTCCCGTGCATACCAAACGGACAAGAGCGTATGGTTAATTGTGCCGAGCCCAGCCCGAGCCACGATGAGCATGGGCAGGTTCAGCCGAGCAGCAAGATCCGCTATCGTTTCGGTTGGAGTCAATGGAACAAGCAGACCACCCGCTCCTTCGACAAGGAGTGCCGGATAACGTTCCATCAAGGGTCGCCCGCAAGCGATTACTTCCTCCATAGTCAAGCTCTTCCCCTCTGCTTCCGCAGCCAGATAAGGGGTAAGCGGTGCTTCAAAACAAAGTGGGGCTATCTCCTCACACGCGTCAGGCACTCCGCTCCACGATCTCAAGTGCATAGCGTCACTGCCCTCATCATGTGCTCGTGCTCCTGACTGGACTGGCTTCCAAACTCCGATGTCCACTCCTGTCTCACGCAACACGGATGCGATTCCGGCAGTCACAATCGTTTTGCCTACCCCAGTATCTGTTCCTGTGATGAACAATCCGGAAAAGGGGCGATCAGCCATATCAATCACTCCTCTACTTCACCTGTCGTTACATCCTGAATCGATTCCGCCAAAATCCGAACCATGTCAGCCAATTCTTCCGTTGTAGATACAAGCGGTGGGATAAAAACGATGACGTTGCCCAACGGTCGTGTCAAAAGCCCTTTTTCTCTCGCTACCTGACAGACACGCACACCGATCCGCTCATTCCAGTGATAAGGCTCCTTGGTCTCTTTATCCCGAACCAGCTCGATTCCCGCCATCAAGCCTTTTTGCCGGATATCTCCTACATGAGGTAGGTCGTACAGCGGCCCTAGCAATTGCTCCAAAACGATTGCCTTTTGTGCTACTTGTTGAACAACTCCGCGCTCCTCCATCAGCCGCAGGTTGGCGAGAGCAACTGCACAGCCGAGTGGATTTCCTGTAAACGAATGTCCGTGGAAAAAGGTTTTCTGTTCCTCATAGTCAGCGAAAAAGGCATCATAAATCTGCTCGGTTACTAAGGTAGCCGCTACAGGCAAATACCCTCCTGTAAGCCCTTTTGCAACTGCCATGATGTCTGGCACGACCCCATCATGCTCACAAGCGAACATTTTGCCCGTACGTCCAAATCCTGTCGCTACTTCGTCTGCGATCAGCAATACATCATGGGCGCGCAACATCTCCGCGATTTTTTTCAAGCAACCATCCGGCATGATAATCATTCCGCTTGCTCCCTGCACGACAGGCTCTACGATCATCGCCGCAATCTCATGAGCTCTATCCCTAAGCAAACTTTCCAGGCTGCTCAATGTGGCCTGAACGGCTGCTTCTTCACCGCCTTGCCTGTACGGATAAGGGTATGGAATGACATGTGGAGAAAAGAGCAGCGGTTTATAGACCTGATGGTAGAGGGGAATAGCTCCCACACTTGTGGCTCCAATCGTATCCCCGTGATAGGCATTGTTCATCGTGATAAACGAATGCTTTCCGGTATGTCCGCGATTTTGCCAGTATTGGAACGCCATTTTCAGTGAGATTTCGACCGCAGTTGCCCCGTTGTCAGAGTAAAAAACTTTACTCAATCCTTTTGGAGCGAGATTGATCAGCTTTTCCGCTAATAAAATGGATGGGACGTTTGCCATGCCGAGCAAAGTAGAATGGGCAATCTGGTCAAGCTGCTCCGTGATCGCCTGATTCAGCTCGGGAACGTTGTGGCCATGGACGTTCAACCACACAGAGGAAAAACCGTCGTAGTAAGCTTTGCCGTTCACATCGAATAGCTTGATCCCTTCTCCTCTCGCAATAATGAGTGGCTCCTGTGCGACGTAGTCTTTCATTTGGGTGAAGGGATGCCAAACATATTGCTTGTTTTTGGCAGATAGTTCTTCATAGTTATTTAACAACCAAATCACAACCTCGGTTAACATATATTTGTTAACCGTTATTTTAAAATGGTTAACCTATTTTGGCAAAGCTTTTTTCTCGACTTTGAAAAATCAGTAACATCTAACCTCTAAGAAGGGCCTTCTAGTTTGAGTCAACATAGTGGAGGAGAAGAAAAAGCGCAGTTCTCTTCGACTCTGACACGCTCGCAAGGGGGACTTACTGTCCGTCTCCACTTCCAAAAGGGGACCGTCGAGCCAAAGCCACCCTACGGGCGGAAGGTTCTCGGGGAAGAAGTGTTCGACAAGCGTGGTCCCCTTTTGGAAGTTCCGACTGGGTAAGCGTTGTCAAGGTCTACGAGCCCTGCGCTTTTTCTTCTCATCAGCTTTGTCCGTTCATCGATTCCTTCTAAAACTCAAAAAGGTCAAGCTCCTCTTTGTTAGAGGAGCTTGACCTTTTATATTCCGATTCTATTTAACTTGATGCAGAATGCGATAAAGCGCTACGACACACACTGCTCTCGTCGTCGGTTTATTCGGCTGATAATTTCCTCCAACTGGATCAATCAGACCAAGTCCGACCATGTTGTTGATGGATGTCGATGCCCAGGAAGGCCAGGTTCCTTTATCGGAGACCTTTTTCGTCGCTCCCTTTTTATTCACGAGACGATCGAGAATGACTGCGGCCTCTGCGCGAGTCACCGGCTGATCCGGACGGAAGGTATTATCGTTATACCCCTTCACCAGACCTTTGGAAACGGCAACCTGTACGGCACCTTGCGCATAGGAAGGCACCTTATCCTTGAATTTCAGCTTTGGTGAGGAAGGGAGCTCCCATTCAAAAGAGCGCGCGAGCAGGGTGACGAACTGTGCTCTTGTCAGGGAAACCTCTGGTCCAAACGTCGTCTCTGTCAAACCCTTCACGTAACCCTTTTCCGCCATGTAGGTGATTTCTGCCTTGGCTGGATGCTTCGTGATATCTGTAAATCCAGCGTTGCTCGTGCCTGCATTGTCCAGGTAGTACGGAATGTACTTGCCGTAGCTATTGACTTCATATACCCACTGACCTTGAGCATTCATGGTTCCCAGAAGCGGATCCAACGTATTGTTTACTTGGTTTACGTACAAGAGTCCAACGCCTTTTCCAGCGAGCCATTGCTTCGGTGCCAAGGTCAATCGAATCGACGAGGTTGATATCGCGTCCTCTTGCCCTGCTTTTAGTTCGCCCGGCTTAATCGTAAACGAGTAATCAGCAGGTACATATCCTGGCATTGGCTGGGTCACGATCGACTCCACATCAATCAGTGCACTATCCAGATAAGATGCGGTATTTTCAAAGGAGTAATGGAGATCAAGCTCCGCTCCGAGTGACATGCTGCCTGGCAGTTCAGGGACAACGGCCACATCGCTCGGTTGACCTGTCTTGTTGCCTAAGAGGAGCGAGAATTCGTCGAAGTACAGTGTTCCTTTGTCGTGTGTAATGCCATCATTGGCTTGGTCAACGACATACACACTCTTCAGATGCAATGGATAGGCAACATTGCTCGGGAAGTAGCCTTTCACTTGCTTCCAGCCTGTCCAATTGATCTCTTTTGCCAGATCGACGTAGACCGACTTGCCGTTTGCATCAATTGCTTCTGCACGGAGCCAATGTCCGCTGTTGTCCCCATTGACCCATAAGCCCAATCCGAGCGGCTTGCCAGGAATCGTCACAGGGTTTGCCCCCAGCATACCGTACGAAATCCGCATGTTGTTCGCTGGTGCTCCTGAGAAGTTGTACACTAGCTTCGCTGCTTTTTTCGTGCGGAACGTCTGATCGGAGACGAGCGCGAACGAACCAGCCGAACTGATGCTAGACGGATTTGCCGCATGGTACATGCCTGCCTGATTATCGAAGGTGAGCCATGGCTGCTCAAATTGTCCAACGGCAAATGGTACGGTTGTCGCCACGCCATCATACGTAATCGTCAGGTTTCCGTTGCCCGGCTCATTGCCTGCTACCAATTGCAGATTGTCGTTAATTGTCGCTACAGAAGAATCGACACTCGCTTTTACGCTAAGTGGCGTCGCTTGTACGGTAGAGCCCTTTTTCGTTTTGATTTTGACATCGAGAGTAATGGATTGTCCCGGTGCAATGGTAATCGGATTCGGGGAAACGATGATTTGCTGCACATCGATGCCGGAAATGACTTGAATGTCTTTATTTTGCGTCACATTGCCCAATCGCGCAGTCAATGTGATTTTGCCGGAGCGAGCTGGTGTGAAGTGTTTGCCATTTACGGAGCCCGCTTCGGACTGACTAGCATCCCAGCTCACATCGCCGGCATTGATCGCATACGGTTGGAAATGCACATCATAACCTTTGGATGCGCTGAGCGGGATAGATTGTCCGATAAGCACATCTGCCGGTACATCGATTTGGAAGCCTCTCAATTCTCCAGCAGGTGCTGTATTGTATACGGCCAGTCCAGTAGGCACTCGACGCTCAGCACCGCCGCTCGGCTTATTCGCCAGATTCGCGTGTGTCTCACCCAGCATGCGAGTTGCCATGGTCGTAGAGCCACCACCGTCAAAGTTTACAGCCCGATAAGAGCCGAGCTCCGCCATGATTTTTGCCAGCTCGTCCAAATAAACGCCTTGGCTCGCATCGATCGTGACCATGTACAAGGTCTTCCCATCCTGCGAAACTCCGACCGATGTGCGTGCCGTCTTGCTGGTGATGGACTTGTCCGCTTGAAAGGAAGTGAGCGCTTTCCCTTGATCAACCAAAATCACATTGCCGCCTACCGCTTGCTTTAGGTTGAGTGTCTGTGGTGTCGTTTGGTACTCAACCGCTGCAGTAGCGCCGACAGGGAAGTTTTGCTTGAGGAATGCTCCCGCTGCTCCATGTCCCCAAAGGACATAGCCGTTGTAAGGTATGTATACGCCAGGTTGATTCACACGAACTTCTTTGGCTACGTTGTCTACAAACAGAATCTCGACGACATCTTTGTAGCCCGGTATCGTCCCCAAGCTGGTTTTGCCAAAGGAAGGGGTATAGACGTTCAGTTGGTTCTGGTGACTTTTTCGTCCGTCACTTGGGTTGTACTCTTCCTTGTTGACACCCTGAATCGAATAGGTAGCACCATTAGGGGCAGTAACCTTTCCGCCAAAGCCAAACTTGTCGACAATGGCCATCTTGTCTCCGGTCAAGCCCAGCGCGTACCAGTAGGAGACCAAGCCCATGGAAGAAATGAGTTCATCGTCTTTCATGACAATGCCAAACGGCGCTCCCCGCTTCGTCATGTGAAAAAAGTCGGCATTGATCGCTGCTATAGCTCCGGTTTCACGCGCCATTTGTGTAACCGTCTGCTTATCTGTCAGCTTGCCTTTCGTTCCGTATACCGGTTTTACCTCAACATAAGGATTGTTCAAATCAACCTTTGTTACCATGATCGTGACTACTTGATTGGCAAATGATTTCGTATATTTCTGCAAAGTGGTCCCCTCACCAATTGGGGTTTGCCACATCATATTCAATGCACTTGTCTCCGCTCTGGCGTGTGCGACATTGGTCGCAAACGGCACAAACGGAACAAAAGCTCCCCAGGCCATGGTCGTAGCCGTGAGCAGCGTCACTATCCTTTGCGCTCTCATGTTGATAACTCCTCTCCGTATTCCAAACTCTGTCTTTCTACCATCTAAGCTAAGCAACTAAATATTAGACGCAATAGGTCATGGATAGTTTCGCCAATTCTCTCGATTCTCTCTTAGAAAAACATACCAAATCGTCAGTCATAGAAAACAACAATATCCCTCTACAACAAGAAACCCGCCCGGTTTTGACGAACGGAACCTGGCGGGTTTTCCTAGCTGTATGTTACTGACCTGGTTGGAACGGCTCTGGTTGTTCAGCCCGCAAACCAAAATGATAGAGGATTGCTTCTACAATACGGCGTGAAGCCTCGCCATCCCCATATGGGTTGACAGCATGCGCCATTGCATCGTAAGCCGCTTGGTTGGTCAGCAATTCTTTTGCCATTGCATACACTTGCTCTTCGTCGGTTCCCACGAGCTTCAACGTGCCTGCTTCAATCCCCTCAGGACGTTCTGTCGTATCGCGCAGAACCAGGACTGGTACGCCAAGAGACGGCGCTTCCTCCTGTACCCCGCCGGAATCGGTCAGGATGAGATGGGAACGACGAGCGAAGTTGTGGAAATCAAGGGCATCCAATGGTTCGATCAATGAAATGCGATCATGGTTTCCGAGAATCTCCTGCGCCACTTCTTGTACAGCAGGATTCAAGTGAACCGGATACACAACAGAAATCTCGGGATGCTCATCCACCAGTCTTCGAACTGCACGGAAAATACGGCGCATTGGCTCGCCCAAATTTTCGCGGCGGTGTGCCGTCATCAGCACCAGCTTCTGACCAGCTACGCGATCAAGCACCGGATGCGTGTAATCCTCGCGAACCGTTGTTTTCAACGCGTCAATCGCTGTGTTTCCTGTCACGTAGATGCTCTTTTCCGGCTTTGCTTCGCGACGAAGATTGTCAGCCGATCCATTGGTCGGAGAGAAATGAAGGTCAGCCATTACACCTGTCAACTGACGGTTCATCTCTTCCGGGAACGGCGAGTACTTGTCCCATGTGCGCAAGCCCGCTTCCACGTGGCCAATCGCGACTTGATTATAAAAAGCAGCCAGACTCGCCACAAAAGTGGTTGTCGTATCCCCGTGTACGAGGACGATGTCCGGTTTTACTTCCTTCATTGTTTCATCCAGGCTCTCCAATGCGCGCGTGGTCACGCCCACCAGCGTTTGGCGATCCTTCATAATGTTCAAATCAATGTCTGGTTGAATATCAAAAATGTCCAAAACCTGATCGAGCATTTGACGATGCTGGGCCGTCACGCAAACGACAGATTCGATCTGCTCGCTGTACTTGTTCAATTCATGGACAAGCGGTGCCATTTTGATCGCTTCTGGACGTGTGCCGAATACCGTCATTACTTTTACAGTTTTCATCCGTTTTTCCCTCTCCGACTACTTCGTGCCGTACAAGCGGTCACCCGCATCGCCCAAGCCTGGCACGATGTATCCATGGTCGTTTAAATATTCATCAACAGCCGCTACGTAAATATCTACATCAGGATGCTCGTCCTGAACTAGCTTGATACCTTCTGGAGCAGCGATGAGGCACATCAGTTTCAAGTTTTTCGCTCCACGTTTTTTCAAAGCAGTAAGAGCGGCAACAGCAGAGCCACCAGTCGCCAGCATCGGGTCAGTTACGATCAACTCACGCTCAGCAACATCGGATGGCAGCTTCACATAATACTCAATAGGCTGTAGGGTTTCCGGATCACGGTAAAGACCTACGTGTCCTACTTTGGCAGCAGGGATCAGCCTCATCAGGCCATCCACCATACCAAGACCAGCACGCAGAATCGGTACCAACCCTACTTTTTTACCAGCGATTACATTCGACTGACAGGTAGCCACTGGCGTTTCGATAGTGATTTCCTCCAAAGGCATATCACGGGTAATTTCATAGCCCATCAGAGTAGTCACTTCATCTACCAGTTCGCGAAATTCCTTGGTCCCTGTATTCTTGTCACGAATATACGTAACTTTATGCTGAATCAGCGGATGGTCAAACACATATACACGGCTCATGTCATTTCCTCCGTTTCCCTATCAATACATCCTTTCTATAATAGCTGGTGAGAGTGACTCAGTCAATTTGCCTAATCTTCGTACTTTTTCTCATCCTCGATCCCTACCTACAGCCGCGAAGTAAAGAAAAAAGCAGACCCGTATAGAAAAATTTCCACTGGGTCTGCTTCACGTAGCCTTAACTTAGATATTCAAGCCTTCATACATCGGGAAACGTTGGCACAAAGCTGCCACACGTTGGCGTGCTTCCTCATGTTTCGCAGCATCCTCTGGATTTTTCAATGTCAGAGCGATAATCGCTGCTACTTCTTTCATTGCTTCCTCATCAAAACCGCGGCTTGTCACTGCTGGCGTACCCATGCGCACACCGCTTGTAACAAACGGGCTTTGTGTATCGTAAGGAATCGTATTTTTATTCGTAGTAATGCTTACTTCGTCCAACAGATGTTCAGCTACTTTACCTGTCAGGCCGATTTTGCTTACATCAATCAATACGAGGTGGTTATCCGTTCCGCCGGAGACAAGCGTCAGACCTTCAGCAGTTAAGCTTTCCGCAAATGCACGTGCATTCTTGATGATGCGTGCTGCGTAATCCTTGAATTCTGGTTGCAGGTTTTCACCGAAGGCAACCGCTTTTGCTGCGATGACGTGCATCAACGGACCACCTTGAACGCCTGGGAACACGGATTTGTCGATGCCTTTCGCGAACTCTTCCTTGCACAAAATCAAACCGCCACGTGGTCCACGCAGAGTCTTGTGCGTCGTAGAAGTAACGAAATGCGCGTGCGGTACTGGGTTTGGATGCAGACCTGCCGCAACCAGACCAGCGATGTGCGCCATGTCCACCATAAAGTACGCGCCCACTTCATCCGCAATCTCACGGAACTTGGCAAAATCAATCGTACGCGGATAGGCACTCGCACCAGCAACGATCAGCTTTGGCTTGTGCTCCAATGCTTTTGCACGAACATCTTCATAGTTGATCAGGTGAGTATCTTCGTCTACACCGTAGTCAACGAAATTGTACAGAGTACCGGAGAAGTTTACTGCACTACCATGCGTCAAGTGACCACCGTGGGACAGGTTCATTCCCAGTACGGTGTCGCCAGGCTGAAGAATCGTGAAGTATACAGCCATGTTCGCCTGAGCACCAGAGTGTGGTTGTACGTTTGCATGCTCAGCGCCAAAAATTTCTTTTACGCGGTCACGAGCGATGTTTTCCACGATATCCACATACTCGCAACCACCGTAATAGCGGCGACCTGGGTATCCTTCTGCGTATTTGTTCGTCAAAACGGTGCCCATTGCTTCCATAACTGCGCGGCTTACGAAGTTTTCAGAAGCAATCAGCTCAATTTTGTCGCGCTGTCTTCCGAGCTCCAGTTGAACGGCTTCCATTACTTGCGGGTCTTGTTTACGCAAAAAATCTAGCATAGTAGTTTCTCCTCCTCTTTTACGTGCAGCTTTCATTTGGTGGTGTCTTCTCATACACAGCACGCGGTCCGCCAATCAGCTTGGGACGTGTGCGCGCTGCCGTAACATGTGCTTGTCCAACGAGACGCTGTGTCGGACGCACCGGTACTGCCACATGCTTCAGATGCATGCCGATAAGCGTATGGCCGATATCTATGCCTGCATGCGCGCGAATTTCCTCTACAACAGCTGCATCCGTGAACTGTGTAAACGCATGCGCAGCCATAGAGCCTCCAGCGGTCGGAACGGGAACAACCGAGACCTCTTCCAGTCCGTATCGCAATGCAACCTCGCGCTCGACGACCAAAGCCCTGTTCAAATGTTCACAACATTGAAAGGCAACAGCAAAGCCACGCTTCCCTACAGCAGATTGAATCCCACGATATAGAGCTTTCGCTACATCTTGGCTGCCAGCCTTTCCAATATGCTCCCCGAGCACCTCGCTGGTACTGCACCCAATCACCATAAGTTGTCCGGCTGCAAGCTCTGCCATATCAGCTACTTCTTCGACAATGTCACTGATTTGTTTTTCGATAGCGGATAAATCCACTTACTTCACTCCCGCATGCTTCGCTTCGATTTGGGAAATCTTTTCCACGCGACGCTCGTGACGACCACCTTGAAACTCTGTTTCCAACCAAATTTTCACGATATCAAGCGCAAGACCCGGTCCAATGACCCGCTCACCCATCGCCAACACATTCGTGTTGTTATGCTCACGAGTAGCGCGCGCGGAAAACGTATCATGCACAAGTGCACAACGGATGCCCGGAACCTTGTTGGCCGCGATCGACATGCCAATACCTGTTCCGCAAACGAGAATGCCTCGATCAAACTCCCCCGCTGCTACCTTTTCCGCCACTGGCAAAGCATAATCGGGATAATCAACCGATTCCTCGCAGGTGCAGCCGAAATCTTCCGTCTGGATGTTCATGGAGGCCAGCAGAGTCTTGATCTCCTCTTTTAGCTTGTATCCACCGTGATCAGCAGCAAGTGCTACTTTCATCTGTCATCCCTCGCTTGTCTCATAATCTTCGTCTAGTATACATCAAAACACAATAAGTAAAAAGTGAACATTTTTATCAGGCAACTAAAAAATTGTTCGTACTCTCACAAAAAACAAGGTCCTGGCTATACACCAGCACCCTATTCATCCACTGATTTACGAAGACCTGGGTCCTTAAGCATCAATGAGAGCCTTTCCAGTGACTCTTCGATTTCTTCGGCACACCTGCGATAATCCATCAGTGATCCCCCATACGGATCAGCAATATCACTAAAGCCTTCTATCCCAACGAACTCTTGTAGGGTATGCACCTTTTCAGTGGCTGAGGGGAAATACGTCAAGATCGCGCGCTTGTGACCATGCGTCATCGTCAAAATGACATCAGACCATTCGATCAACCCTTCGTCTACCTTGCTGGCCTTATGATCGTGAGCAATTCCTCGCTCTTCTAATACTTGTTTAGCGTGCAAGGAAGCATCCTGACCAGCAGATGCCGCCACGCCAGCTGAGCGTATTTCAAGCCCCTGTCCGTCTGACTTCGCACGGAAAATCGCTTCTGCCATGGGGCTTCGGCACGTATTTCCCGTACAGACGAAAAGTATCCGTTTCACGTATAGTTCCTCCTCACCTATTAATTAGTCCGGTTATATCATAAATTTTAACCCAAAACCAAACAAAATAAGTCCACCTATTAATTCGCTATAATCCCCAAGCCACCCTCCTACACTCCTGCCTAACAATAAACCGAAGTAGGACATCGTGGCACCCATTATTCCAAAAAGAGAGATGGCCAAAATTCTATTGACCTCGATCAAGCCGAACGAGAAACCGACGGTGAAAGCATCCAGGCTAACACTAAATGCGAAGAGAAGGAGTCCGAACCCTTTTGTCTTCCATACACTTTTTTGTTCCCCTTGAACGAAGCCATTCCATAGCATATGCAAGCCGATGATCATCAGGACCCCGCCACCAATAAACACGGCAATATCTCCAACCAAATCGGACAAGTACGCTCCAACGACAATCCCGATGATCGGCATCATAATATGAAACAGTCCGATGGTAATACTCACCTTGATAATCTCTCGTAACCGAATCCCAACCATTCCTACGCCAATTCCTAACGAAAAGGCATCCATACTTAAGGCGAAAGCAATAATGAGCAAGGTCAAAAATTGCCCCCATTGGAATAACACCTGGTCCAAGCAGCTCCCCTCCCGTCTCTTCACCTTATGCGGACGAGGGGGAGTTTAGGACAGGTTTACACGGACAAGACACGGCCACCAGCAGCCTTTTCCAAGCGATTCATCACGGCCATACCCAACCCGTTTCGCGGGAAAGTCTCACCGACAATATACTGCACTTCTTGATCGTCGAATTCTCGCAGTACTGCATACAACTGTTGGGCAACCCCTTCCAGATCTGATTGTGATCCGACCACGAGAACAACATCTACCGATGCGTGGCTTTGCCAAAAGGGAGCTGTTTCTTCCGTTGCCAGCACGCCCGTTTTTTGACCGTGCTGCTTCGCCTGTTGCAGCATGTCTTCCATTTTTCCCCGGACTTTTTCACACTCTCCTGATACTAGCCACATTTCCCCTTCAGGAGCGTAATGCGTATATTTCATCCCTGGAGAGCGCGGTGCCTCGGCTGCTCCCACTTGAAAGGAAGGGTCCAGCTCCACATAGCCAATTACTGGTTCCATTTGCTCCCGTGTGATGCCGCCTGGGCGCAGAATCATGGGCGGGTCCTGTGTCACATCAATAACAGTAGACTCTACCCCAACACCTGTTGCCCCTCCATCGACCACACCCGCTACACGTCCATCCAGGTCAGCCAATACATGCGCCGCGGTCGTTGGACTCGGACGTCCTGAGCGATTGGCGCTCGGAGCCGCAATCGGTACCCCCGCTTCCTTGATCAAAGCCAAGGCAATCGGATGATCAGGCATGCGAACGCCGACTGAATCCAACCCTGCCGTTACTAGCGACGCTACCTGATCTGTTTTTGGCAAAATCACCGTCAAGGGTCCAGGCCAAAACGCCTCCATCAGCTTTTTCCCTTTCTCCGGAACCTCACTTGCTACTGTGGATAACTGGTCCCACGCTCCAATATGTACAATCAGCGGATTATCGCTGGGTCTGCCTTTTGCTGTAAATATCTTTTCCACTGCTTCATTCGATAATGCATTCGCTCCCAAGCCGTAAACGGTCTCCGTGGGAAACGCGACAACTGCCCCTTCTCGAAGAAAACGGGCTGCATCCACAATCTGTGCACAACTAGGCTGATTTTCCACATCGTTATCCACAGACCAGACTTTTGTCACACCATTCATTTCCATCGTTAAAAAATCCTTTCTCTAGCTCGTTTCTTTGTAAGGAGTGCCTTAAGTATAGATGTGCACCAAAAAGTTTTCAACAGGCTGTGGGTAACTTGTGAATAACTTTTCAGAACAGCGTGGAAAAGAGAACATTGTTACCTTTTTTTAACTTCCTGCGTCTTTCCCTTGTAGTAGAATGAACACGAAAACAACACAATAACTTTCCCTTTATCGAAAGGACCGTGAATGAAATGTCATCTTTTAAATCCTTAGCTTCCAGCCTGCTTGGCACAGCTGTATTGTTAACAGCCGTCGCTGCTCCAGTATTTGCAGCACCTGCTTCACCTGCAACCTCCACAAAGCCTGCTGTACAAGCGCCAAAGCCACAAGCTAACGGTGTCGTGTTCACACCAAAAACCATTACGGTCGATACGAAAGAATTTCAAGGTAAAGTATCCATCCCAGTGATTAGCGGGATGAAGGATAAAGCTTTTGAAGCAAAACTGAACGCTACTCTGCTGAAAGAAGCACAAACAGGCTTGGCAGAAGGACAAAAAGCCGGCAAAGAAGATGCGGCAGAAGCGAAAAAGAACGGCTGGGAGCTACGCCCTCATGCACTCGACATCTCCTATGAGGTACACAATGCCGGCAAGCTCGTTTCTTTCTCCGTACAGACATACATTTATACAGGCGGAGCACATGGCATGACGGATGTTACGTATTACACCATCGATAATCAGGCCAAGGCAAAACAACTGAAGCTGGCTGACCTGTTCCATCCTGGCTATGACTACCGTACCATTCTCAATCAAATCATTGCACAGCAAATCAAAGCAGAGACTCAGGCGGATGGCTTTAACCCTTACGATGCATTCGAGGGCATCAGAGAGGATCAAGGCTTCTCCTTTAAAGACGGCAACCTGATGATCCATTTTGGTCAATACGAAATTGCCGCTTATGCAGCTGGAATGCCTGAGTTTGCGATCCCAGCTCATCGTTACCAAAGCCTGTTGAAGCCTGAGATTCGTGAGGCTTTGCTCAAAAAGTAATGGTGGCAATTCAAAACGACACCTGCACATGCGGCGGGTGTCGTTTTTTATGTCCGGCTTAGGAGAGCCAGCCCTCGATTTTTTCCCATAAGTAAAATCGCACTTCTACTTCAGGAGCAGAGGCAGTTACTTCTTCTGCTTCTTCTGCTTTTTCTACCTCTGAGGACTCTTCTTCCTCTGCTTTTGTTTGCTCAACGTCCACTCTATTTGTTTCGGAATGATTCCCTACTTCGTTCTCTTCCAGGGGTAAGACTGCTACTTCCTCGGATGCAGCTTCTGCCGTTGGCTCAGATTCTTCCGGCTTTGGAGTTGGCTCGGCTTTTACAGCGTCGCCATTGGACATGTCAATAAAGCAGAGCGGCGGGAACAGGACACACCACCAGTTTTGACCTTTTGCCTCTCCAATTTGTACACGGACCGCTCGGTAATTACCCGCAGGATACACATAGGAGCCGTACAGCTTCGTTGGAAAAGGAACTTCACCGAAATCGACTACCGCTTTGTATGAAAAACCTCGTTCCTTGACCGTCTTGTCCACGACTTGTTGAAGGACAGGCAATTGTGTGTGAATCATTTGCTCTGCTTCCTCCAAAGTCTCGATATCGTCCGCCCACGTATTCATTTGAGCGACAATCGCATCTCTGACTTCGCGCTTTAACCATTGATCTTGGACAGAATCGCTGTTCGCAATAATGCGCAAGCGAACGGATTCCTGAGGGATCGGCCCATTATCCAACACATTGGCCGAAGTAAGCTGCCCCTCCCAGCTCATCATAAGCATAAACAGGCTAAATGCCATTAACAACATCCGTTTCATCGTTATCCGTCTCCCTCTATACTGATCTTCTCTCTTTAGCAATCAGTATGGACGGATTCACACGATTTCAAACATTCATTCCCTATGTAAAAAAGGCGAGACGAGCTCTTGCTATCGTCTCACTCCGATAACAACCCGCTCGATCCCCGCCAAATCTGGAACAATCTCTACCTCATCCATGACACCGGATGCCCTCATCAATGCCGCTACATCCCTAGCCTGATAAATGCCTACTTCAAACGCTACGACCGCTCTATCTTTCAATAGATTCGGCAGCGCCTCACACAGGCGACGATAGCAATCCAGCCCATCTTCACCGCCATCCAGAGCCAAGCGAGGTTCATGTACACGCACCTCATCGTCCAGCTCCTCGACATCACGACTCGGGATATATGGTGGATTGGATACGAGGACGTCTACCTTTTCGCCTGCTTCCAAAAGCGGCTGCACCAAATCCCCTTGTAGAAAGCGGACATCTGCCCCAAGACGACTTGCATTTTCCCGTGCAATTGCCGTTGCCTCAAGAGACAGGTCCACCGTAGTCACGCGCCATTGCGGTTTTTCTAGCGCGAGCGTAATGCAGATGGCTCCGCTCCCTGTGCCGATATCCACCACCGCTAGCTCTTCGCTCTCAGGCCAGAGCATTGTAGCGGCAGCCATCACTTGCTCTACCAGTATTTCCGTTTCCGGTCTGGGGATCAGCACGCCTGGTCGCACCGTAAAAGGACGCCCGTAAAACTCCTGTTCGCCAAACATGTATTGCAATGGCTCGTTATTCGCCCTACGCACGCACAGTCCGTCCAGCTTCACCAATGTTTCTGCATCGATTGAATCCGGCATCGCCATTAAGAAGCGCGTCCGATCCCAGTCGAGACAATGACGAATCATTAGCTCCGCTTCGAACAAAGGATCCTTTGTCCCTTTTTCCCGCAAAAAGGAAGAAGCCCGTAATAGGGCTTCTCGAATCGTCGTGACATCAGACCAATCAAGCTGAGTGTGCATGGCTTTTCAAAAGCTCCGTTTGTTCATGCATGATCAGGTTGTCGATCACTTCATCCATTTCGCCTTCCAATACCGATTCCAGTCGGTGCAGGGTCAGACCGATGCGGTGGTCAGTCACGCGGCTTTGTGGATAGTTGTACGTGCGGATGCGCTCGCTTCGGTCACCAGTACCCACCAAGCTTTTGCGCGTAGCATCTGCTTCCGCATTTTGTTGTTGCATGTAGAAATCATACAGACGAGCGCGCAATACACGCAACGCTTTGTCTTTGTTGGAATGCTGGGATTTCTCGTCCTGACAAGAAACCATGATCCCTGTAGGAATATGCGTTACGCGAACCGCAGACTTGGTCGTGTTAACGCTCTGACCGCCCGCACCACTGGAGCAGAACGTATCGATGCGGATATCTTTTTCGTGTACTTCCACTTCCACGTCTTCTGCTTCTGGCAGAACCAGTACAGTCGCAGTAGAAGTATGGATGCGTCCACCGGACTCAGTAGCCGGGATACGTTGCACACGATGCGCGCCGCTTTCGAATTTCATTTTGCTGTAAGCACCGCGACCAGACAGCGAGAAGACAATTTCCTTGTATCCGCCGATATCGGTTGGGCTTGCCTCCAGCACTTCAATTTTAAAAGCGTTACGCTCCGCAAAACGTGTGTACATACGGAAAAGCACGGCTGCAAACAGTGCGGCTTCATCGCCACCCGCAGCACCGCGGATTTCCACAATCACGTTTTTCTCATCGTTCGGGTCTTTTGGAAGCAACAGGATCTTCAAGCGATCTTCTAGTTGTTCCTTGCGTGCTGACAATTCATTGAGCTCGAGCTTGACCATTTCACGCATCTCGTCATCCAGCTTCTCTTCCAGCATCGCTTTGGCGTCATCGATTTGACTCACCACTGATTTATATTCACGGTATGTCGTTACCGTCTCTTCCAACGAAGATTGTTCCTTAGACAGTTCTCGCAAGCGTTTTGTATCACTAATGACGTCGGGGTCACATAGGAGGTTGGTTACTTCTTCAAAACGCTCTTCGACTGCAGATAAGCGTGTAAACATTTTTATTTCACCCCATCGCAAAGAATAATTGCCTTTTGGCGCAGGCGAAGCCTTGGTAGCATGTATGTTAGATATGAATTGCGATAAATATGCTATCTACCATAAAAACGGTTATAACAGATAAATTATAGGAGGAAAGGCGCAAGAAGTCAAAGTGCATTATAACTGGAAATGTTTTACCGATGCCAAACAGGCCCGGCAATGCCGAGCCTTGCTACATACGTCCTGCTCACCTGTCAGCGATGGTAACCGTCATGCGAGGTTAAATGAAAATCGTAACGCGGGAGTCTTTCCTGAAGAAGCGAAATCACCTGCTGCTCGATGGTTCGCGCCTGATTCGCAGTGATGTTATGCACAAGGTCAAGAGTAACATATGCATTGGCATCGCTGAGTGTGATGCGAGCGTTTTCCACACCTTTTACAGACATGGCCATTCTCTCCATATTAGTCACGTCGACTGGGGTATTACGTGAGTTCCAATGGCCGATAATCATGTTCGGATTTTGGTTGCGTCCCATTAACGAGTCACGATCCGCTGCAACAGGCGCACGGCCTTGAAGTGTATGGCCGCTTTGATCTCCTCTGATCTTCATATTGTGCTGCGTATTCCTCACATCCGTACTATAGCTCTGTTGCTTAGCCGTATTTCCCCCGCATCCGACAGTTAGGACAGTTGTAAGTACAACCAAGCCCAGAACGACACGTGATCTGCTCAAAAGCCAATTAGGCTGTGTCCGCATGAAAAAGCCACCTCCTGTTTTGCTTAGTCTGTGCATCGCCTCTAGGGCTCATGCACGGGACAAACAGGGGGTGGCTTATGCTTGCTTTCTTTATTTATTCGACAACTGGAGGGGTGTAGTAATGCTTGCGACAGACGCTGCTGTATGTATCATTCCCAGCAATTTCAATCGTTTCCCCAGAGTAGACGGGCTGTCCATTTTTGAACTTGAGAATATGCGTCGCCTTTTTATTGCAATACACACAAACTGTTTTAATTTCTTCTACTTTATCAGCCTCGCACAAAAGGGCGGCGCTGCCAGGGAAGAGCTCATTCTTGAAGTTTTTCAACAAGCCATAGACGATGACGGGGATTCCCAGCTTGTCCACGATCCTGACGAGCTGATCCACATGATGGCGGCTGATGAACTGAGCCTCGTCAACCAACACGCAATGCGGCTTGACTGATTCTGCCTCTACGATTTGGTACAAATCGGTCTCTTCGCTAATCGGAATCGCTTCTCGGCTAATCCCCACACGTGAAGCAACTTTTCCCACGCCATAGCGATCATCAACTGCTGGAGTAAACACTACTACTTTTTTCCCCGATTGCTCGTAGTTGTGGGCAACGGTCAATAATTGAATGGATTTGGAAGCATTCATCGCTCCATACCGAAAATATAGTTGTGCCACGTCTCTATCTCCCTTTGCCTAAAAGTTGTTACTCAGTCTTTGCATGGCGATCTTTTGCCTCCTGGAACAAGGCCATGGCCAGCTTTCTTCTTTGTGCATGGTCCACACAAGGAAGCGGGTAGTCGAAGCCAATCTTGCAGCCTGCTTGCTCTTGGATATGCTCCGGCATGTCCCATGGTTTATGAATATATTGTAGAGGTACTTCACGCAGTACGGGAAGATATTTTTTGACGAAAACACCATCTCGATCAAACTTTTCCCCTTGTGTGACAGGATTAAAAATCCGGAAATACGGTTGCGCATCGGTACCAGTCGAAGCACTCCACTGCCAGCCCCCGATGTTTGCCGCTTCATCGAAATCAATCAACTGCTGTGCAAAATAGGCCATTCCCCAACGCCAATCCACAAGCAAATCCTTTGTCAAAAAAGAAGCAGTAATCATCCGCAGCCGATTGTGCATCCATCCTGTCTCATTCAACTGCTTCATAGCAGCATCCACAATCGGATAGCCCGTCTCCCCTTGACACCAACGGACAAACAAATCCTTCTTGTTTTCCCAAGCGACCTCTTCAAATTGTGGCAGGTAGGCATGGTTAGTCGTGTGCGGATGGAAATAAAGCACCTGCTGATAAAATTCTCTCCAAATGAGCTCTGTAAGAAAAGCTTCAATTGAGGTAACCTGCTCACCCCGCGCGGAAGCAAGCACTTCCTGTACGCGATGATACACCGTTCGTATAGACAGCGTACCAGCGTTTAAGGCAAAAGACAGCCGAGATGTCGCATTCACCCCTGGCATGTCGCGTTTTTCTTTGTACGTATAAATGTCTCTATCTAAAAATTGCTGCAATCGTTTACGTGCGGCTCTCTCCCCGAACTGCTCCATTTCCCACTCGGTGCCCATCGGTCGGTTTCGTCCAAACGCTTCCACAGTAGGAACTGGCTCACTCGGCAACTCCTTCAACCGATCAAATAGAATCCATTCTGTCGGCTGAGGGAATGGCCGGTCTTTGGGAAGCGTCTGCCAAACACGGCGATACGGGGTAAAAACCGCATACGGCGTTCGCTGCTTCGTCATTATTTCCCCAGGCTCATGCAAAACCAAATCCTTGCATGCATGGACAAACACGCCGTGCCTGCTCAACACTTCTGATACGAGCTCGTCTCGCTTGCGAGCGTCTGGCGTATAATCCCGATTGAAAAACAGCTTTTCTGCACCCGTCTCTTGCGCTAATTGACAGAGCACTTGCTGTGGTTCACCGCGGCGAATCAATAGACGACCTCCCAGTTGAACCAAAGCGTCGTCGAGTGCAGCTATTGCGGAAAAATGCGCATGGAGTCGCTTATCCCCTACAGCCGCAGAAAGACAAAGCGAATCCTCCACTATATAAACAGGAATAATCGGATCACCTGTGAGCATGGCTGCGTGCAGAGCAGCATGGTCGTGCAAGCGCAGATCCCGACGGAACCAGACTATGGCAGTCATCGTTTGTCCTCCCGAAAAAATCAGTGCCAGAAAAAGACAAAACCAGGCAGATTGCTCTACCTGGTTGCTCCCATACATTCTGATTATTACAGATTGTATTTGCGTTTGAAACGGTCTACACGGCCGCCTGCATCAACGAATTTTTGTTTTCCTGTGAAGAAAGGATGGCAGTTGGAGCAGATCTCCACTTTCAACGCTTGTTTCACGGAACCGGATTCAAATTCGTTACCGCATGCGCAGCTAACTGTTACTACGTTGTACTTAGGATGAATGTCTTGTTTCATCTCTTCTACACCTCTTTCCGCCCTGAATCGTTTGCCGAAACAGAGTTATATAAACACATATCAGATAGTAGCATGAAACACTGTCGAAATGCAACTGGTTGACCGATTACGCCATGTTTTTCCTACGCTGGAGTTGATCTGGTGGAATATGTGTAAACGAACCGATCACGACATCTGGCAGTTCCTGCTGATAAATTTCAATAGCTTGCTTCATGCCGAATACTTCGCCTTGCGCTTTTGGAATCATCGCCAAGTAGCTCTCTGGATCGATATTCAGATTTCGCAACTGAATCAACTTAATGCCTGTTCTGCGGATGAACTCGATCATTGCTTCCATTTCCTCTTCGCGGTCAAACACGCCAGGGAAGCACAAGTAGTTAATGGACGTATACACACCTTTGGATGCAGCGTACTCAGCAGAACGCGCTACATTTTCCAACGTGTAGTTGCGTGGGCGGTAGTAGGCATTATAGTGTTCGTCAATCGCACTGATAATACTCACGCGCATCAGATCAAGTCCGGCATCGACAATGCCCTTGATATGATCCGTCAAGCCCGCATTCGTATTGATGTTGATAAAGCCCATATCTGTCGTTTCCCTTACTCGACGCATAGCAGGAACAATGATGGAGGCCATCGTAGAAGGCTCACCCTCACAGCCCTGTCCGAAGCTGATGATGCTCTCCGGTGTCTTCAGGTGGTGCAGCATGACTTCCACCAGCTCGTCCTCTGTCGGCTTGAAGTTCATCCGCGTCTGTGGAGAAGGGAATCCACTGTCATCTGGTTGCTCGGAAATACAGCCGTAGCAACCGGCGTTACAGGTATAGGAAACAGGTAAGCTGCCTTCCCAGCGGTTGAAAAAGTTATTGGAGGCCGTCAAGCATTCGTACTCCAACGCACAGTGGGACAAGTGGTTCAAAATGCGGTTTTGCGGAAACGTCTCCAACGTCTTTGCCACTCGCTGGCGCAGCTCATCCATCGGGAAGTTCAATGGGTCCCATTTGTAAATATCGTCACTGGCACGTCCCGTTACCCAGAAACGGTTATCCTTCCAGACGACTGCGGAGTAACCAAACAAAGGCAGCTTGCTTTCCTTGTTCGTTTTCACGTAGCCTGGCAGCAAGAGCCTTGTAATTCCTTGTGGCACAAGTGCACCTACTGCTGTACAACCATCCAACTTGACCATTTCACCTGTGTCAGGGTCCATTCCGATCGGCTCGGTGTCCGGCAAACTGACCAACGTCGATCCTTCCGGGAGCGGGATCAGTTCTTCTTCCAGAATTTCTGTCAATATATCTCCGTTACGAGCCACTGCAAAAAGACCTGGGTGGTCGTATACATTACCTTTTTCATCTGCGTAAACTAAATACATGGGAAAATCGCCTCGCTTCTTTGCTTTGCCCATTGTATCGCATTGAAAAAGTAATGTAAATTGTATAGGGTTACCTGCCAAGATAGGGAAGTGGATTGATTGGCACATCATCCTGTCGTACTTCAAAGTGCAAATGGTAGCCCGTAGAGTTCCCCGTTTGCCCCATGTATCCCAATACCTCACCCGCTTCTACGGTTTGACCTGGTGACACCAGCAGTAGACGCATATGCGCATAAAAGGTTTGCAAACCATCTCCGTGATCTATCACAATCATCCGCCCGTACCCTGACCGATTGGCGCCAGCCTCCACAACAACTCCTGCCCTCGCTGCCAAAATTGGGGTCTTTGATTCCTGTTCATTCCACAAATCCACACCCTTATGTGTTTTTCCCCAACGCGCTCCAAATCCACTTGTAATCGTAGCTTCTCTGACAGGCCAACTTAGACCGCCGCGAATCCTCGTGATAACTTGCCGACTTGCTGCTTGAACCGCACTTCGCTTCTGCTCCGGATCATTGCCCAACATCGGATTGCCTTTAGCGATAGGAACATACACGACCTGTCCTACATACAGGTTGTCCGACAGCCATTTTAGCAGCGGATTTCGTTCGATTAACGATTCCCGACTCACACCGTACCGCCTTGCTATGTAATCCAGCGTTTCTCCCTGTTTCACCATATGTCCGACTTCATCACGCTTGATGATTAGCTTCATGCCTACGCTTAACAGATGGGGATTCGTAATGCTATTAGCTTCTACCAGATTTTTCAAAGAAAGGCCGTAGCGCTGGGCGATACTGGATAGCGTATCTCCTTGCCGAACAGCGTACACCACTGAATTTCCTTTCGTTGCTGGTGCAGGTGAAGCCAGACTGGCATAGGGATTAAACGCTTGAAATAGCGCTTGCTCCACGACCGCTTGTTTCGCTTCCATCTGTGACTCCACCGGAGCGCTAACTTGCACGTACTCCATGAAGCATCTCCTCCTTCTTTTCCAGCTCCCTTCCTAACGGTATGCCAACACCACAAAAAAAATGACGGTGAGTCATCATGAACTCACCGTCGTGCTAGCTGCTTTCCCTCTGCCTTGTTGCTTAGACTCTAGGGTTTGCAAAAATTCTTCGTTTGTTTTTGTATCTGCCAACTTTTTAATAAAGGAGTCTACAAACTCATTTGTTTCATTCATGTTTTTCCGGATCATCCACAGCTTATCCAGCTCTTCTTTGGTGAGCAGAAGCTCTTCGCGGCGCGTACCCGAACGGCGGATATCGATCGCCGGGAAAATCCTGCGCTCCGCCAGTTTGCGATCCAAATGAAGCTCCATGTTTCCGGTTCCTTTGAACTCCTCGTAAATCACATCGTCCATACGGGAGCCGGTCTCAACCAAAGCAGTCGCCAAAATGGTCAAGCTGCCGCCTTCTTCAATATTGCGCGCTGAACCAAAAAAGCGCTTCGGACGATGGAAGGCTGCCGGATCAATACCACCGGACAACGTTCGACCACTTGGAGGAATTACCAAGTTGTAGGCACGAGCGAGACGTGTAATAGAATCCAGCAGGATCACCACGTCTTTTTTGTGCTCAACCAATCGCTTTGCACGCTCCAAGACAAGCTCAGCAACTTTGATGTGATTCTCAGGCAACTCGTCAAAAGTCGAGGCCACTACCTCTCCTTTGACAGATCGCTGCATATCCGTTACCTCTTCCGGGCGTTCATCAATGAGCAAGACAAACAAGTGGATATCCGGGCGGCTTTCGGTAATGCTGTTGGCAATTTCTTTGATCAGCATGGTTTTCCCCGCTTTTGGCGGAGCCACAATCAATCCACGCTGACCCAGTCCAACAGGAGAGAGAAGATCCATCAGGCGAGTGGAAACACGTTCAGGGGCTGTCTCCAGTACGAGCTTGGTTTGAGGATACAACGGTGTCAATGCGGGGAAATGAAGACGCTCTGCGGCTGTCTCAGGGTCTTCTCCGTTCACTGCCTCTACTTGAAGGAGTCCAAAATAACGTTCATTCTCCTTCGGTGGTCTTGCTTTTCCTGATACCACATCCCCCATCCGCAGATCAAAACGGCGAATCTGCGACTGGGAGATGTAGATATCTTCTGAGCTGGGTAGATAGTTAATGGGGCGGAGGAAGCCGTATCCCTCCGGCAATATTTCGAGAACCCCCTCCATAAACATAAGACCATCCCGCTCCGCTCTTGCCCGAAGAATCGCGAAAATCAATTCCTTCTTCTTCAGCTGGGAGTAGTACGGAATATGGTATTCCTTAGCCAGCTTATAGAGGTCGGTCAGCTTCTTTTCTTCTAGTTCAGAAAGTAACATACATCCACCACTCTTTATTTACTCTTGAAAAAACCTAGCTCAACTAATACATGCAAAAATGATTTTCTTACAAACCGTTGCGTTCTAAGCGGTGGTTCCCTTCAATGAAACGTACCGTTCCGGTTTTCGCACGCATAACAACGGAATTGGTTGTCGCACGAGTTCCCTGGAAGCGAACCCCTTTGAGCAATTCACCATCCGTTACACCTGTCGCTGCAAAAATGGCGTCATCACCTTTTACCAAATCATCCATGAACAGTACTTGATGAGGATTCGTCAATCCCATTTTGACACAGCGTTTAATCTCATCTTCATTTTGTGGCAGGAGCTTGCCCTGAATTTCTCCCCCGAGACATTTCAAGGCAACTGCAGCCAGAACACCTTCAGGAGCTCCTCCAGAACCGAACAAAATGTCTACACCTGTATCAGGGAAAGCGGTATTGATCGCAGCGGCTACGTCTCCGTCAGAGATGAGTCGAATACGCGCACCTGCCTCACGAATTTCGTGGATCACCTTAGAATGACGATCACGGTCAAGTACAATAGCAACCAAATCGCTGATATCTTTCCCTTGTGCCTGCGCTACCGCCTTCAGGTTATCGCGAATCGGTGCGTTGATATCGACCTTGCCGACTGCTTTAGGCCCTACTGCCATTTTCTCCATATACATGTCTGGAGCATGCAACAAATTTCCCCGGTCTGCGATTGCAATGACCGAAATCGCTCCCCACGTACCTTTTGCGAGGATATTTGTTCCCTCCAAAGGGTCTACAGCCACATCGACTGCCGGAGCCACTCCCTGGCCCAGACGTTCACCGATGTACAGCATTGGCGCTTCGTCCATTTCGCCCTCACCAATTACTACGACGCCATCCATCGGCACTTTCATAAATTCATTGCGCATTGCGGTCGTTGCCGCATCGTCAGCCTCATCTTTTTTTCCGAGACCCATCCAACTGGCAGAAGCCAAAGCAGCAGCTTCAGTCACACGTACCAGTTCAAGTGTTAAACTGCGTTCCATTCTGGAAGACTCCTCTCCTGGTGATTGGTTAACGCTGGTGGTTTTCCATGCTCTGCAGGCCTACCCGAGTAATATCGGCTCCCAAGGCTTGCAGCTTGCCCACCAAGTTTTCGTAGCCACGATCTATATGTTCGAGTCCTTCTAATTCTGTCGTGCCGTTCGTTGCCAAGCCGGCAATGAACAAAGCTGCTCCCGCACGCAAATCTGAAGCTATCACCTTGGCACCATTCAGTTTGCTGCCGCCTTCGATGACAGCGGATCTTCCTTCAATCTTCAAGGAAGCTCCCATGCGGCGCAGTTCATCTACATGTCGAAAACGCGAGCTGTAAATATTGTCCGTCACGATGCTTGAGCCTTTGGCAAGAGTCAGCAAGGTCGTGATCGGCTGCTGGAGATCCGTTGGAAAACCCGGATACGGACTCGTTTTCACATCGATTGATCGATAAGAATCATGTCCGATGACTTGAATACTGTCATCCTGCTCTACCACTTGCGCACCGATTTCGCGTAGCTTGGCCGTTACAGACTCCAAATGTTTCGGAATAACATTCTCCACCAACACATTGCCGTTCGTAGCCGCTGCCGCAATCATGTACGTCCCCGCTTCGATCCGATCAGGGATAATCGTATGACGGCATCCGCGCAAACGTTCTACGCCTTGAATGCGGATCATGTCCGTTCCGGCACCTTTGATGTTTGCTCCCATATTGTTGAGCAAGGTTGCGACATCGACGATCTCAGGCTCACGGGCAGCGTTTTCAATAATGGTCACACCGTCTGCTTTGGCAGCAGCCAGCATGATGTTAATGGTCGCACCCACACTGACCAGATCGAGATAAATTCTTGCACCCTGCAAACGTCCATTTTGAGCACGGATAGTCATGACGCCGTTTTTGTTCTCCACTTCGGCGCCCATCGCTTCAAAGCCTTTGATATGCAAATCTACTGGACGCGGGCCCAAATCACAGCCACCTGGCAAGCCAACCTGGGCTTCGCCGAACTTGGCGAGCAAGGCTCCCCACAAATAGTACGAGGCACGAAGCTTTTTGATGCGACCATTTGGCATGAGCATGAGCCTCATACTGCGTCCGTCTACTTCCATCCAGTCTTCTTCGAACAGCACGTCAGCTCCCATTTCCTGCAAGAGCTCGTGATAAATACCTACATCCTGAATACGGGGGAGATTCTCAATAACAACGGGTCCATCTGCCAGCAACGCTGCTGGTATGAGTGCGACTGCGCTGTTTTTTGCTCCGCTGATGGTCACCGTCCCCGCGAGCGGTTTTCCACCGTTGATGATCAGCTTATCCATGCTTTGCTCTCCTCAGGCGTAATCGGGAAAGAAGCACCTTCCCCAATGGAAAAGGTGCTTGGACTTTCAACACGTGTCCTTATTTTTGCATGCTTGCCCAGTCAGCTAGGAATTTCTCCAAGCCACTGTCTGTCAGTGGATGGGCAATGAGTTGTTTGAAAACTTTCGCTGGAATGGTAGCGAAATGAGAACCACGGCGGGCTGCCTCCGTTACGTGAACAGGGTGGCGCACAGATGCCGCAATGATTTCGGTATCGATACCGTGAACGGAAAAGATTTCTGCAATATCTTCGATCAATTGCATACCATCTTGACCAATATCATCCAAGCGTCCCAAGAACGGAGACACGAAGCTCGCACCTGCGCGCGCAGCCAAAAGTGCCTGGTTCGCGGAGAACACCAATGTTACGTTTGTTCTGATTTTGCGTTTGGCAAAATACTTGGTTGCCTTCAAACCTTCTGCGGTCATTGGCAGCTTGATGACGATGTTTTTCGAGAGAGCAGCGAGCTTCTCTCCCTCTTCGATCATGCCTTTTGCATCTGTACTGATGACTTCGGCACTGATCGGACCGTCAACAATATCGAGAATTTCTTTCAGGGTTTCTACAAAATCGCGTCCTTCTTTGGCAACCAGAGACGGATTTGTCGTTACGCCCGCTAGAACTCCCCATTCGTGAATTTCGCGGATTTCTTCAACGTTTGCTGTATCAATCAAAAAACGCATGATTATCCTCCCAGTTACGCGCGGTTGCTGCTTCCGAACAAGCGCATTTTTCCTTTGACTACTTCCTTGATCGCATCGCGAGCAGGGCCTAGGTATTTGCGTGGGTCGATCTCATTCGGCTTGGCAGCCAGCACTTTGCGAACTGTTTCCGTGCATGCGACTTGGCTTTCTGTATTTACATTGATTTTTCCTACGCCCAAACGAATGGATTCGATAATCGCTTCGTCTGGTACGCCGGAACCACCATGAAGAACGATCGGCGCTCCAATGTTGCTCGCTACTTTTTCGATAATGTCGTAGCGGATTTTTGGAACCCCTTTGTACATACCGTGTGCTGTACCTACAGCAATCGCTACGTAGTCTACTTTTGTTTCTTCCCAGAAGCGGATTGCTTCCTCAGGATTTGCCAGAGTGGCATCTTCCTCGTCAACAGACAAGTCGTCTTCCACTCCGCCGATGGTACCGAGTTCACCTTCTACCGATACGCCAACAGCGTGAGCAGCCTCTACAACCTGTTTGGTCAGGCGAAGGTTATCTTCAAACGAATGATGGGAACCATCGAACATAACAGAAGAGAACCCTGCACGAATGCACTTCATAACCATGTCGAAATTGCTACCATGGTCAAGATGCAAAGCAACAGGAACTCCTGCGCGTTCAGCAGCCACTCTTGCAATCGCTACTGTATAATCGATCCCCATGTATTTCAATGCACCCTCAGAAACACCAAAGATCACAGGCGATTTTTCTTCCATCGCAGCTTCCGTAATCGCTTGAGTAAACTCCAGATTGTTCAGGTTAAATTGTCCGACGGCGTATTTATGCTTTTTGACGTCTTCGGTAAAAGCGGTCATAGGTACCAGTGGCATTTTGTAAATCCTCCTCTAGCAGACTTCAGTCATGTGGCTTATTATACCACAGACAAGCATTTGTTAACAGGGACGCTTGTACCCTGACCTTTGCAGTCTGTTCCTAACAAGCTAATTGCTGATGTACTGCCATTCGTAGTTCATCAATATCAAACGGCTTTGTAAAATGAGTCAATGCTCCCAGTTGTGTTGCTTCTTTGATCATGTCCAGCTCTCCGTAAGCTGTCATCATGATGACTTTGATTTCTTGATTGATCTTCTTGATGTGTTTCAAGATCTCAATACCATCCATCCCAGGGATCTTCATGTCGAGGATAACCAAATCTGGTGATTCTTTTTCCACGATTTCCAATGCCATTTTCCCGTTTGCTGCCTGAAAGGTCTTGTACCCTTCTTTTCCCAGCACCTCATACAGTAAAATGCGAATCCCATACTGGTCATCCACAACCAGTACCTTTTTATCTTGTTTGTCGAACATTCTGATTCCCCCCTGACGAATGCGTTTTCTTAATTATTATGGGTTCGCCTAAAATCAGGAAACTCCTTCACGTTTTTTGCTGAACGTCAACTTAAAATTTCCTATAGGCTTCTTTTCGAGTATAATGGGAAAAACCAATTTCCCCTACACACAAGGAGCCAGATACTCACTATGGATGCTCTGTGGCTGATTTGCTTGTTAACTTTTATTATCCATACGACAGAGACACTTACCTTCGGAATCCGTTTTGCAGGGGTACAAACGGGCAGGATCGCTGTAGCGTTGTCTCTGGTCGGGATTGTATTGCTCCTCTCCCGTACTTCCAACCTGATTCAAGGACCATTCACTGGGGGATTTATGGACCAAGCTGCAATCCAACACTTTGATCCTAGCATGTATTTGCACGTGATTATTGCAGCGTCCTCGCTCGGAACCTTAGCAGCTATCGTACTGTTTCCCACTTTTGTCCAAATATCGAAACGAATGATCTCGCACTTGGAGACAGCGGGCTCGATTCCGCAAATGATTCGGACGGCAGTTACGGTAGAAACTATCCGACGCGTCCACCATCATGTCCGGATTCCTAGCTGGCAAGCCATCTCACGCTTTCGAATCAAAGGCGTTCCCAAACGATTGCTGTTATTAAATGCATTGGGGACAGCGATCTACACAAGCAGCGTACTGTCTGTGTTGTACGCGACATTGCTAGCCCCTGATTACAAAGCAACCGTTCTAATGTCTTCCGGATTAATCAACGGTTTTGCCACGATTTTCATGACGATTCTGGTAGACCCGCAAATCGCCCTTTTGACAGAAAAAGCGATGCAAGGGAAAACCACGCAGGAATCGATTCGCGACATGTACCTGTGGCTGATGATCTCACGTTTTATCGGAACGATTTTGGCTCAATTCCTGCTCATTCCTGCGGCCTACTGGGTTGCTTGGCTATCTCCCTTGTTCCATTGATCTGCTTTTAAAAACACAAGACGCACCTGCGACCATACATCGCGGGTGCGTCTTTCTATTTATCGACCTATGTTATTTGTTCAGGGAAGCCTTCACGAAGTCACGGAACAGTGGCTGCGGACGGTTCGGACGGGATGTGAACTCTGGATGGAACTGTGTCGCTACATACCATGGATGTTCTGGAACTTCCACGATTTCAACCAGACGACCATCTGGCGTTGTACCCGCAAAACGCAAGCCCATTTGCGCCAATTGATCACGATATTCGTTGTTCACTTCATAGCGATGACGATGACGTTCATAAACCAAGGTGCTTCCGTATGCAGCCTCAGTCAGCGTGCCTTCTTCCACTTTGGTTGGACCGAGACCCAGACGCATGGTACCGCCCTTGTCCTCGATATCTTTTTGCTCTGGCAAGAGGTCAATCACCGGATACGCTGTATTCGGGTTGATCTCGGAGCTGTTTGCGCCATCCATACCCGCTACGTGGCGAGCGAACTCGATCACAGCGATTTGCATACCCAGGCAAATTCCGAGGAATGGTACTTTATTTTCACGAGCATAGCGCGTAGCGATGATTTTACCTTCGATACCACGATCGCCAAAGCCGCCTGGTACGAGGATACCATTTACATCACCGAGCAGTTCGCCTACATTCTCTGGCGTAACTTCTTCCGCGTGCACCCATTTGATTTCTACTTTGGAGTCGTTCGCATAGCCACCATGGTACAGCGCTTCTGCTACGGACAAGTAAGCATCATGCAGTTCTACATATTTACCAACGATTGCAATGGTAGTCGTTTTGGACAGGTTTTTGATTTTCGTTACGAGCGATTTCCACTCTGTCATATCCGCATCCTGGCAAGTCAGACCCAAGTGGCGGCATACGTAATCGTCCAATCCCTGTGCTTGCAATTGCAGTGGTACATCGTAAAGGCTATCAGCATCTACACATTCCACTACCGCGTTTTTATCGATATCACAGAACAGAGCCAGTTTGTCTTTCATTTCTTGCGTCATTGGTTGCTCGGTACGTGTCACGATCACATTTGGTTGAATACCCAAGCTGCGCAGTTCTTTCACGCTGTGTTGCGTAGGCTTGGTTTTCATTTCACCTGCTGCCTTGATGTATGGTACCAGGGTTACGTGAATGTACATGACGTTTTCACGACCGATGTCACTTTTGATCTGGCGGATGGATTCAAGGAATGGCAAGCTCTCGATATCCCCAACAGTTCCACCGATCTCGGTAATCACTACATCTGCCCCGGTTTCGCGACCTGCACGGAAAATGCGATCTTTGATTTCGTTCGTGATGTGTGGAATAACTTGAACGGTTCCTCCCAAATAGTCGCCACGGCGTTCTTTGGCGATGACAGTCGAATAAATTCTACCAGTCGTCATATTGGAGTTAGCGCTCAGGTTGATATCGATAAAGCGCTCATAGTGGCCCAAGTCCAGGTCTGTTTCCGCACCATCGTCTGTTACGAAAACTTCTCCGTGTTGATACGGACTCATCGTTCCCGGGTCAACGTTGATGTATGGGTCACACTTCTGGATGGTTACCTTCAGACCCCTATTTTTTAAGAGTCGGCCCAGAGAAGCCGCTGTAATTCCTTTTCCCAACGAGGATACAACCCCGCCTGTCACAAAAATATACTTCGTCATCGTTACGTCCCCTCTTTCCCTCACCCTTAAGTTGTTATAAAAATCGAATGAAGACGGCTCCAAAAAAAAAGAAAAACAAAAGTGAGTCCTATCCCGTAAAGAAATGGGGTAGGGGCACTTTTGTTTTATAGTTTCCCATATTTGATCCTTCTTCATGTGAAGCCCAAGGAGTATTTTATCTGTCCCTCAAGCGGAAGTCAAGGACCTATTTCTCGTCTTCGGCGTCGAGCTCTTCGTCGGATTCCTCTTCCTCAAGCTCTTCGTCCTCTTCGAACATCTCATCCTCTTCGTCTTCGAGTTCTTCCTCGTCGATTTCTCCATCGATTTCTTCTTCTTCGATTTCAGAATCTTCGTCGACGAATTCCTCTTCGTCCTCAAAGATGACAACATCGTCGTCTTCGTATTCTTCGACAGCTTCGTCTTCGGAATCGTAATCGTCGAAGTCGTCTTCCGTGACGATTTTCTTCTTCTTCGTTCCGCCACCCTCTTGAGTTTCCTCCACGGTGTCAGTTGGGTACCAACGTTTCAATCCCCATACATTGTCACCAAGGCACACGAAACGGCCATCAATGTTAATTTCTGTGTATACTTGCGCGATGATTGCCATGAGTTGTTCATCTGTCAGCTTGCGTACTGCAACCAGTTCATTCATCAGCTCGCGGAAGTTGTAAGTGCGGTTAGTTTTACGCAAAATTTCATACGCAATGTCAACTAACGCCATCTCACTCAGTTTCTCGGAATCAATATGAGCAAACAATTGACTCACTCAGGGCACGTCCTTTCCATATGAAAACGATTGATTTGAATACTGACCCGGTGCCCTGTTCGGGGGACGCAGGCTTGTATAAGTCATTCATAAATGATATCGATTTCTTTGATTGTACATCGTACAACATAAGAAGGCTATCATACAGTATTCCTTATTTTAGACGAAAATGCAAGGCTTTCAAACGGGGGCCGCCTAATTCTTGTCGACATCAAAACCAAAGACATCCCTCGGCAATCGCTACCGAGGGATTTGTCTTACATATTTCTGCGGTATTGGCCGCCCACTTCATACAAGGCAGCACTGATTTGTCCAAGCGATGCTACTTTTACCGTCTCCATCAGCTCGGCAAAGATGTTCTCTCCCGCCATAGCCACTTCCTGCAAGCGCCGCAATGCAGCCGCAGACACATCCTTGTGGCGCTCCTGGAATGCACGGAGATTTATGATTTGCTGTTCTTTTTCCTCTTCGGTCGCACGAGCCAATTCAATCTCGTAATCGTCCTCAGACGCATTCGGATTAATAAACGTGTTCACCCCAATAATTGGCAGCTCACCCGTATGCTTTTTCATTTCGTAATACATGGACTCGTCTTGAATTTTGCCGCGCTGGTATTGAGTCTCCATCGCCCCCAGCACGCCTCCGCGAGAACTGATCCGCTCAAACTCTTGCATAACTGCCTCTTCTACCAGATCAGTCAACTCGTCGATGATGAATGCCCCTTGAAGCGGGTTCTCATTTTTCGCGAGGCCCATTTCCTTGTTGATGATCATCTGAATTGCCATTGCACGCCGCACAGAGTTCTCTGTTGGGGTCGTAATCGCTTCGTCGTATGCATTCGTATGGAGAGAATTACAGTTGTCATAAATAGCAACCAAGGCTTGCAAGGTCGTTCTGATGTCGTTGAAATCCATCTCCTGCGCGTGCAAGGAACGGCCAGATGTCTGGATGTGGTACTTCAGCTTTTGGCTGCGGTCATTTGCACCATACCGATTTTTCATCACCGTTGCCCAAATCCGGCGAGCCACACGTCCAATCACGGTGTATTCCGGATCGAGACCGTTGGAGAAGAAGAAGGACAGGTTCGGCGCAAAGTCATCGATGTTCATGCCGCGGCTCAAATAGTACTCGACATAGGTAAATCCGTTAGACAGCGTAAACGCAAGCTGCGTAATCGGATTCGCCCCCGCTTCCGCAATATGGTAGCCGGAAATGGACACGGAGTAGTAGTTCCGCACTTTCTGGTCGATAAAATACTGCTGGATATCCCCCATCATCCGCAAGGCAAATTCTGTCGAGAAGATGCACGTGTTTTGCCCCTGATCTTCTTTCAAAATATCTGCCTGAACGGTTCCACGAACAGTCGACAGCGTGTACGCTCTGATCTGCTTTGCTTCGTCCTCGGTAGGCTGACGCCCTTCTTTTTGAACAAAAGCATCCAGCTGCTGCTCAATCGCCGTATTCATGAACATGGCCAAAATCATGGGCGCAGGACCGTTGATCGTCATGGACACAGAGGTGCTAGGTGCACAAAGGTCAAAGCCGGCGTACAGCTTTTTCATGTCATCCAAGGTGCAAATGCTGACCCCACTCGTACCGATTTTTCCGTAAATATCCGGGCGGTAGTCAGGGTCTTCACCATACAGCGTTACCGAGTCAAAAGCCGTACTGAGTCGCTTCGCTTCATCATTTTGAGACAGGAAGTGAAAGCGTCTGTTCGTCCGCTCTGGAGTACCTTCGCCTGCAAATTGTCGCTTGGGATCTTCTCCCTCGCGTTTAAACGGAAATACTCCTGCGGTGTACGGGAATTCCCCTGGGACATTTTCTTTTAACGACCACTTTAAAATTTCGCCCCAATCCTCGTAATCAGGGACAGCTACTTTTGAAATGCGTGTACCGGACAAAGATACGCTGAACAGCTGGGTAACCAATTCCTTGTCACGAATTTTCGTGACGAATTGATCCTTCCGATACGCTTCCTTCAGCTTCGGCCAATTTTCGAGAATACGTCGGCACTCTGGATGCAGCTTTTCTTCAAAGAGAACGATTTGTTTATCGAGTACCGCTACCAGCTCGGCAGCGGCAGAATCTCCAGAGGCAAGTACGGTCTCCTTTGCACCCTGCAATTGGAACAGCTTGCGGGCAATCAACGACTGCTCTTCGGCATAGGCACGGTATTGGCGGACGGTGTTGGCAATGTCCTGCAAATAATTGATTCTCTCTGTCGGAATCAACGAAGTTTTATGAATCTTTACAGGAGTCGTATCCAAATGCTCTACAGACCAGTCAACGCCAGTTTTTTCTACAATTCGATGCATCAGGGCAGCAAACAACACATTCGTTCCCGGATCGTTGAATTGGCTCGCAATCGTACCATACACAGGAACCTTCTCATCCGGCAGCTCAAAAAGCTGATGATTGCGTCGATATTGCTTGCGAACCTCGCGGAGAGCGTCCTCTGAGCCTTTGCGCTCAAATTTGTTGATCGCGATCACATCAGCGAAGTCGAGCATATCAATCTTTTCCAGCTGAGATGGTGCCCCGAATTCACTGGTCATGACGTACATGGAGACGTCGCACACTTCTGTGACCTGCGCATCCCCCTGACCAATCCCGCTCGTTTCCACAATAATCAGATCAAAATGGGCAGAACGCGTTACTTGAATTGCGTCTTTTAATGCAGCAGACAGCTCCATGCCTGATTTGCGAGTAGCGAGACTGCGCATGTAAACACGCGGTGTCGAATTGGCATTCATGCGGATGCGGTCGCCAAGTAAAGCTCCACCTGATTTTTGCTTGGATGGATCGACGGACAAGATCGCAACCGTCTTCTCGGGATAAACGCGAATAAATCGACGAACAAGCTCATCGGTTAATGAGCTTTTTCCTGCTCCACCCGTACCTGTAATCCCTAATACCGGTATGGTTGAATCAGCTTCCACTAAGCTTTCTCGGAGAGGTTCTGTCCATACAGGCTGGTCCACTGCATACTCCGCAACGGAAATAAGCCGGGCAATCGCCTGATGGTTTTGCTCGCGCAAGCCTGCTACTTCTTCCTCCAGCTGCTTAACGGTTGGGAAGTCGCTACGTCTGATCATGTCGTTGATCATGCCCTGCAAGCCCAATCGTCTGCCGTCATCTGGCGAGTAAATTTTACAGACTCCGTACTCTTCCAATTCCCTTATCTCGCGTGGAACGATAACGCCGCCACCGCCACCAAAAACACGGATATGCTCTGCTCCCCGCTCGCGTAATAGATCAATTACGTATTTGAAATACTCCACATGACCGCCTTGGTAGGAACTGATGGCAATCCCTTGCACATCCTCCTGGACAGCGGCTGTTACAATATCGTCAACAGAGCGGTTGTGTCCGAGATGGATAACCTCTACTCCCGACGATTGTAAAATACGGCGCATGATATTAATCGAGGCATCGTGACCATCATACAGACTGGCTGCGGTCACAAAGCGAACCTTGTTTTGCGGACGATACACTTCCGTTTCCATCGTTCCACTCTCCTTTTTATAAGTTTAAAAAGGAGGAAAAACAGGGCCAAGCAGATCAAGGCGCAGTAGACGCGAAGTATGCTTGGCACCCTATGTTTTCCAGACTTTTCAAACTCTCTTCTTAATCGGAGACACTGATTTCGCGAAGCAACAGGGCAATTTGCTTCTCTGTGTACTCCTCAATGGTATAGTGTTTTTTCAATGCCCAGCGGCGGAAGACCCACATTTCGCCCAGCACCATGATATTGTCCGCCATCAGCTTGACATTCTTTTCGTCAATGCGCAACGAACCATCAGCAATCCCTTTTTCCAGGATTTCGACGAAAATATGCGAAATGGCTTCTTCACGCCCTAATACGTAGCGGAGTGTTTCTTTTGGCAATGATTTGGCTTCCTGATAAATAAGCAAAACGCGGTCGCTCATCTGATCCATCACGCGGATCAGACTTTTAAGTGCTACCTTTAATGTTTTCAAGCCAGTTCCGTTGAAATTGATTGCTTCACGCAAGCGCGTCTCCATCTCCGCATGAATGGCATCGCAAACAAGATAGAGAACGTCTTCTTTTGACTCGATATACTCGTACAACGTACCAATACTAAATCCAGACGCCCGGGCAATCTCCCTTGTCGTCGTTTTATGAAAACCTTTATTAACGAAGAGATGAACGGCAGCCTCAATAATCTGCTCTCGTCTTCTTTCGATCAGCTTTGGGTCCTTTACCAGGGACGGTATCGTTTTTCTCTTGTCAGACACTCCAAATCCACCTTTCCAACCGACTGAGCGTTTGGTCAGACGCCTCATAGAAAAGAAGGCGCAAACACTCTACTTTTGTATCATCGCAGATCATTATACGCGAGTAAGAGCACAAAGCCAAACTTTTCTTTTCTATGTGTGTAATCGTGTTGGAAGACGGGATAGCTTCCTACTCTTTTAGCAGGAAATTGCTGATCACGACACGTTGGATTTCATTTGTTCCTTCATAGATTTGTGTAATTTTAGCATCACGCATAAAGCGCTCCACAGGATACTCTCGGGTGTAGCCGTAACCTCCGAAAACTTGAACAGCCTCGGTTGTCACTTCCATTGCTGTATCTCCTGCAAATACTTTGGACATCGCAGATGCTTTGCCATATGGTAGACCTTGATCCTCCAGCCACGCTGCTTGGTAAGTGAGCAAACGGGATGCCTCAATCTTGGTTGCCATGTCTGCCAGCTTGAACTGGATTGCCTGCAAGGAAGCGATTGGTTTGCCGAACTGACTGCGTTCTTTGGCATAATTCCGTGCATGCTCGTACGCCCCTTGTGCAATTCCCAATGCTTGAGCGGCGATACCGTTTCTTCCACCGTCCAATGTCATCATCGCGATCTTGAAGCCTTGGCCTTCTTCGCCCAGTCTATTTTCTACCGGTACGCGCACATCTTCAAAGTTGACCGCAAGTGTTGGCGAGGAACGGATACCCAGTTTTTTCTCCTTTTTCCCCATCGTGAAGCCATCCATGCCCTTTTCAACGATAAAAGCCGTGATGCCCTTATGATTCAATTCTGGTTGAGTGACCGCAAATACGATGTAGATTTCTGCTTCACCTGCATTGGTAATGAAGATTTTGGTGCCATTTAAAATGTAGTGATCGCCATCGCGTACGGCTGTCGTGCGCATTCCAGCAGAATCAGAGCCAGACCCCGCTTCGGTCAAACAGTACGCGCCCATCTTCTTGCCTTCTGCTAATGGACGCAAAAACGTTTGCTTTTGCTCCTCTGTCCCGAATTTGTAAATCGGCCAGCTCGCCAAGGAAACATGTGCAGACAGTGTTACACCGATGGAGGCATCCACACGGGAGAGTTCTTCCACTGCAATGACGTAGCTCAGGTAATCTGCACCTGCTCCGCCGTATTGCTCCGGCCAAGGAATCCCTGTCAGTCCAAGCTCAGCCATTTGCTCAAAAATGGAACGATCAAAGCACTCTTCTTCATCGCGCTCGGCTGCTGTCGGAGCTACTTGATTCTCTGCAAAGTCGCGAATCATTTTGCGCATCATGTCATGTTCTTCCGTCAGTTGGAAATTCATATGGCTCACTCCCCCATGTGCTTTTCATTTTTCTATTAATCAGCAAGCAAATGCTTGGCGATAACGATTCGCTGAATTTCGTTGGTGCCCTCATAGATTTGCGTTACTTTCGCATCCCGGAATAGACGCTCAACCGGATATTCTCTGGTGTAGCCGTAGCCACCGAAGATTTGTACGGCTTCTGTGGCGAGCTCCATCGCGGAGTCAGTGGCAAAGCGTTTTGCCATCGAGGCTTCCATTCCACAAGCAATTCCTTGACTGCGCAACCACGCAGCTCGGTATACCAGCAATCGGGCTACTTCTGCTTTCGTCGCCATGTCAGCCAGCTTGAAAGCGATGGCTTGCTGCTTGGCAATCGATTGTCCGAACTGCTTGCGTTCCTGCGCGTACTCTGTCGCGTATTGGACTGCGGCTTCGCAAATACCAAGCGCTTGTGCAGCAATCCCGATGCGACCGGAATCCAGATTCGCCATCGCGATACAGAAGCCTTCCCCTTCCTGTCCAAGCAGGTTGGCAGCCGGTACACGGGCATTGTCGAATACGAGCTCTGTTGTATAGGAACCATGAAGTCCCATCTTCTTTTCCTTTTTCCCAACCGTGAAGCCCGGTGTATCCTTGTCTACGATAAAGGCCGATATTCCCTTGGGTCCTTTTGTCGAGTCAGTAACGGCAAAGGCGATATACGTATCTGCCTCCCCGCCGTTCGTGATGAACACCTTGTTTCCGTTCAGGATGTATTCATCGCCTTTTTTCACGGCTGTGGTTCGGATACTGCTCGCATCAGAACCTGCATGCGGCTCAGTCAAGGCAAAAGCCCCGAGGTATTCCCCACTCGCAAGCTTGGTCACGTATTTGCGTTTTTGCTCCTCGGTACCGAAGTAGAGAATCGGGTTCGTCCCGACGGAGGTATGCACGGACAAAATGACACCTACTGTCGCACTCACTTTGGAAATCTCGTGAATGGCCAAAATGTAGGAAATAAAGTCCGCTCCAGCTCCTCCCCACTCTTCGGCAATCGGAATGCCCATGAGCCCCATTTCGCCCATCTTTTTGAGGATCTGACGTGGGAACTGGTCCGTCTCCTCCATCACCGGGACGAATGGTGCGATCTCTTTCTGGGCAAAGTCTCGCACCATGCGGCGCATCATCTCTTGCTCTTCGTTCAATCGAAAATCCATGTCCGTCCTACCTTTCTGCGAAATCTTCGGTTAGCTGTACACGTAGAAACCACGACCGGATTTTTTGCCTAGCCATCCTGCTTTGACGTACTTGCGCAGCAATGGGCATGGGCGGTATTTCGAATCACCGAACCCTTCGTGCAGTACTTCCATAATGTAGAGGCAAGTGTCCAGCCCGATGAAGTCAGCCAACTGAAGCGGCCCCATCGGATGGTTCATGCCCAGCTTCATCACTTCATCGATTGCTTCCGGTGTTGCAACTCCTTCGTACACGCAATAAATCGCTTCATTTAACATGGGCATCAGTACCCGATTGGACACAAACCCGGGGAAATCGTTGACGCTCACGGGTACCTTGCTCATTTGTTTGGACAAATCTTCTGTCAGCTGATAGACCTCATCGGATGTTTGCAGCCCGCGGATGATCTCAACCAACTTCATCACTGGAACGGGGTTCATGAAATGCATCCCGATTACTTTTTCCGGCCGCTTTGTAACTGCCGCAATCTCAGTAATCGGCAGCGAGGATGTATTGCTCGCGAGCACCGTATGCGGCGGACATACTTCATCCAGCTTGGAAAAGATTTGCGTTTTGACCGCCATGTTTTCTGTCACCGCTTCTACCACAAAATCTGCTTCAGACGCATCTGCCAGATCAGTAGACAGTGTCAAACGGCCGAGAATCGCTTCCTTTTCTGCTTCGCTGAGCTTGCCTTTTTCCACGTTGCGCGACAAGTTTTTCGTAATCGTGGCCAGACCGCGCTCTACAAATGCTTGCTGGACGTCGTTCAGAAAAACGCGAAAGCCAGCCTGCGCCGCTACTTGGGCAATCCCGCTGCCCATTTGTCCTGCCCCGATGACCATAATCGTTTGTACGTTCATGCAAAAAGGCCTCCCTTAGTCTACTTTAATCAAGATGGCGTCACCCTGTGCGGCACCGCTGCAAATTGCCGCGATCCCTAAGCCGCCGCCTCGTCTTTTCAATTCATAGGCGAGGTGCATAATGATCCGAGCGCCACTCGCGCCAATCGGGTGTCCGAACGCAATCGCTCCCCCGTTTACATTCACTTTCTCTGCGTCCCAGCCAACAATTTTGCCACTGGTCAAAATTACCGCGGCAAATGCTTCGTTTACCTCAAATAGATCGATCTCCGAAAGCGAGACACCTGTCTTTTCCAAGAGCTTGTTGATCGCAAGCCCCGGAGTTGTCGCGATATAAGGAGCCTCTGCGCCGACCGCGGCGTGTCCCAGTATCGTCGCAAGCGGCTTGATGCCCAGCTGTTGTGCTTTCGCTTCTGACATCAGCACCATTGCTGCCGCCCCGTCGTTGATTCCCGGTGCATTGCCTGCCGTGATTGTTCCGTCCTTTTTGTACACGGGTGGCAGCTTCGCCAATCCTTCCTCGGTGGTATCCGGACGTGGTCCTTCATCGACGGTTACTTGCAGCGGCTCCCCTTTTCTTTGCGGAATGGAAACCGAGACAAGCTCGTCGGCAAAAAGTCCTTTTTCCATCGCTTGTGCGGCTCTCTGCTGGCTGCGCAGCGCCCACGCATCCTGCTCTTCTCGCGTAATCCCGTTCTCTTCCGCCACATTGCTGCCGTGAACAGCCATCGCCACTTGATGAAACGGGCAAGTGAGGCCGTCGTACATCATGAGATCACGTACGGTCGAATCTCCCATCCGCATTCCGTTACGTGCATCTGGCAGTGCATACGGTGCGTTGCTCATGCTCTCCATGCCGCCAGCGACGATGATTTCTCCGTCCCCGGCCCGAATGATCTGGTCCCCCATCGTCACTGCACGCATCCCGGACGCGCATACTTTGTTGATCGTCTCACTCGCTACATTCCACGGCAAACCAGCTTTGCGAGCTGCCTGGCGTGAGGGCACCTGACCCGCACCTGCCTGCAAGACCATACCCATGATCACTTCGTCCACCTGATCGCCGGAAATACCAGCGCGCTCTACCGCTTCCTTGATCACGATAGAGCCGAGCTCTACTGCCGATAGCGCTTTCAAAGAGCCACCAAACTTACCAAAAGGGGTACGCGCTGCCCCTACAATGACCGTTTTCATCGAATGCCCTCCATTCGGATGATGTTTTACATTAATAAAAACTAAATTGATCGAGCGTTCGTTCATTTTGCATACTTTTATTTTGCCGTCTTCCGTACGAATAGTCAATCAATATTGAAAAAAAGAACAGCCTGACTTTTGTGAGAGCCAGGCTGTTCTTTCTATTGTCGTGCCATCCAGCTTAGTTTCCAGATGCCTTGCTTGTTTTTCTGCATTTTATAGGCAACCTTATCCCTGTTGTCCTTGAAAGTCACCCAGACAACCGCTTCCTTGTCAGACGTTTGCTCAAGCGTTATGTCACTTGCCCATTCTTGCATCGATTTCAGCTGCTTCCAGCTATTTCGTGCTCCAACCGGATCTTTCTTCCTATCTTCCAAGTATTGCTCCTGTGTTGGCTTCTCAAATCCATCGTCCTCGATATGCAAAGCGTACTGCATTTCGAGCTGACCCTCTTGCTGTGCTTTCACATACAGCTTCAACACATCGATTGGAGATAATCCACGCAAAAGCCCATCTTTTTTCTCATACATGTAATTGTAAAAACGATCCTCTTCCTCTGACTTTAAATCGAATATAGACGTAGCCGGAGGTGTTTGTATGCCATCCTGGGGAACATCTACGATATCCTCAGTAACGGTACCGTTACTATTCAGTTTGAAAAGATAGACCTCTTTGCCTTGGACATAGCTTATCGTATACCAATAAAGCTTTTTATCCTTCCATCCAACTAACATCGCCAAGCCCACGTCTCTTTTTAGCAGAGCCTCCGTATCGATCATTGTCCAGTCTTTTCGCTGATATCCTTCTTTTGCGAGAATCGAATAGCCCCAGTACTCTTCTGTGCCATCGTCCCCGCTTCCGCCATAATCGTCTACAACTGTGTAAGGGAACGAAATCTTTGCTTTGATTTGGTCTTGTGTCATCCCAACACGCAAGACATCGATGATCTCATCTACCGTTCCCATAATCACCTGATCATCAGAAGCTGGGTGAGCCTTTGGATCAGGCTTTTGATGGGTCCCTGGCTCGGCAGACGTTCCCTTCGGCGTATGTGTACTCGTCGTGCTTTCCTTTTGCAGTATATAAGGGGTAAACCCGATGACAAGCGCAACCGCAACAAGTGCTGCGCTTACAGGGTAGATGAAACGAAACCTTTTCTTGCCTTTCTTCTCGATATTCATGCGAATCCGCTCCTCCAAGCCAGTCGTATCGTCCATTCCGCGCAACAGTGTCCGGTCAGCCGTTTCCTTGAATTCCACGAGCCATTTGTCCAGGTTCATTCGATCCCCTCCTTTTCCAGGAGCGCTTTGAGCTTCTGGCGTGCGCGGTGCATTTTCGTATAAATCGCTCTTGCGGACGTGTCTAAAATGACCGCGATCTCCTCTACGGACAACTCCTCGTAGTAGTGAAGGATAATCAATTGACGATAGCTATGCGGCAGCTTCATGACCAGATGGGCAAAACGGGCGCGAAGGTCATTTTGCAAAACAGCCGACTCTGCCCCCTCGACTACCTCTATGTCCACTTCCGATTTGAAAAACAAGTGACGGAACGACCACGAGCGTAGATGCTTTTTCGCTTCGTTGACGGCGATTCGGTACACCCATGTTTGCATCGAGCTCTCTTGGCGGAATTTGCCCAAGTTTTTGTAAGCTAACAGGAACACTTCCTGGGTAATATCCTCAGCAAGACTGCGGTCCTTGACCATCAAATACACGAGGCGCAGCACCTTTTTCAAGTAGTGCCGGATCAATTCATCAAATAATGCTTCCTTTGTTTTGGTTAAGCTTTTCTCTGTAAGCTCCAGCTTCCTCACTCCCTTCCCACTCTTTTTGATTCAGCTGGCTCCATTATCTTACAGTTTTTTTGCAAAAAAATAATGCGCAAGCCTCGTCGCTTGATTAGCACCGAGACTTGCGCATGGTATAAACCTAGATGGCGTCTGCGAGAATTTCCGCGACGTCGCGTGTTTTGACGTGATCTTCCTGCTCTTTGGTCTTGATTCCGTCGTTCATCATCGTCAGGCAGTATGGGCATGCACTCGCGATTTCCGTGGGGTTAACCTCCAGAGCTTGCTCCGTACGTGTGACATTGATACGAGAGCCCTCATGTTCCTCCATCCACATCAAGCCACCGCCTGCGCCGCAGCACATACTGTCGCAGCCGCTGCGCTTCATTTCGACCACCTCTACGCCAGGGATGGCTTCGAGGATCACGCGTGGCTTGTCGTAAATTTCGTTGTAGCGGCCCAAGTAGCAGGAATCGTGGTAGGTGATGCGCTCCTTGACTTCCTTGGTTGGCTTCAATTTGCCTTCCTTCACCCACTCCGCCAACAGCTCAGAGTGGTGATACACCTCTGCGTTCAACCCGAATTCTGGATATTCGTTCTTGAACGTATTGAACGCATGCGGATCGCAGGTGACGATTTTTTTGACTTCATATGATTCAAACAGGGCGATATTTTCTTGGGCGAGCTGTTGGAACAAGAATTCATTACCGATACGGCGAGCCGTATCACCAGAGTTCTTTTCCTCGTTACCCAAAATGGCGAACTTCACGCCTGCTTCATGCATAAGCTTCACGAATGCCTGCGAAATTTTTTGGCTGCGCAAGTCAAATGATCCCATCGAGCCTACCCAGAACAAGTACTCGAATTCCTCGACCTGCTTCACAGTTGGCACCTCGTACTCACCGTTCAGACCTTCAATCCATTTCGTCCGGTCTTTTCGGTTGATTCCCCACGGGTTGCCCTGACGCTCGATATTGTTCAAGGCGCGCTGCGCTTCTGCTGGCATGCTACCTTCCGTCATCACCAAATAGCGGCGCATATCGATGATTTTATCGACATGCTCATTCATTACCGGGCATTGGTCTTCGCAGTTGCGACAGGTCGTACAAGCCCACAGCTCCTGCTCGGTAATGACATCGCCGATCAAGCTTTTCTCATAGACCGCAGTTGCTCCTTCCGCCGTCGCCGCTACTTCAGATGCTTGGAACGCAATCTGGTTGGCAGTCGTCTGCGAAAAAGCGAAGCTCGGCATCCATGGCGTACGCGATGTCACCGACGCGCCTTTTTCGGTCAAATGGTCGCGCATTTTCGTAATCAGATCCATCGGGGAGAGCATTTTTCCCGTTCCAGAGGCCGGGCACATATTCGTGCAGCGACCGCACTCCACACAAGCATACAGGTCGATGAGCTGCGTTTGTGTAAAATCCTCGATCTTGCCGACACCGAATTCTTCCTGTGTCTCGTCCTCGAAGTTAATGCTGGTCAGCTTGCCTGGCGGGTCCAGCTTTTTGAACCACACATTGACAGGCGCAAACAGCAAATGCGCGTGCTTGGACTGCGGCACGTAAACCGCAAAGCCGAGCAAGATGATCAGATGCAGCCACCAGAAAACGTAAAAGCCTACCACTGCTCCCGTTGTCCCTACTCCAATCGCAGATAATACGATCGCAAAAACAGAAGAGATCGGAGCGAACGCCGATGGCTCATGTCCGAGCCAAATTTGTTCAAAAGCGAGCGAGAGCAAGACAGTCGCCATCAGGGAGGAAATCAGCAAGAGAACAATCCCTGACTTGAAGCCGCGCTTCAGACGCTTGAGCTTTTCGATATAGCGGCGGTAAAATGCGTAGCCGACCGCAGCCAAAATGAGAAACGTGGTGATCTCCTGCATGACAGAGAAGTATTTGTGAGCGCTGCCAAAAGGAAGCTCGTAGCCTTTCGAAAGCCCTTTGATAATCAGCTCGATGGCTCCGAATTGCAGGGTGATAAAACCGTAAAACATCACGACGTGCATCACGCCGCTCTTCTTATCCTTCAGCAGCTTCTTGTGGAAAATGACGTTGTCCAGCATCAGATTGATGCGTGCCCCAAAGTCATTTTTCACATCCGGCTTTTTCCCCAGCTTGATAAACAAGTATCTGCTGTACACGACATGTCCGGCTAAATAAAGCCCGTAAGCAAGAACCAGGAAAAAGGCGATCAAATTAATGAGTGCCAGCATGTTTTCTACTCCCCTCTATTGCGAGTTTGTCTTTGGACGTGGAAATCGTTTTTTCTATCTTATCAGAATCATGGAAATAAATGAATGAGTATTCAGTCAGTCTGTTTATTTTTTTCGAAAAATGAAACGATACTGAGCGACCGCTCATAATGGGTACAACTCGATCTTAACACACAAGTTGCGAATCATCCATCCTCTTCGAAGAGTTGGAAATATTCTTACGAAAAAAAACAGCTACCTTTATACGGGTAGCTGTTGATCCTGCTTATTTTCCTGAAGCTTCCTTGGTCTCGGCAGTGGTGTGCTCTTTCTTGGACTTTTGCTCCGAGCGTACGTCCGCGAGTGATTTGACCTTGGTTGCTTTGATACGCTTGTTGCGCGGCAGATCAGTCGGCTCCAGATTGTCTACCTCGTCTTGCATGAGTGCTGCGATACCAACTGCTTTGCCTTTTGCAGCCTTACAGTATTCGCAGTTTTCTTCATCATGCTCGTGGTATTGCTTCGGCTCTGGATAGGACGTGATAACGCCTTCAAAATTACGCAGGACGACTTTATCGGACGCTTGCGAAATGATGTAATTCGGGCTGACAGGAATTTTACCGCCGCCGTGTGGAGCGTCTACTACAAAGGTCGGAACTGCATAGCCGGAAGTATGGCCGCGCAGGTGCTCAATGATTTCGATACCTTTGCTGACAGGTGCGCGGAAGTGTCCAATTCCCTCTGACAGGTCGCATTGATAGATGTAATACGGGCGAACGCGGATTTTCACCAGGTCCTGCACCAGCTTTTTCATTGTATTCGCGCAATCGTTGATGCCGGCCAAAATAACTGCCTGGTTTCCGAGCGGAACACCAGCATTAGCGAGCATCTCGCAAGCCAGCTTTGCTTCCGGTGTAATTTCTTTTGGATGGTTGAAGTGTGTATTAAGCCAAACCGGATGGTATTTTTTCAGGATATTGCACAGGTTTTCTGTAATGCGTTGCGGGAATACAACAGGTGCACGCGTTCCGATCCGAATAATTTCAACATGCGGGATATCGCGCAGGCTGCTGATGATGTACTCCAGTACGCGGTCATTGATCAACAGACCGTCTCCACCGGAGAGCAGTACATCGCGGACTTCTGGTCTTGAGCGAATATAATCGATACAGGCATCCAGCTGTTTCTTTGGCACGCCCATGCCGATCTGGCCAGAAAAGCGACGACGCGTACAGTAACGGCAATACATGGAGCATTGGTTCGTCACCAGAAAAAGCACGCGATCTGGATATCGATGCGTCAGACCAGGTACAGGAGAATCGGTATCCTCGTGGAGTGGGTCTTCCATGTCGTATTTGGTACGAACCATCTCAGAGGACAAAGGTACAGACTGCATGCGAACCGGATCGCTTGGATCGTCTGGATCCATCAGATGAGCATAGTACGGTGTGATGTTGAGTGGAATCGTTTGCGTAGAAATACGTACGCCCTCTTCCTCTTCCGGTGTCAGGTTGATTACCTGCTTCAAATCATCGACCGTCTTAATGGTGTGCGTAAGCTGCCACATCCAGTCATTCCATTGCTCGTCCGTGACATCCTTCCAAAGTTCTATCGAACGCCAATCGCGTTTTGTCGCTACTGTCATGTGCATCCCGTCTCCTCTCGTCTTATGGTGAACCTCTTCGCTTCACTCAATCAACAAGAGATGCAAGTGCCATGCCAACAAATCAAAAGATTTAGAAAATAAGGAATAGAGCGTTTTGTGAGCGCTTCTTATCCATTTGATCCTTCGCGAGTCTGCCGAATTTTCGGCACTCAACAGGGAGGGATCATCCGTTGCGAGAGCTTGTATTGCAGCGTCTGTCTTGGGATGCCCAAGAGCTTGGCGGCGCGAAGTACATTGCCGTCCGTTTGCTGCATCGCCTCTTTGATCACCTTTTCCTCTACCTCACGCAAAATTTCGGGCAGCGTACAGCCTTCCTTGGGTAGGATTTGAGCTGAAATTGGCGCTTCCTTTTTCTCAGACTGCGAGCGTTCCAGCAAATGAGCCGGAAGATGATCCAACAAAATCATGTCCGACTCCACCATATTCATGGCTGCTTCTATGACATGCTCCAGTTCACGGACATTCCCCGGCCACTCATACGCAGCAAACAAACTAGCCACTTCACTGCTGATTCCACGCACATTCATACCGAAGATCTGGTTGAACTTTTCCAAGAAATGATCGATCAGCATATCCACATCTTCTCTGCGCTCTCGCAATGGAGGCAGTTCAAAAGAGACGACGTTGATCCGATAGTATAGGTCGGTTCGCATGACCCCTCGTTCCACGAGTGACTGCGGTGCTTCGTTGACTGCTGCGATTACCCGTACGTCCACTTTGGTCGAATGGCTCCCACCGATCCGTCTGATCTGACCGTCCTGGAGGACTCGTAGCAGCTTTGCTTGCAAATCGAGCGGCATACTGTTTAGTTCATCCAGAAATAGAGTACCACCGTCCGCCAGCTCGAATAACCCTGGTCGATCATCGGCTCCCGTGAAGCTTCCTTTTGTCGTGCCAAACAGCAAGCTTTCGAGCAATGCGGCCGGAAGCGCGGCACAGTTTTGCGCGATGAATGGCTTACTACTGCGGACAGATGCGTGGTGAATAGATTGGACAAACAGTTCTTTTCCCGTCCCGGTTTCGCCGTATATCAACACAGGAGAACTTGTCCGAGCAGCTTTTCGAGCGCGTTCTTTGAGGCGTTTCATTTTTTCACTCATCGTCAAAATATCTTCGAAATGGAAAGTCGTTTCATCTACCGTGCGTTTTGTCCGTTTCGGCTTGCTAATTTGGGCCTGAAGATCAACCAAGCGCTCCGACAGTTCTTTTAGCTTGCCGATATCCTTCGCCACCTCGACTGCACCGACTAACCGTTTGCCTACTCTCACCGGAAGTGTCGTGTTGATTGTCTCTACACGCATTCCCTTCCAATTCTTATATGTCTGTGTCTGGTTGTAGATTGATTCGCCACTATCGATAACACGTAGCAGAGTACTCGACTGTCGATCAAGTGAAGGAAAAACCTCCAACAATGGCTTTCCCAACACCTCTTCTGAGGTCAATCCATCGAGCTTGGCTGCGACGTGATTGTAGAAAATCGTAATGCCATTTGCGTCCACAACGTGAATTCCTTCATCGATAGCACCCAAGATCGCCTGCAACATTTCTACCGTATCTGACAACGGCATCCTGGCTTTCACTCCTTCCTTCCATCCATGCTGCCAAAAAATCATCACTTCGCCGAATATTCGGCACTTTTACGCTATTATCGATTACGCCCTACCTGAATGGCAAGCATAGCGGTATACAGTAAATGTCCCAATATCCAAATGAGGAACGCTGTCATACTAATCGGGGATTTACTTAACACACTAAATGGGAAAAACGCGACAGAAAAACCGAGCATCCAGTACAGCAAGTATCGTACCGATCGGGCTTTTCGTTCCCAAGGGTAAAAGTGCATGAGAAAAAAGGCGACGATCACACTAATAAGCAGATGAATCAATAGTTCTACAATAGAGGGCAGGTTTTCCATGCCCGGTACATAGCTGACATCAATTAAAACGGGAAAGGTATTGGTATCAAACAAACCATCCCCGAGTGCCAAAAAAGCAGCAAGACCCAAACCGGCTATTAGTCCATTTGTGAGTACAAACATGCTGTATCCCCCTCTCACTTCAGCCGCAAGTACTCCTATTGTACGTGCAAAAAACCGCCCTTGCAAAGGGCGGCTTATTTTCCTAGCTCTATTTTCAGCTCATGCTCACCAGCGTACTGCTCATTCATCCATAGCTGGTATGCGATTTCTACCTGTACAGGAACCTCTGCCTCGTAGCGAATTCGCAGCTTGTTCGTAAGCGTCTCCATTGCAAACGGTCCATAGGGACTTTGATAGGTAGAATGGGTGCTGGCTCCTTTTTCGAATTGCTGCCTGGTTGAAACACCACCCTGACGGACCAGCGTAATAGACGTATCTGTCAGCTTCAGTGTCGTGCTTACTTCGCCTACGCCTTCCATCTGCTCTTTGTAGGTCAAGTACCACGCGGATGCTTTTTGTACGCGCTTGCCTTCATAGCTGTGGGTCGTTTCTTCCCAGTTGCCTTCGACATGATGCCGTGCCGTCAATTTCACTTGTATGTCTTGCATGCTGCTTCCACACTCCACTTTCTTTCGCTTCCCTTTTATCCCTACATTCTACCCTTCACCGCTCTTCTGTGGCAACCGCCGCCTCCGATTTGGCATCCGCCAGCAGGTATTTCATGGTAGCAGCAACCCCAATCGCCGCAAGCAACAGCAGACCCGCCAACACCAAGTATCCGACTCCTGCCCCCGTGTAATCGATCATCGCCGTAAACAAACCGATCAGGACCAGACGCATCATCATGCCGATGGAGTTGAAAAAGCTCATCACCCGCCCCATCTGATGCTTCGGCACAACTGTCATATAGAGCGATTGCCGAATCAATCGCACAGAAGCGTTACTCCACCCGTAAAACGTGTACGCCGCAATCAGCGCCCAGCCATACGGCAAAGCAATCATGACGACAATGGCAATCGCGAATAGCAACGTATTGCCGATCATGGCTGCCAGCTGCCCCATCTTGCGTACGACGATCGCAACGAGTAAACCTGCCGCCACAGCACCTAGTGCATACGTGACCTCTCCTAGCGAATAAACCGAGACACCCGCCTGCAACGTTTGGCTTATGTAAACCGGCTTCAATAAGTTCGTCGCCATAACAGCAATGAAGGGCATAAGTGCGGATATACCAAACAGAAGAAATCCTTTCTTTTGCCGAATGTACCGCCAGCTTTCCATCAGCTGCGCCGTCCACGCGACACCCTGGTTTTGCTTCGCTTCTTTTTCCAGTGTGAAGGTATACGTCATGGTAGACAGCAGGGTAAAGGCGAACAAGTACGTAATCGCATTGAAAATAATCACCACATGCAGCCCGTAGGAGCTCAGCAAAATCCCCGCAAACGCGCCAGCAAGAACGGATGCCGTCTGTCCTTCGATCTCGAGCAGACTGTTGATGCTATTGTAGTGCTTGGGCTCAAACGTCTCCTGAACCAACGCGGACTGGGTCGGGTAATGAATCTGGTACATAAAAGTCGTCGTCAAATAGATAACAATCAGCATCCACTCGGTGTACTCTCCGAAAAAGCCCCAGATCGCGAGCAGGCCAAGTACGCCAAATCCGATCAAGTTTTCGATTAGAAGCATTTTTTTGCGGGAGTAACGATCGATGAGCGTCCCGATATACGGCCCAATAAAAAACATCAGTACCGCAGAAGTAAACATCGTGGAGCCCAAAAGTTGAGCAGAGCCTGTCGTTTCCACGAGGAACCAGGCAATCCCGATCATCGTCATGCCTTGCCCAAAACCGGAGAACAAATTGGAAAAGAACAGCTTTCGAAATGGTGCGTAGGCAAATACCTCTCTCATGCAGACAACTCCTTTGTAAGAAAACCTCCGTCGACTTTTCAATCATCTCACTATTATGATTGTACTGACTATTTTATACTTTGTAAACTAAAATGTTTATTAATTTAATTCAATCTCTCTCACCAATAGAAAAAGCCTCCGGTTCTTTTCCAAAACCGGAGGCTTACTTACGTAGATATCTTATTTTACAAAGCTCAAGAGCAGCTCGCGAACGAATTTGGACGCCGCGATTTGCGTCATTTCACTGTGGTCATACACAGGAGCAACCTCCACCAGGTCACAACCGACGACATTCGCACCGTTGTTTGCCATGAAGTGAATCGTATCGAGCAGCTCACGAGATGTAATGCCGCCTGCTTCTGTTGTACCTGTTCCTGGAGCGTGCGCAGGGTCCAATACATCGATGTCAATCGTCAGGTAGATCGGACGGTTGCCGATGGTAGGCAGCACTTGCTTCACTGGCTCCAGTACATCGTATTTGTACAGGTGCATGTTTTCTTTTGCCCACTCAAACTCGTCCTTCATCCCGCTGCGAATTCCGAAAGAGTATACATTTTTACCGCCGATCAGATTGCATACCTTTTTGATCGGGGTGGAGTGGGAGTATTCGTATCCCTCGTAGTTGTCACGCAGGTCTGTATGCGCGTCAAAGTGGAATACGACCATGTCTTTGTACTTTTCATAAACCGCTTGGAATACTGGCCAGGAAACCAAGTGCTCTCCGCCAAGACCCAATGGGAATTTGCCATCTGCCAATACTTTTGCCACGAATGTACGGATCGCGTCCAGACTACCTTCCACGTTTCCAAAAGGAAGTGGAATATCGCCAGCATCAAAGTATTTGATGTCTTCCAACAGCCTGTCCAAGTACGGGCTGTACTCTTCCAGTCCGATAGAAACCTCACGAATACGGGCAGGACCAAAACGAGATCCCGGGCGGAAGCTCACTGTCCAGTCCATCGGCATACCGTAAATAACCGCTTGGCTTTCTTCGTAATTCCCGTGACTACGGATAAAGACATTTCCAGAGTATGCTTCGTCAAAACGCATAGGTGTAGTTCTCCCCCGATTAGTCGCGGGTCAGCTCAGCCACAAAGTTAGGCAGTTTGAAAGCAGCGTGGTGAACTTCCGCATTGTAGTATTTGGTGCCCAGATCTTTGATTTTCGCTGGGTCTACTTCCAACGGATCATGTTGCTTGGAAGCGATAGTGAAGCTCCACAGTCCGGATGGATAAGTAGGGATGCTGCAAGTGTAGAGACGAGTAACCGGGAAGATCGATTTCAGGTCTTTGAACACACGCTTGATCAGTTCACGGTTGAACCAAGGAGATTCCGTTTGAGCAACCATGATACCGTCTGGTTTCAAAGCATCGTGGATGCCTTGGTAGAAACCTTTTTCGAACAAACCTACAGCAGGTCCTACTGGCTCTGTAGAGTCGACCATGATCACATCGTACTCACCTTTGTGGTCATGAATATGTTTAATACCATCGATGACTTGTACATCTACACGCGGATTACCTGTCAATGCACTCGCAATCTCAGGGAAATATTTTTTGCAAGACTCAATGACGCCACCGTCGATTTCAGCCAGAACTGCTTTTTCTACAGACGCGTGCTTTACGATTTCACGAATAGCACCGCCATCGCCGCCGCCTACAACCAGAACCTTCTTCGGGTTTGGATGCGTATTCAGCGCGATATGAGAAATCATTTCATGGTAGACAAACTCATCGACATCGGTAGTCATAACCATGCCGTCGAGCACTAACATGCGACCAAACTGCTTCGTATGAATTACGTCGATTTGTTGAAACTCGGATTTCTCACTGTATAGGGTCTCTGTAATTTTCGTTGTTATCCCGTGATTTTCCGTCTGTTTTTCGGTGTACCACAATTCCATGTTCATGGCTATGTAACCTCCTTCAATTAACCGCATGAAAATACAATATAACAAGAAAATTATAGTAGCTGTCTTCCAAATTGCAAGATATTTTTCTAGCAAGGAAAGTTTAACCAGCTTGCAAGCGACACATACTACTAGTAACTAGTATGTCCTATTTTATTTATTCAACCGCAGAAAGGAGGAGAGGCACACATGGAAGTCATTCGCGAAGCCCCATTGCTGCGCTATTTGCGTTGGGCTAAGAAATTCGTAAAATTTACCATTCTCAGCCTATTATGTTTCTCTTTTGCCATCTTGCTGCTCATTTTGTACTTACGCTCACAACCACTCCCGGAAACATTTGTAAAGCAAACCACGACAATTTACGCTTCCAATGGAGAGGTTTTGGATACGATGCACCGTGGCGAGAACCGGATTTCTGTGCCGCTTGCAGAGATTTCACCAGCATTGCTTGATGCGACCATTGCTATCGAGGATCGTTCGTTCCGCGAGCATTTCGGTTTTGATTGGAAACGATTAGCCATGGCTGCTTATGTCGATGTCGTTAACATGGACATGCGTCAAGGTGCCAGTACCATCACCCAACAATTGGCGAGAAATCTGTACCTCAGCTTGGACAAGACATGGGAGCGAAAAATCAAGGAAGCCCTGCTTGCGATTCAGCTTGAACTGAATTACAGCAAGGATGAAATATTAGAAATGTACGTGAATCAGATTTATTACGGTCATTCAGCCTATGGCGTACAAGCTGCTGCCCAAACCTATTTCGGCAAGGACGCCAAAGATTTGACGGTTGCAGAGAGCGCCATGCTCGCAGGCATCCCTAAGGGTCCTACTTATTATTCACCATTTGTCGATTTAGAACGCGCCAAAGCCAGACAAAAGCTCATTTTGGATGCGATGGAGCGCGACAATCTACTGACATCGAAGGAAGCAGAGCAAGCCTACGCGGAACCAATCAAGCTGAAACAGCGAGCAAACGATAAGGTAACCGAGCCAGCTCCTTATTTCCGTGATTACATCGCTACTTTGGTAAAAAACAAATATGGCATTGACGAAGAAAAATTTATTCATGGCGGTCTCAAAATCCACACGACCCTTGATCCAGTTGTACAAAAAAAGGCCGAGGATATTGTTGCCTCCGTCTTACCGAAGAATAATCCGAATTTGCAGGTTGCCCTCGTCGCCATGGACCCTGCTACCGGCTATATCAAAGCGATGGTAGGTGGACGTGACTACAAGGCGAGTCAGTTCAATCGCGTGCTTGGCAAGCGCCAGCCCGGTTCCTCCTTCAAGCCGATCATGTATTTGTCAGCCTTGCAAAACGGCTATACACCGCTCACGTTGATGAAAAGCGAACCGACCGTTTTTACCTACGATAACAATAAGCAGTACATTCCCGGCAATTTTGGTGGAAAATATCCAAACGCACTGATCAACATGCGTGAAGCAATCAAAACCTCCGACAATATTTATGCCGTCAAGACCATTGATTTTCTCGGGCCGCAAAAAGTGGTTGATCAGGCAAAGCAATTAGGTATTACCAGCTCAATGCAAGCAGTTCCCTCTCTCGCACTAGGAACTTCACCTGTCTCTCCCTTAGAGCTAAACGCAGCTTATGCAGCAATCGTCAACAAGGGACAAGCAGTGAAGCCCATTGCGATCACTTCCATCGAGGACAGCGAGGGCAACCTTTTGGTTGAAGAAAAACCAGAGAAAACGCAGGTAGCCGATCCTGTCGCATCTGCTCTCTTAGTCAATATGATGCAAAGTGTATTTGAACAAGGCGGTACGGGATATCGCGTAGCTGGTGAAATGAACCGACCAGTAGCAGGGAAAACAGGATCTACGGATTATGACGCTTGGCTGAGCGGATTCACTCCGCAGCTGGTTTCGACCGTATGGGTAGGTTACGACAAAAATCAAAAAGTCGATGACGTAAAGGAAGGCTATCTGTCCAAAAAAATCTGGTCCCAGTTCATGGAAAGTGCGCTCAAAGGTCAGCCCCCTGCCCTCTTTGACATGCCTGCTGGTGTTGTTTCTGTCTATATCGATCCCGCTTCTGGAAAACTGGCGACCGAGCATTGTCCGAATCCACAGCTATTTTATTTCGCCAGCGGAACAGAGCCTCAAGATTATTGCATGAATCACATCCCCAAAAATGAGACACCAACACCTTTAAAGCCGCCGGATTCTTCGACCTTTTGGCAGCGCATGGGCAGTTGGTGGAAACCAGATCACTAAAGAAAAAAGGACGTTTCTCTTAATCGAGTACGTCCTTTTTGTATGCCTATTAACCTAGCGTGCTCTGATTGTCTCCGCCGCCCACGACTCCATCTCCATCGGCAAAAACATGGTCGTTGACGATCGTAATCAGACCGGCATGATCAAGCTGTTCCAGTACTTCAAACAAGCTGTCCCTTTTTCCAGCAGGGAGCTTGCGTACAAAATTGTTTATCTCGGTCGGAGTCACATGTGTGCGGAAATGGACGCCACCGTGCCTCACAAAATGATCATGCGATTGTTCATTACCACGGAGATCTTCTTCCAATGGGTACCGCCCCTTCCGTCAAACAGTTTGGTTCAATCCCCATTAGTGTTCCGCGATTTCCCAAAAACTATGATGAACGCTGACAATTATATAAGACAAACAGGGAAAGAGTGACGGCTCTCTCCCTGTTTGTTGACCAAGTGTACATGTAACACAATATGGAAATAAGTTTACCTGACTTCAATTGTGTGAACAATTCATTTCACGATTTGTTCACAGACCGTTCACGATTTCCAACTTTAGGACAAATTTTGCTTTAATTCTTCGGTAGAATTCTCATACATAGCCTCGTTATTTTCAATCAAAAGCTTTTTCAGAGCGGCTTTTTCCTTCTCGGATAGATCGGTCAACATAATACGTCTCTTCATGGAGTAATCCATGCGATTCACGTGATCCGCCAAAATTTTGTAGCCCCTACGCGCTTCCCGATCGATTTCCATGTAGCACGCAGTCGCCCCTGCATAGTAAGGACCGGCTTCATTGCGATCGACTGTTACCCAAACGAGCCAATAAGGCTTTCCATTTGGTACTTCTTCTTTATTTGTCGTCCATTTGATGCCCTTTTCAACAGAACTTTTGGCATGTAAGGCACCCATGTCAATGTACGCTTCGTCCCCATCGATAATGACCGAGGACACAGCATTCAGGTCGAGCACACCTTGACCAAAACCGCCGTGTACATCGGTTTTTCCACTCATGATGGTAAAGCCGCCTTTTTTATTATCAAAAATATCCATTTGAATAACCTCCAGACAATCATTCTCCTTCCTTTTATTCTACTCGAAAAACGTACGATGACGCAATTTGCCTATGTGCCCAGTTATTTATCCATGGGCTTTTGGGTGTTTCATTTTTTGTTTATGAGCTGGATGATTTTTTCGATGCCCCACATGATCAGGATCGTTACGATCGCTGTATGGACGGCCATGGCAACCTTCATGACTAACAGTTCACCTAGCATCGTGTCAGAGGGAACAATAAACAGGTAGTACACAAAGCTGATACAAAGAACACTTAGAAAGATCAACCAGCCTCGAAAGCCTAGCGTGAAGCGAATGAAAGCACCGATGAGCAAACCAATCAAAGGCCCCGCAAACATCAATGAGAATACGAAAGGACCGAGTATGAACCAAACAATCCAGTTATCATCCATTGTCTTACACCCTTTGCTTTTGATGATTACACATCATTGGAATCCGTAGTTTGTTCTACCTCAGCCAGTCCACGCTCATCAAGCACGTAACGTCTACCTGTTTCTTTGTAACGCTCCGAATCATCTGATGAGAAGCGTTTGATCAGAAAGCGCGCTGGCTCCGCACCCTCTACAGCTACAGGCGGCTGGAATTCCAAGTCTTCACCATCTCGAACATGGATAACAACGATACGATCGTGATACTCAATAGACAGGTCTTCCCGTACTTCTTTTTTATTGACGTCAAGCGTAAAGGTCTGTCCGGACTTGTGTATCGTCACTTCAGGAAAGCTTTTGTCATCTTGTGCAATGATGTAATACAGGTAGTCCGCATTTTGATCCGGAGCATTGCGTAACCCTGGTTGTAATTCGTCATCTCCCTGTAGCAATCGCGTTACTTGGTCGATGACCTCTGGTATGGTCGGCAGCTTGGCGTGTTCGCCTTTCACGTAGTATCGTTTTTTCATATCCTTCTGGGCGTAATTGGCACTCATATACGGAACGGTACCGTCCCCAACGCCAGGATCCAGAATCGGGGACCATTCGTTATAAAAAGAATCATAAAAGTAACCGAGCAGTGTTACTTGGCCGGTACCCACGATGGAATACTGTGGAACATTGATCGTTTTGTTATCCCACTTTTCATGCATCTGGCCGCCATGTCTGACGAGCGGCGCATAGTCGAGGCGAATATTTTTGTCCTTTAAAAAATCGTCATAGGTGTAGTACTGAATGTTACTCCTTTTCAGGAAGCCAACCGATTCAAAGTATTTTTTAGAGGGTAGTAGCTCGTAAACAGCAGGTGCATAGGAGGAAATCACTTTCCCTGTTTCCTCATCCAGCCAAGGGATTGAAAAATTGTATCCGTGCTTAAGAGCCTGATATGCCCGTGGAGAGCCAAGGAAGGGTGTGCCCATGTATACGACACGATTCACTTTGCGCTGGTAGGACACATTGGATAGAAGTGTTTCTTTTACCAAGAGCCCACCCATGCTATGTGCCACCAAATGCACCTGGTTTGCCCCACTTGCCTTAAGTGCAGCATCGATTTTCTCTTTTAGAAGCTTGGCATTTTTGGTGCTGCTGTACCGCCAATCGTACGGTAGTGCAAATAAGGTGCGGTGCTTTTTGTATCCCGCCTTCTCCAGTTCCTTTACCATGCTGTAATACTGTTCAGTAAGTTCTTTTAAAAATGGTGCATAGGAAAGATATTCGATGGCGTAAAAATCATCCTTTTCCGGGTGGATCGTCGCATCACGGGCGACTGGCTGTACATCTATACTATTTGGCTTGATCGGCTCCAAAGAGAGTAGCCGGCGGTGTTTAGGATCATTAATACCAATGAGACTATCACCAAGTCCCAACCATATTTCCGATCTCTTTCCATTCTGCTCTACTTCGAGTCGGGATCCACCCACTCCCGGGATTAAAATAACCGGAATCGTTCTGTCTCCTATATAAAGACTGTACGAGTTAGCAGTAAAACCCGAGCGTTTGCTGGCCATAACCTTGACTATGTAGGTGCCAGGATAGGCATTGAAGATAATATGTTCATCCGAATTCTTCGCTTTCGCGGAACTAGCGACTACTTTTCCAGCCTCGTCGAGCAGAAATACGTCCATATCCATTCCAGTAGGGATATCCTTGAGAGAGACCTCCACAGTAGAAGAGAGCGGAAAGGATAAGCTGTAAAAATCTACATCCGTCTTTGAATGAAGATTTCCTACGATCTTTCGGTTATATGCATCCAGCTTGTATGCCGCTTCCCTTGTGTCGTTCGGCTCGTATCCATCTGCCTTGCCGCCTCCTCCATGATCCGCGGAAAAATCAGCTCGCAAGCGGTAGTAGTAATTTTTCGAAAACGAGCCCTGCTTTCCAACTACCTTGATGTAGTACCATTTGTCTTTTTCCAGTGTCAGTCCCTCGATGAGCTCAGACTCATTTCCATGCTGCTCTGAACGGGCAAGCTCCCCTTCCCCCTCATCATACACATACAGATCGTAGTCTTCGTTTGCCGGAATATCTGTGAGGGAAATATTCATCTGTCCCTTTGTTGTTCCTCTGATTTTCCAAAAATCCACATCATCTTTGCTGCTAATCTTTCCATGACTGTCCTTTCCATCAAATAGCCAATCCGATTTGCTGCCCAAAGTATCATTCGGTTCTACCTCAAAGCGAACTTCTCTATTTCGCAGTTCCGCTTCTCCTGGCTTATTCTCGCTTGAAAAATGCGCATAAAATTCCTCTGCTAGCCGCGAAAGCTCTTCATCGGAGGCATCCTGATCCTGATCCTGTTTGTGTTCTGCCTCTTCTGCCGGAGCCTCGTTTTTGTTTTTGTCTTCGCCCTCTCGTTCGACCAACGTTAACGGCTCTTCCTGATCGGAACCCATTTCATCCCAAGGCGCCTTTTTGATTTTTATTATTTCTACGGTCGGCTCTATGTGTTCAGGTAACGATAACTCCCAGCTACGTAACGGCCCTTCCGCATCATCTATGGACATCGTTATCTGGATAGGGCTATCATCCATAGGCATGACAGCGAGGGAAATCTGAGACTCCTCGTGAAAAGAACGGATTTTACTGACGCTGCCCTGACTGACAGAAAGCTCGACTTTATCCGGAGTACCTGATAATTGTGCCTGAAAACGCACCTCTCCCTCGTCGATCCATGCCCACGCCTCCTCTACGAATATTTCCCGTTCTTTTGCCCAGCCCTGTTCCACTGTATTTCCCAAGCATAAAGCGAATAGGAGAAGCACACAAAGCAAGCGTCGCGTGATTATTCCCACAAAAATCCCCCTCATCCTTTTTCTAGCTTTACAGTAGAAAAAGACAGAGAGGGGGTGCAAATATTTTTACTGCGTCGTATGGTTGCGGATTCCTTGTCGTTCCCATGCATTTGCAATGATACGGAAGGGTAGCGCATAATCTTTTATTTCGTGCCCTTGCCCAGAAGCTTTATTTTGATAAGGGAAGCCCTTGTTCACGTCAAAACGAAAGGAAACAGAGTAATAGACTGCGTAGCTCGCATCCTTTTGGAAGCCATGCTGTTTATCCCCCATCAAAGGCGTATCTACACCCACTTCACGAGCTCCTAGCTTGGAAGCGGAATAGGAAGGGCCTCTCCATAGCTGAGGACTCGCTTGTTGCAGGGCTAACAACGACTGTAACGGCGTTTGGCGTAAGCCTGTTTCTGAAATCCATGCCCGCGCAGCTGTCACGACAGGAAACTGATTACTCACGGGATGGCGGTGTCGAGCCTGTAGCTCCACTTGTGTCAAGATGCGCTCTCCCGCGTAGTAATCATTTGGCTGGCTGTTTGGATATCGGTCTCTGGTATGATACGCTTCCCATTCGGCCGTATGGCGAATCGAGCCTGTTGCATTCGGCTCAAAGACTTCAAAGGAGCGCTCTCCCCCTTTTACCGTAATGGTATAGCGTCCTGCCATCGTTTTGGAGAGGTTCCGAGGCTCACACACCTCTTCATCTTCGTCGTTCATAGCGCAGCTCTCGTAGGACAGTTCAAAATCGACCTGATAATCCATCACGATGACAAAGCCGTTGATTTCAGCCTTGTATTTTTGCGATTGGAGTACTTGGCGCCAAGTCGTCTGTGTTGGGACCGTGGTTCCTGTATACACGACCTCTGAGCCTGTAGATGCACTGCTTACCTGCCATTGCATCGGGGCTCCCGGGCCTGTCAGCTTTAAATCAAGCTGTGGTGGCGTATAAACCGCCATGCTCTTGGCATCTGAAATCCACCCCGGATTGGCAGTGACAGTTACGTTTTTGATCGTGTCCCCGCTGACTGAACTCTCCAATTGCGCTTTAAATTGCGTGATTTTTTGATTGATCTCCTGTTCTGTTTTTTGGAAGCCTTCGTTTATTTTCGTCTGATCAATGACCACGCGAATCGTCGCAGGCTCACGTTCCCACACGCCATCTGCATGTAGCGGCAGTTTTTGTAGCTGTCTACCATCACTGTCATAAATCTCTAACCCAATTTCACCGCCATCAAAATCTCCTCCACCACCAGGCGGCTCCGGAACTTCTCCACCGACAATTTTCACTGGCCAAGCCGCACGATTGTCTGTCCAGATCGTCTCGTTTTCCGGCATGGATTTCCCAGGGTTGATATGGGCAATAAAATCCTCGGATTTTTGCGGATACTTCGTCGGAATCGTGATCTTACGCACCTCACCCGGCTTGAATTCATTCACGTCCAAGCGAGTTTCCTTTTCTGAGCTCGCCCAGCGAACAGCCAATTTCGTATCATGCGTTACTTTCCCGGCATTCTTCACGCTGAATGTAATCGTCGCATCGGTTCCTGCGGCTTGAGGGCTCTTCGGGTCAATTTGAAAGCTCGATTTCACAATCAGTAAATTCTCTCCATCCGGTTTTGGAACGCCTTTGCCGATTTGCACAAAAAAATGACCGTCGCAGCCGTCACTCTGGGTCGAATAAAATTGCACCTTGTACAGTCCTTCTAAAAGAAGACCATTTTCGTCTCTCGGGAAATACACCCAGTGGCTATTTGTGGAGGTATTTGAGCTATCGAGTGCCTTTCCGTTTCGCTTTCTTTCCCAGGAGCCAGACGCAGGATCAAACCACCTCATCGAAAAGTGACTATCATCCGACAAAAACATCCGAAACCGATACTTGTCTGGAATCTCCTCTGCTGCCATTTCAATGGTTTCACCACGTTGAATATCCTTGCTCCACTTTTGGTTGTTTCGATCGATTTCTACTGACGCGAGAATATCCCAGCATTTTTGGTCGGATTCAATGGTGAATCGCACCTCACCCGTGCAGCCCGTCTCGGACTCGAACAGCAGTACGATTTCATCGCCAACATCTACGCTTGCCGGCAACATGAGCCTGAATCGCTCGTCCACTGCAAGCTTGTCGGTTAACGCTGTTTTTCCTTCAGGGCTCTTCCAATACCAAGTACCAGATACCTTTGAGGAAAACGATAGATTAGTATCGTATTGATCTCCAGCCTTCGAAAAATACTTGATGTATACGGGGTCTTTCAATGTAAATCCTGAGCTGACCGATCCATTCATGCCTTCACCTTCAGGAGAAAATGGCAGAGGTGGCTCGCTATGTACTAAAAATGAAACCTTTTTTTGATCAGCGATCGAGCAGGAAGCATCTTTTACCACAATCGTTATTTCCCAATTGCATTCAGGTCGCTCCCTCCACTTTGTCCCATCGAGGTTTAGCTTTAGTTTGTACGTTTTTCCTCGCTCGAATGGAAAATAGTACGGGTTATAAACATTTCCGAACGGAAGCTTTAAACTGGAGGAATCATAGGGTCCCCATCTGCCATTGTCATTTTCCCTGACTGGCAAGGTATAAGTTTTTCCGTTTGGAAGGGATACATCCCACTTGAGCGATGCCTCCGAGCTATCTCCGTATTTGGTTGTGTATTTAGCCCGGAACGTAAGCGTATCGAACGGCATAATCTCAATGGTTTGACCGTTTCTTACTGCAGATGCCGACAGCGTAACGATGGGGCATGAGTCTTCGCCATCTGGCGACTCCACTCTAAAATATTTCTCCCAGCACTCTGTTCCATCATCACTGGTGTAGACGACTTTTACCCGTCCAGAGCTACCGATGCTTCCTGTCCCGACTTTCCTGTTGCCATTCGCTCCAGGCTTCATGTCATAACCATTCATCGTGTATTTTCCTGGTTTATTGGCAGAGAGAGTGATATCTGCATTTTTTTCGACAGCAATATCCGAGCCGCCGCTGGCAACAGCATTGTGGTCTTTAATATCCTTGTCGCCAACGACTTGAATGTTCAGTTTGGTTTTTGTTGACCCGATTGAACATGCTGGACCTGGATCAGGCTTTTCGGGATCAGGCTTTTCCGGTGAGGTTACATCACCCACTGTGAATAGTGCTGTATAAGGTGTCGAAACGCTTATGCTGCTTGATCCTTGGCGGCTTCTTTGATGCAGGTCAGTGATGGTTAGCGATATTTCATACAGGCCTGGCTCGGTAGGCTTATAGTCGGTATTTTTAAAGGTCCACTTGTAGCCTGGGGGACTGCTTGTCTCGTTTACTTTGGGAACGGCAGTGCTTGGATCGTTGAATTTTTGATTAGACAAGATGCTCTTGTATCCACGTCCTGTTGTCTTGTTGATCACGCTTAAAGACCATACAAAAATGCCGCGGTCATAGTAAGAAAAGTCCGTGGCATTTGCATGGATCTCAACTGTTTCGTTGAGGTTGTATTTTGTTTTGTTGGTGGTTATGCTGCCGCTGGGTTGTGGGGTGGTTCGGAAGTGGCCTACCGAGATGTACCCGCCTTTGCCGTCTGGGACGAGGTTGTCTCCTTTGGTGTAGCCTGCGCCGCCTGAGGCGGAGGCTAGTTCTGCGAGGTTGTAGGCTTGGTACTCTTTGAAATCTCTTATAGTACTACTAGAAACAGTTTTACTATAAACATTAGCAGTTCCCCCCAAGATATAATTGGGATTTCCACCAAACCGTTTGATCCAGTAGTTTGTTTCATTTTCGTCTACGAAGTACCATCCTCTGTCTGCTTTTTTGTTGATATCAGCGAATCCTAGTACTCTATTTCCATCAATGACCCTATCTACTTCAATTTGTGATACTGTTGCACCGAGTTCTCCATCTATTCCTGAGATCGCAAGAATGTCAAACTGATTTTTCGGTGCAAGCTCTTTTTGTGAATCTACAGTAGCAACACCAATGCCGTGGTAGTTTGGTGTTGCACCTGCAAAATTTGAATAAATAGTAAGTAGCCCGCTTAAGAGACAAAAGGAGAGCACAGAAAAAATTAATTTCCTGTGCTTCATTATAAGTTTTATCATTATTTTGTACCCTTCACTTTATAAAATTTCCGCGTGTTATCAACTCTCTCAAAAGTAGGTAATTTGGGATACATAAAAGCACCAGCATCCGTTGAATCGTTATTATTTATTATTACTAAAGACATATAGTCTGCACCGTTTATTGAAATACTGAAGGATTCATTATTTAAAAAACCTTCTTTAACATTTTGTTTTGAGACAAACATCGCCCTTATCATAAAATCACCATCACCCTTAGGCACCTTCCCACTAATCTTCCCATTCACAACCTTCAAGCTCTTATGAAACTCATCCGCATATTTCGCCCCTTGCTCAAGCTGCCATTTATCCTTCCACAAATAACGCAAAATTTCCGCCGCTTCCCCTCGCGTCACAGGCAAATCCTCACGAAATTTAGGCTGACCACTAGGTGCTGGCTTCATCCATCCCCACGTGATAAGCGCCCCAGTATTGGTTAAATTGGGATTCTTTTCACCCCGAATCGGCTTCCACGCTGCATACACCAGCGCTGCCGTTTCTTCCTTCGTCAACAGCCTGTTCGGCTCTACCTTCACCCCCGCCAAAATCCCCGCCTTCTGCGCCTGCTCATAGCTCACCTTCGCCCAATGCCCTACCGGGAGCTCCGGAACGGGGGCTACCTCCTTCAATCCGCGAATCGCTCCTAAACTCGCGATAAACTGCCCTTGCGTGATTTGACTATTCGGATAAAAGTTCCCCTTGCTATCCAGCCATAAGTATTTCTTCTGTACACCGAAATCAATGGCTGCCTTTGCTGTATGTGAAGCGTAATCGTTCGCTGACGCAGCAGCCTGTACGGTTTGACTATTAGCTACTCCAGTAAGCCCTGCCACTGCGAGAACAGCTGCTAGTAGGTATGACATGATTGCACGTTTGTTCATGGAATGACCCCCCTCTTTACTGGACATTTTACCTATATTATCCATTTTTAGAAAGAGTCTGATTTAGGTTCCTTTGCAAAAAGCTTCGCAACGTATTCTCGGGCACCGCCCCTTCCAGCTTGTCGATCACCTTACCTTGTTCGACGACAAAAACAGTGGGGGTTGCCTCTGCCCCGAGGCGCGACGCTTCATCTAGCTCTTTCTGCTCATGGATATCCAGTCGTTGGATCATTTCAGGTGGATACTCCTTCACGACTTTCTCAAATGTCGGGCCGAACTCCGTACAATATCCGCAGCTATCACTATAGACGTACACCACTTTTACTTCTTCTTGTGCACTGGCTGTACCCCACCACGCACTTATACCGACGGCAAGCATAACAACACCGAGCAGGATCCACAGCCACCATTGCTTGCTTCTACTCACGTCCATCTCCCTTTCGCGAATCAGAATGTTTCATAACGTATGCACTTGTCAAAGAACGATGCCCGTATTATGCAGCTCCGAGCTGAGACAAAAAAAGCCAGCCCCATTGGACTGGCTGACATGTATAAAAAAAAAAAGACGTACCACAACTCTTGCAAGTTCGTACGCCGTGCTTTTCCTCGTATGATGTTTCCTATTGCATAAGTAAACTGCCGCCGTCTTCCTTCATCAACGCACGCAGTTCTTCAATAAACGCCTGCCCTTTTTGAATCTCTTCCTCGGTGTAGCGCTGCTTGCTCTTAAACGTAAAGATTTTGCCCTTCATTTCCTCATAGGGCAAGTGGTTGAAATACAGAATCGTAGAAACCAGCTCGAGGAAACGGGAATTCTCCTCGTTCATACGCAAAATCGCACGTTCTCCACTACCGAAGTCAACCTCATGAAACTTGAGAAAATCATGACCGGTTTCGTTCAAAGAGTAACGATACATATGAATGGCACCTTTACTCTCCATTTGCTCATCCAGAAGCCCCATGTTGCACAGCTCATCTACTCTGAGCGTCAGCTCTTCCGAATATGGACCGTACATGTGAAACTCGTAGCGCTCATCGAAATCCATCTCCAGATGTTTTCCTATGTACACCATCTTTTGTAATTTTTTTCGCCCGCTCACTTCGCCGACTATCTCAATCAGGCGTATGATCTTGGCGTGACGATTAAGCATCCTCCATCACTCCCAGACGTTCTCGAATCTTACGGGAGAGATCCCCCGGCAAAGCCATGACTTTATCCAATGGAAAGTACAGCTTGTAATCAAAACGCCGCTTTCCGCTAATGGCCTGTACAATTTCTGACTTCTGTGACAGCTCGACAAGTTCGCCTGAAGGCATTTGGAGCATAATCGGAATGCGCTCCTCTTCTTCTCCGGCACGGTAAAAATCATACGGAAGATCGGAGGTCGTGTCTACCTCCAAATAATACATCGGATCAATTCCGGCAGATTGAAATAGTTCTTTCAACTCAGACAGCAAGCGAAAATCCCTCGGATTATATTCGACGTATTTAAAGAGATTCCTGTCCAAAAAACGGGCGCACAAATCTTTCAACACAGGGTCTTGCTCTCTGCGCCAGAGCTGCATATAGAAAAGAATGATCGACTCATCAAGCGCTAAATAGTCAGCCAGCTCTACTTTTTCCTGCAAGAAAGGCAGCAGCATGACAGGCTCCTGCATGAACGGATAGCCTTGGGAGAACAAGAGCTTCGCCCGTTGAAAAATTTTGCACAAGATGACTTCGGCACTTCGCGTCACCGGATGGAAATAGACCTGCCAGTACATTTGATAACGAGACATGATGTAGTCTTCGACAGCATGCATCCCGCTGAATTTAAAGACAATGCCATCCTCCTGCGGCCGCATGACACGCAAGATTCGCTCAATCTCGAAATTGCCGTAATTGACGCCCGTATAGTAGGCATCACGCAGTAAGTAATCCATCCGATCGGCATCGAGCTGGCTGGAGATGAGACTTACGATCAGTTTATTGTCATATGTCTTATTAATCACTTCTGCCAATTTCTTCGGGAAGCTATCATCAAACCGACGAAGAATTCGGTTGATTTGCGTATCTCCAAGCAAAATGGCGCGCGTCCAATCCTCGTGGTGATACTTGAACACCTTTTCAAAAGAATGGGAAAACGGACCGTGGCCCACATCGTGGAGCAAAGCCGCACATAGACACAGCAGCTTTTCCTCGTACGTCAACTGAATACGGCCTTCGAACGTCTCCAAAATTCTGCGCATCAGTTCATACACGCCAAGCGAGTGGTTAAAGCGGCTATGCTCTCCACCGTGAAACGTAAAAAAGCTGGTGCCCAGTTGCCTGACTCTGCGCAAACGTTGGAATTCTGCCGAGTTGATCAAATCCCAAATGAATTTGTCCCGCACGTGGACGTAGCGGTGGACAGGGTCTTTGAATACCTTTTCTTCATGAAGAAGCTGGGGCTGTTGCATCCTGGACACTCCCTTCCTGTACTGCTTTTTCTATCTATTACTGACAGTGAATTTTGATTCTATCATATCATACGTCTAATACCTTTTCTTGCTTAAACAAACTCTTACAAAAATCTGAAGAATGCCATTTCCATCTAGACCGAGTAAAAGGCATGTAGGATTATATAGGAAAAAATGGTTGGAATGAGAGGTTTTCGCAAGTGTGGACAAATACATTTCGATACATGACCAAAAACCCACTTTTACTCCTTTTCTTGATGATGATGCTCTTTTTGCCCTTGCTCGCCTCCTGGGGACAATTTCTCTCCTCAGGTTTTTTCGGACAAACTGTTTCCGTATCTCTACTATTCTGGCCGAAAACCGATTGGAAGGTCGCTGTTCCGCTTCCTGGCTGGCTTATTTTTGGTGTGATCTCGCTGATTTACGTTGGCGGCATCTTATGGCTTGTACGGGGGAAAAAGTTGGGGCAAGCCTTTCTGTTCATCCTTGTCGGGCTCTTATTGGCAAAAGCGGCTGGAGCTGCCTTTCAGGCGATTAGCGGATGGTCTACCACGCAGCCAATTGGTGCTCAGTCACTCGCTGGCAAAGCAAATCTGCTTGTGTTTGCCACTTGGCATAATCCTTTGTGGGAGGAGCTTGTCTTTCGCGGCATCCCGTTTCTTTTGCTAACACTCATCTATCGAAGGAGCACAGACCTGCCCACTGGTGTGAAGTGGATGTATCTACTCATTCCTTCCATGATTTTCGCCTACTATCACGTACCTGGGCATGGTCTAGGAATTCTTTTCGAATCGTTTCTCATTGGTGTTTTGTGGGCATGGGCAGCACTTCGCTGGGGATTGCTAGCTCCGATCATCCTGCACATTTATGCGGACGCGATGATCATCCCTTCTCTCCCCAAAATGAAAAACATGCCTCTGGAGGAGATTCCCTGGCTGGTCAACCAAAGCATGCTGCTACAGTCAATCTGGGCTTTATGTGTACTCGGTTTTCTCATACTGGTTCTTGCTCTGTTGATAATCGGCTGGCGAAAAGCAAGAAAAGCTTACTAAAAAACAGCGACAAACTCCCGAAAGAAATGAATCGGAAAGTTTGCCGCTGTTGCATGTATTATAGAGTCTCTGCCTCAGGCCCATACAAATCCGGGCGCTTCGCGGCTTTTTTCGCCAACTTTTTGATCTTGTGCTGCGTTAGAACGGTATAGAAGGACGGCACAACGATCAAAGTCAAAAGTGTCGAGAATGCCAAGCCAAAAATAATGGTGACCGCAAGTGGTTTGAACAAAACGTCACCTGAAATAGCTAACGGCATCATACCAGCAATCGCTGTAAGCGAGGTCAAAAGAATAGGCCGTAGTCGTGCCTCACATGCAGAAATAACTGCCTGCTTCAGCTCCATGCCTGTATGACGTGCTTCCTCGATGAACTCGATCAACACGATCCCGTTACGCACCACGATGCCCGCCAGCGCAATAATCCCCATCATTGTCATAAAGCCAAGTGGTGTCTGGGTCACGAACAAGCCGATCAAGCTCCCCGAAACAGCGAGATAAATCGTACTTGTAACCAGTACAGGGATCGTCAAGGAATAGAATTGCATCGCGATCAAAATCAAGATCAGGAAAACAACAAGAATCGAGAGTTTGCCCATGTCGATAAAAATATCAGTCTGTTCGGAAGTCTCGCCGCCAATCTCATAGCGGTATCCTTCTGGCAAGGACATACTATCGAGCATCGGCTTGATCTCTGCCATTACGTCTGTCGCCGTTCTCCCTTTCAGATCACTGGTAACTGTCACGCTCCGCGACAAATCGCGATGCGGAATCGTCTGTGTACTGAAAGTCGGTTTTACCTCCGCCAGCTGTGATAACGGGATCAGCTCTCCACGTGCATTGGCGATGCTGAGCCGCTGGAACAGCAATGCAGGGTCTTCCTCGCCTTTTTGCAAGAACAGCTTCATATCGATCAGGTCTGAGCCTGTATCAAACTCGCTGACGGTGATGCCTTCGCTCACCAGACGCAATGTCGTGGACAAGTCTGTATAGTTGACGAGCTTTTGCTCCATCAGCTCTTTGTTCACGACAAATTCCAAGGTGTAGCGTTCTACCCCGAAATCGTCTTGCACATTGTACGTGCCCTCTAATCCGGCAACCTTTTCTTTTGTTTGCGCAGAAAGAGAGCGCAGCGTCTCAATATCCTCTCCGTAAAAACGAATCACGACTGGTTTTCCAACCGGAGGACCTGCCTCCAGCTGCTTCGTCAAGATACTCGCTTCCGGATACAGCTTTTTGAATTCTTCCGTCCACGGCTCCAGCATGTTCTCGAGATGGGTCTCTTTTTCATTATAACGAACCACTAACTGTCCGACGGTAATGCCGCTTCCAGCAGCTGTATCTCCACCGAACATTTTCGGTGCACTGCCTCCCGCGTATGCAGATACCGCCTCGATACCAGGCTGCTTCAACACCCAATCTGCCGTCCCACGCACCACCCGGTCTGTTTCTTCCAGACTGTTGCCCACGGGGAGACGGATATCGATGAGAAACTGCGGGCGATCATCGTTCGGGAACAATTCCACCGGAGTGAGCGGTATCAATCCATATGCAGCCGTTCCGATCAAAACGCCAATCATTCCTGCCAAAAGTGGTCGCTTCAAAATTTTCGGCATGACCTTGCTCGCATACCACTTGGTCAGCTGCAACAATTGTTTTCCCAAAAGTCCAGCGGGCTTGCGATACCCTTCTACGCCAGCCTTTCTACGTTGCTCATACCATTGGCGAAAGATCGGGATGATCGTCAGTGACATGACCATTGACGCCAGCATCGTCATCGAAATAATGACGGGAACCGGACGAATGAACTGCCCGACGTTTCCACTAAGAAACATCAAAGGAGCAAATGACGCAATCGTAGCCAGCGTAGCGGTCGTGATCGAAATCGATACTTCCTTGGCGCCATTAACCGCCGCAGCCATCGGTTTTTCACCCAGGACAGACAGTCTCCGCTCGATATTGTCATTGACCACCACGGCGTCATCGACCAATATCCCGAGCACAATGATCAAGGAAACGATCGAGATCATGTTAAGTGAAATACCCATAGATGGCAGGAACATAAGCCCCACAGCCAAGGAAATCGGAATCGCCATCGCTACTACCAACGATGTGATCAGGTTTAATCCGAGCGCACACACCACCAAAACTGCGACAATGGCAATCATCATTTCCCGAGTCAGGTCGCCAAAAAGCTCATCCACACGTTCATTCTGACTATAAATCGAGTGTCTCTCGGCCCCTGCCGGAAGTGTTTTATCCAGAGTCACCATCATCTCGTCTACACGCTTCTGCAAGGACGGTACATCGCTTCCCGTCTCTGCATTAACACTGATCGTGATCGAAGGCTTCCCATTGAAATACGAAGTTGTTTTCACCGTCTCCGTCGACATTTTGACCGATCCGATGTCCTTTAGATAGATCGGGAAGCCCTCTTTTGAACGGGAGATAATGACTTTGTTCAGTTCTTCGACATCTGTATTTTCCGCCAGCTTGAGCTGGTAGGTCCGTTTTTCTGTGGTCAGGTCGCCAAGCGGGATTTTTTCATTTTCCTTTTTGACAGCCATCATCACCTGACTCCACGTGATCCCGTATTGGCTAAGCTTTTGCGTATCAACCTCGATGTGGACTTCCTGCTCCGGTAGACCTTCCACCAGTACATCCGCTACGTTTGGAATGGTGCGCAGCTGTTCCTTCCACGATTTCAGCATGGTACGCATGCTGTACAATTCCTCACGCGAGTCAGCGGTGACCGCAAACGATTGGACAAACGTACGGTTCAAATCATCATTGATGATCGGTTGTTTCGCATCTGCTGGCAAATCAGCCTCTGCGTCCTTTACCTTCTTCCGCAATTCATCCCATTTTTGCTTCGGGTCTACGTCACTCTTTGCTTCCACCATGATAAAAGAGACGCCGAGGGAAGATGAGGATGATATATAGTTAAGTCCTTGCAATTCGTTGATTTTTTCTTCCAGCTTTTTCGTAACAGCCTGCTCGACCTTTTCCGGCGAAGCTCCCGGATAAACCGTCGTGATCGTCGCCATGTTTACGATAATATCCGGCATCTCTTGCTTAGGCAGTTGAAAAAAGCTGAGGGAGCCTACAAGTACAATCATGCTGAAAAACAGGAGCGTAATTTTGCGCTTTTGTACGATGTACTTGATCACGGCTGTGTACCTCCTGCCGCCTCGATTGGGTCACCGTCAAACAAACGGTCCACCCCTTTGACGATCAGTTGGTCTCCTTCTTTTAATCCGCTCTTGATCTCGAGCTTGTCACTTACAATCTGCCCGATGGCTACGCTTGTTTTGACAGCTTTCCCGCCTGCATTGACGAAGACATGCGCGTCATCTTTGCCTCTACTGATGACTGCTTCTACCGGTACGTAGACACCTTCCTGCCCCGTTACCGTTTTGGTCGCTTTCACCACCTGACCAGCAAACCAGTCACGAGCTTGGTTGGCGATTTGAACCTCTACGCCAATCGTTCCGGTATTTTGGTTCGTGGCGGGAAATATTTTGGTCACTTTGCCATCCCGTTTTTGACCATACAGGTCTAAGGAGATCGCCTCGCCTACTTTCCATGCAGAAATCTCACGGTCAGGAACGGGCAATACGACTTTTAATGTATCGATGTTGCCGACTTGATAGACAGGGGTACCTGAACCGACCAAGTTGCCCGCAGACGAGAGCTTAGCGATGATCGTCCCGTTAATCGGCGAACGAAGCTGCGTTTTGGCAAGTGTATTGGCTGCCACTTCTTTGGCGATAACCGTCTGATTGTAGACAGCCTGTGTCAACTGTTTGTCTTCCGAACGAGCTCCTTGAGTAATCAGGGAATAAGACTGCTGTGCGTTTTGCAAATCCTTTTGCGCAATCGTCAGTCCATTTTGTGCACTTTCATACTCGCTTTTGGAAATGGCGTTTTGCTGGTAGAGCTTTTCAATCCGATTGAAATCATCCTGCATTTTTTGCAGTCCTACTGTTGCCTTCTCCACAAGCAAACGCGCCTGCGTCACTTCTTGCTCTCTCGCGCCATTGTTTACCTTGCTAAGATTTGCTTCACTCTGCTGCACGGCAGCGCTGGACGAAGCAACCTGGAGCGAGTAATCTGTAGCATTCACTCGGGCAAGCACATCGCCCGCTTTGACCGTGTCTCCTTCTTTTCGGTTCATCTCCACAATACGACCGCCTACTTCAAAAGAAACGAGTGCTTCCTCCAAAGGAGCCAGCGTACCAGACAACTCCGTGACGGTAACAGCCTGCTCCTTCTTTACTGGTGCAACGACGACATGCTTCAACTCCTTCTGAGGTGCCGAAGCAGGCTGTTGCTCGCTGCAAGCCGTCGTTGCCAATAGTCCGATCATCATTACAGATACAAGCCATCTTCTCTTCATGACTTCCTCCGCCCCTATGTAGCTATGCTGTTTATTTGAGTCCTCTGATGCCTTGTAGCAAGATTTCAGAAGCATTTTCAAAAAGCTCTTCTTCTACCATTTCGAGATCGAGATTAACCCGATACTTCGCCATGAAGGCATAGAAGAAAGTGGAGACGAACATAAGAGCTGCCGTGAACGGAACAGCCTTTGGCAAATGACCTTGCTCCTGAAACACTAGGAGCTTGTTGGACAATACCTCGACTGCGGTCATCGGCAGGCTGCTGAACATCTGCACGACTTCTGGGTGATTATCCGCTTCAATCATGCAGATCATGAAAATTTCTTTGCGCTCGACTAATAAGCCGTAATACGTACGTGCGTAGCTAACCAGCATTTCCTTGAGATCAGCAAACTCGCCTTGCAACCCTTGCTCCAGCTGCTCTCGGACATCCATGATTTCTTTCAGGAGTTCAGTCAGGATGCCTACCTTGTTCTTGAAGTGACGAAATACCGTCACCTCATTCACCCCAGCAAGCTCAGAAATCTTGCGTGTAGTCGCTCCCTTGTATCCCTTTTGTGCCATTAGCTGACGTGCGGCCGATAAAATTCGCTCACGGGTTTCCTGTTCCTCTTCGCCTCTCCCCCCCAGCTTCTGTTCTATATCTGGGTGATCCATGACGCACCTCCGTACCAAGCAAGCAATTACTTGCATTTTCATTTTTTTCCAAACTCATTATATAAAGAGACTGCATGCATGTAAATACTTGCATGCAGTTTGAAATGTTAATTTTTCCTTGTCACCCTTATCGTTGTGTCAGCGTCTTAACCTGGGAGCTTTGGTCTTGCTTGCATTCTGTGCTGTATTCAACCAGGTCAATTTCGCAGTCTGGCCCAATCTCGACCTTGTTGCCGCGAACGACCTTGGCCTTTGTGTTTTCCAGGTAGATTTCGTCTCCTTCAATCGTCTCTACAGTCAAGGTATTATTGAGAAAATGCTTCAACAGCTTGCCCAAAGTGCTATTGCCTGTTCGGCGCACCTCGATGTACTCTCCGCCTATTTCTTTTGCCTCGCAGCTACCATGCAGTATGACCTCGATTCGCCCCGCATTCAGCAGTCCTCCGATACTAAACGCACCGTTTGCCCGGAACACTTCTGCTTCGCAATCCCCTGCGGTTTTCAATGATCCGTGAACCTTTACATCCTCTCCTGCCATATTGCCCTGTACCTTGACATTGCCACCGACTTTTAGACTCGTAAAGTTCAAATCGTCCGCAACATCAAGCTGACCGTATACAGACAATGTATCCATCTTCACTTTGCCTTTTATCGATGCGTTGCCTTCTACTCTTGCCGAAGAGCCAATGAGATCTCCCGTGATACTGACATGTCCCGCACAATGAAGCGACTCGCACTCTACGTCGCCATTAATCTTGCCGTAACCTTGCACATCTACTTTGTTGTATACACCACCCGTAGCATTCACTGCCCCATGAAAGATCAAATCTAGCTTGTTCTTATTCTCGTTCTGCATGGTATGGTCTCCCCCTATAAATATTTTCCTTTTAATTCTTCGATGCAATTGGCTAGATCGAGCCGCTTCACTACCTTTACACCGCTATCAAAATACATTTCGGTAGAGCTAGACACCAACACGAACGTGGAAATCCCCATCTTGCGCATAAAGATCAGCTCACAAGGCTTCCCTTCGAATTTGGGATAGTGGCTAGCCAGTACCTGCAACAATCCGCCGCCTTCATCTACACTCAAGTCTCCTGCGGCCAAAAGCTTTTCTAACACATAGGCGTATAATGCCTGCTGGAAGGTAAAGGTCCGTAAGCTCCCGAGAAAAACGTTAAACACTTCTAGAGAAGTAGTCGAAACAATGTTTCGTGCCAATAATTCCTCTGCTGTCAACGAGGTTCCACTCATACTTGGTGAAAACATGTCCGCCAATTCATCCAGCGACAGGTCGTCTTTCATGTTCAGGATCTTGTCGATTCGAGCCAAAATCTGTTCCCGTGGGAAAAAGGTTTCTTGCCCTGTAAAAGTGGCTCGACGAATGAACCATTCCTCTGGAATCAAGTTCTTTCGTTTCCAACGGTACAATTGTCCGTACGAAATGCCGGTAAGCTCCAGCAGGTCCTTCTTCGAGATTACATTTGCGTCCAAGTGAAGCACCTCCGAAAACAATGTAACATAACACTGTTACGTTATTCAACTGCAGATTGTTTGACACTCGATTGATTGTCACAAAATCCCATCAGCTGGATCAAATAAATGATTTGAATGCAGAAAGGAAAAAGGACATATGAAAAAACAAGCACTAGCTGTGACAAGTATGATTGCCTTGCTGTTATCCGTAGCATCTCCGTTTACAAACACACAGACACCAGCATACGCAGCTGGTCAGGCGCCAGCAGTAAAGCCAGAAATGATGACCCTCGCCCAGCTTGACAAAAATGTCGTAGAGACGGCTAGACAAGCGATGCAAAAGCAGGCGGGCGATGTGCCGATCGAACTGGACGAGATCAGGGGAGAAACGGCAAATTCCTGGGTGATTACGGCAAAAAACAACAGAGGTGAGGTGCTCGTTACCAAGCAGGAGGGAAAGGTTGTATCTGTAAACGTAAAATTAAAACTTAGCGAAGTGGCAGCTGATTTGCAGAATACTGTTACGAGCACGTTAAAAGGAATGGATAATCAGCATGCCTTTACGATTGATAGGGTAGAACGGATCAACTGGGAAAAACAAAACATTTGGCTGTTCAAAGGGCAACATGCATCGGTCAGCATTGACGCTGCAACCGGGAAGGTCAATGCTGCGAAATTGCATTATACAAACGAGCAAATAAACCCCAAAGTGATCGATACAGCCCAAAAGGCGCTGAAGTCTCTTTCCAACGATAAAGCATCGGCGCTGCTCCCTGAGGTAACACTGGTGAAAGAATCGAAAGAACGCTTGGATCAAGTATGGGCTTTCATGGATACCGAAGGGAAATACAGTATCGTCATAGGGGAGAAAACAGGGAAAGTGGTGGCAGCTACCCTGATCAGCGAGTTCATAAATGAGAACTATACCGCAGACGAAGATATTCCCAAGGTGTTTGCCAAACCATTCTTTACAAAAGAAAAGGCGATTGCTGCTGCCAACCCGATGATGAAAAAGGTTTTTAACCTCGATCTGACCGGATACAATGTTTCGTCCAAATATAACGTATATACGTTTACGAAAAAGGGGAAACCGACTGTTACGGCATCGATCAACCACAAAGGAGTCTTCCATGATTTCGTCGTTTCGCCTGAAAACGGCTTGATCAACTAGGGCACAATCCACCTTTACCAAATACACCAATGAAACCACCTTTCTATTAAAGGTGGTTTCAGCTTCTTGGCCGTTCTTATCTAAACTCTGCTTGCATCAAGCGTTTCATATCCGATGGTATCGGTGCCTCGACTACAATCTCTTTTTCGAGAAGCGGATGTAAAAAGGATAATTTCGAAGCATGCAGAGCCTGTCGGCGTAACAAGCCTCTCGCTCCCCCGTACATCGTATCACCAGCAAGCGGGTGTCCAATGTGGGCAAAGTGAACGCGAATTTGATGGGTACGACCCGTTTCCAGCCAGACGCGAGCGAGCGTCATTTCCTCAGAGGTCTGTTGTACCTCGTAATGCGTGATGGCAGGATCGCCACTCTCCACGACACGGCGTTTCGTCGGATGACGCGCATCTCGGCCGATTGGCGCATCGATCGTTCCCGCTCCCTCTGACAACACGCCACTGGCAACCGCAAGATACTCGCGATGAATGCCTCCTTCGCGCAGCAGCCTGTCAGCCAATTGATGACCATAGCTGCTTTTGGCTACGAGAATAGCTCCTGATGTATCTTTATCTAGCCGATGCACAGGATGTACGCTCGTCTGCTCACCACGTGCCGCCAGTACGGCAGCGAGTGCATGTACCAATGTGTCGGTCTCCTGTTTAATCGGGTGCACCATCATACCTGCCGGTTTGTTTGCAATTAAGAGATGATCGTCTTCGTACAAAATGTCGATGGACGGCATTGGTGTGTTCGGCCCCTCGGGCTTCGTATCATGCTGGGGCTGCCTAGGCACTTGCTCTTGTCTCTCAATGACACGAACAGCGATTGTATCTCCTGCTTTTACTTGTCTTTGCAGGAATGGCTGCTTGCGATTGAGCAAAATTCCTTTGCTTCTCGTCAGCCGCTGCATCATACGACCCGACACGTTGAGCTTTTGCCGGACGATTTGTTCCACGTTCATTCCCGTGTCTTGTTCACTGACGGTGTATTCGATCCAATCTTTGCGGCTCACGTCTAATCCCTCTGTTCCATGCTTTTTTCTTATTGTAACAAAAGGATGCCTGAGATGCTCGTTTGTAGTCGTCCAACGTTTGTGGTTGGGGAAGCCCTGCCACATGTCTTCCAGTCGCCTGTATCCTCTCTTCGTTCGGGCGGTCTCCTTCCAGACATGTGACAGTGCTTGCGGACTGCTTGTGATTACTTCGTGCTTTTAGAGCGGTTTGGTTGTTATTCGACGAGGTTTAAATGATAAAAAACAGAACTTTCGAGAAGTAGGCAAAAGCCCCGTAGGAAGAAGCGCATTTCCAGTCCAAGCGCCTCTGGAGCCCAACCCAGCTCCGGAATAAATGGCGGGGGTTTTCAGCTTCATTTATGAAACCCTTCCTCGAAACTTCTACGTTTGAAGCGCTCCCGCCAATTATTCCGGAGCGAACAGTCAATCCCCCTTGCGGGGCGTAGGCCGAAGCGTAGACTGGAAATGCGCTTCTTCCCTCACCGATAGCTACGTTTAAAAAACAAAAAAGCCACCATGTTCAGCATGATGGCTCCGTTGTACCAATTACCCTTTTAAGTTTTCCGGATTGAGTCCTTGCAGCTCCGGCAAAACGAACAAACCGTCTTTGCGAATCATCACATCATCAAACCAGATTTCTCCGCCGCCGTACTCAGGACGCTGGATATTTACCATATCCCAGTGGATTTGGCTGCGGTTGCCGTTATCTGCGTTGTCGTATGCACGGCCTGGTGTGAAGTGGAAGCTGCCGGCAATTTTCTCATCGAACAAGATATCATTCATTGGGTGCAGGATGTACGGGTGTACGCCAATCGCGAATTCCCCAATGAAGCGCGCTCCTTCGTCTGTATCGAAAATTTCGTTGAGTCTCTTGGTATTGTTAGAAGTCGCCTCGACAATTTTTCCGTCCACAAACTTCAGACACACGTTTTCAAATTTCGTGCCCATGTAGCTTGTTGCTGTGTTGTACGTAATGGTTCCATTCACGGAATCACGCACAGGAGCTGTAAAAATCTCACCGTCTGGAATATTGCGCAGCCCTGAGCAGATGACACTCGGAATGTCCTTGATCGAGAATTGAAGATCCGTCCCTGGTCCCACGAGACGCACTTTGTCTGTACGATCCATCAATTGCTGCAAAGGCAAAAAGGCTTCGTGCATCTTTTTATAGTCAACAGAGCATACGTCAAAATAGAAGTCTTCAAAAGCAACAGTAGACATGTTGGCATTTTGCGCCAAGCCCGTAGTCGGGTAGTTGAGCAGTGTCCAGCGTACATTGTTGGTCAGGTAGTCATGCAATTCTTGCATCACACTCTGATGCGCACGACGACGCTCTACGGGAACATCGGCCATCTCACTGTCGTTGGACGGACCATTAATGACGATATATGTATCCAAATCTTTGTACATTGGCTCTTCCCATTTCGCCAAATGAGTCGCACGCTCTGCACTTGCACCGAGCATCAGCTCACGTTGGATAGACGGGTCAATAATCCGTACGAACGGATAGGCACCCAAGTCGTATGCCTGCTTAACCAATTCTTTCGCCAAGGCGTGACCCTCGCCACGAACTTCAATCAACAAGCTTTCTTTTTCCTTCAGGCGTACAGAATGGCTCAGCAAATTTGTAGCCAACTTGACGATGCGTGTATCCAGCATGCGATATCCCCCACATTCCTAGCATGATTTGATTAGTGTTAAAAAATATTTTACCGAATGGAAGCCCCTTTTTCAATTATCGATGTTCTTGGTACTATTCGAAAAAAACCAAAAAATTATCTTGCATAAATTCGACTCTTTCGAGTATTCTAATCAACAAGAGTTTACCTATGTAAAAAATTTGAAAGACGGGAGTGCTGAGTTCATGGTGTGTTCTGTAGTTATCTTCGCTTAGGTGGGGCCTCTCTTAAGGGGCACTGCCTCTTACAACCCTATCAAAAGCTAGAAGCTGCAGGATGCCTGAACCGCTTCCGTCTTTTTCCCGATATGAATTGCGGGCCATGTTCTTGGGTGAACAGTCGGTTTACTGTACCTAAAATTAAAGGTATATAACCGTCTCTCTTTTGTCCCCCTTTGAACTGGTTATTTCCCGCCACCCTTGTATCGTTTGATAAAGCGCAAGCGGAAGAGCATTGTCTCTACCCCGTTTGTGCTTTTTTACGTGGAATTTTTCCAAGAAGAGAATCGAGGTCAAGGCACCTGCCGAAATGAATGGAGGAATTCGTGTCATGATTTGGCGTTCGTGGGATCTTAACTTGAAGGTACGTCTCTTTGGTGAATTGATTACGCACACCTTCTTTTGGATGTACTTTCCGTTTATGGCGATTTATTTTAGTGATACGTTTGGAAAGGATGTAGCGGGTCTTCTCTTGATGGTACCACCGCTGCTCGGGATGCTGTCCAACCTGTTTGGCGGATATTTGGCTGACCGGGTAGGGCGCAGATTCACCATGCTGCTCTCGCTCTGTACATCGACGGTGATGTTCGCATTGTTTGCGTTCTCACCGTCTCCCTGGATCGACTACATTGCCTTCATCGGGATCGGGATCGCTGGGGCTCTCTACTGGCCTGCCAGCTCCGCCATGGTGGCTGATTTGACCACAGAAGACGATCGCAGAATTGTATTTGCCACCTTTTACACAGCGATGAACATCGGGGTGGTCGCTGGTCCCGTATTGGGTTCTGTCTTTTTTGTCCATTATCGCCCGCAGCTGTTGATGTTCTGTACCCTCGTTGAACTGCTTTTTGCGATTACCGTCTTTTTCCTGATCAAAGAAACGCTGCCTGAACACGTCCGTCAGGAGAAGGCAAAGGAGCGTTTTTCCCTGATTCAGCAATTCCAGAGTTACGCCATTATTTTCCGAGACAAAGCTTTTGCCCTGTACATTGGCGCAGGGATTTTGATCGCCATTGGATTCATGCAATTGGATATTTACATGGCGTTGTATGTGAAAGAGCATGTCATGCAACAAGCATTATTTTCTTGGGGCAATTGGACTTATTCTGTCGGGGGAACCAGCGCATTCGGCTGGCTCATGGCCTTAAATGGTTTTTTGGTGGTTCTGTTTACACTGCCAGTTACACGCTGGTTCGAAAATTGGAGTGATCGCAACAGCCTCGTCATCTCCTCCATCTTATTCGGTGTCGGTCTGTTCTTGATGGCCTTTACGACGAATATTTGGCTCCTGTTCGGCTGTATGGCGATTTTGACATTCGGCGAGCTGATGCGTACACCAGTCGCCCAGAGCTTTATCAGTAAATACTCGCCTGAGGATGCACGTGGTCAGTACATGGGAGCTTCTTCGCTCCAGTTCTCGATTGGTCGCTTTATCGCTCCGCTTACGATCGGTCTATCTCAATGGCTCGCTCCTGTTGGCGTATTCAGTGTCGTCCTGGGCTTAACCCTAGTCAGTGCTTATCTGTATATTATTTTGTTCCGCATGATCGGTGCCGAAGAAGCTAGCAAAAGTAGCTAGAGTAGAGCATGTCCGTTCTACCAAATTCCCTCCTCTCATATAAATGAAGCATAGATAGCTTGACCAGGAGGGGATCGTATGAACCAGCCGAATGCCTTTGCTACCTTTAAAGAACACCGAGGAGTCGTCTACCGAACTTCTACCTATCTTCAATGGGGACCGAATTCAGAGGGTCATCATTCTCTTGGGAGCTGTCTCTTACTGAATCCTGGTAGTGCCAAGCTTTTTCGTGAAAGACCTGCATCCAACCATAGCATCATGGGTCAAACCACACTCGATCCCACCATGCGACAATTGATCCGACTGGTGGAGGCGTTTTACGGAAAACGGGCATTGGTAGGCAGATTCCATATTTACAACCTGTTTTCCGTACAAAATGCTGCTGCCGTAAGTGCTATCTCTCATTTTGAACAACTCATCGATGAGAAAGAGACAACGCTCGAGGCTCAGCTCGTATCTACGCAAGAACTGCAAAAGCATCCGTGGCTCCTGATCGGTTGGGGGCTTTCCCATCACCATTCGTGGCAGCATCTTTCTTCCCTCAAGAAACAGTGGAAACAACGGATCGCAGCAGCAGGGATACCGACTTTTGGCAAGCCCTGCCCGAAAGGAATGGATTACTACCATCCGAGTCCCCCTCTACATGCGACGAAGGAAAAGATCGTGGAGGAGCTGGTGGAGATCTATCGGAAAACGATTGGACGAAAGTCTGCCCATCCGCTTTAGACAAAAAAAGAGTCTGTCTTCCCTCCAAACGGGAAACAGACTCTTTTCCATTCACTACGGCATCTCACTACCTTCGAAAAATTCTGTTCTGTCAAAACGGCCGCGCATCCATTTGTACGTATCATCATAGATGGCGCGCTTGACAGGGTCCGTGCTCTTGACAGACTCTAGCAATGTCTTAGAGCCGAAGTAGTAAGCGTGCACGTTGTTTTTATCCATCCCCAGCTTGTGGGTGGCAACTAGCTGATTGTAGTAGGTCTGATAGAACTTCGGATCATTGTACATCTTCCAGTCGCCTTCGATCTCGATGTCCATGTTGTACTTGTTGACGACCTCCAGTACCCCTTGAATACGGTCAATTCCTACCGGCTTGTCGCTGTAATAGCTCGGCTGCAGGAACGCCTTATCGAAATAAAGAGATTTCCACTCGGACACTCCCGGTGAACCGAAATACGGAATCCAGTAGTAGCGCAACGCCTCGTCATGCACCATGCTACCCATGTCACGAATCAATTGGCGCTCTTTCGGTGCGCTATCCTCCACCAGCTCATGGAACCAATAAATTCCTTCCAGCTTCAGATAGGCGTATCCTTCCCTGTTCCAGCGCTTCATGAGCTCCTGGAAGTACCACTCCAGCGCAGCTTTGCGATTCAAATACGCTTGCTCTTCTCCAATTCCCGCAGGGTTGAAGGAGAGAGATGGTTTCTTTTCATCCAACTGACCAAAATTGGTCTGATTGGCATTCGGATACGGCAGTGCCAGCACGACATTTTCCTGTGTCGGTGTCGAATACAGCGTTCCGCGCAGGCGGTTGTACTCCCGCATAGCCTGGTTGAGAGCATCAAGCTGCTTGTTTGAGCCGAACAAATCATTCATGTACTTTGTCCAGCTTTCTTTCGTCGCAGGAATGGTCTGATACGGCAGGAACAGAATCGTGTCAAACATCTGGTCACGCATATAGCCATCTACGGTGCGGTAGCCAACCATCGGGAGGAAATCTTCTTTGGTCCATGTCCCGAGTTCGTTATGCTCCCCGGTATAAGCGAGTAGCATATTTTCCACACGACGACCAGCTTGTTTGGCTTCTTCCAGCTTCGCCGGGTTTGGTGGCGGCAGCAAGACAGCTCCATTGTTCCACTCGCTATCCGGCTTTGCCCATACCTCCAGCTGGCGAGCGAACGTAAATACTTTCACTGGGAAGGATACCCGAACATACCGGGTGTTGACGTCAGGCAAGGTCACGCTCAATGTGCGTGTAACCAGCTTGTCCTCTTTGGCGGAAACATCGTGAACAGCTCTTCCCGCATACGACCAAACTTTCCCGTCGCGAGATACCTCGACTTCCATGTATTCTGGCATCGTAATACCCGAAGTCTTCTGCTGCTTAAACGTTAGCGCAACTCTCTCCAACGGCTTCGCCTCGTCGAGCTCAACGGTCACCTTGCGCCCAAACTGACGGTGGTATCCCGTCCAGTCTTCTGTAGGCGTAACAAGTCCACCTACTGGACCCGGATACTGCTTCTCCAGCTCTTGGAAATACGAGTCTGGGGCTCCAAAAGTAGTCACCGATGTATAACTGCCAGGCGCGATATTGACCAGTTCGTCCTTCTCCGCTGGCTCCTTCGCCTCTTCTTCTACTACCGTCTTGCTTTCATCGACTTCCGTTGCCGAGTCATTGGAGGAAGTCACCGGAGCAGTCTTTAAGGTGTCCTCTGCCTTTTCGACAGCTGGCTCACCAGCGTTCTTGATTTCAACCGGAATTGTCGTCGTGTTGTAGCCGACTGTCACCGTGAGATTTCCTTTTCCCGCCGTAGGACCAGCAACAAAGGTTCCGTCTGCCGAGATGGTTCCCAGCTCAGGACGATCAAAAGCGAAAATAGGTGTAAAAGGCAGCTCATCTCCCCCGATGCTGCTTACCTTCAAGCGTTGGCTCGTGCCAGCAGCCAAGCTCAGCCGCTCTACATCTACTTTGTATTTCACCTGTTCAGCTTGCTGGTAACGTGCATCCAAGACGCGCTCAGCGATCACAGCCGCCTCCGCACGCGTGACGGTTCCTGACGGATTAAACTTGCCGTTTGCACCTTGCATCCAGCGCTGATTCGTCACTTCTTCCACAGCCGTTTTGGCGTAGTCGGCGATATCTTCTTCATCGCTGTATGTAACAGGAGTCTGACCTGCCACTTTGGTCACAGATCCCTCTTTCATCAAGCGAGACAGCATGACAGCCAGCTCTTGTCTTGTAAGCGGGTCTAGAGCACCCATGGTATGTTCACTTCTGCCGTTCATCACACCCAACTCGGAGAGTCCATAAACGTACGGTGCATAAGGATTTTCCAAAGGAACATCTTCAAAAGCGGCTTTCTCAATTTCTGTTGGTTGAAGACCGATTACTTTTGTCAAAAGTACCGCAATGTCTTGTCGAGAAATCGTGTTTTGCGGGTTGAAACGGTTTTCTCCCTGACCACTGATCATATAAAGGGCTGCGAGTCTGTTTACGGCTTTTCTAGCGTAACTGTTGCCCAAATCCGTAAACTCCGTGTGTGCTTCTTCTGGTTTTTTGAACTGATCTTCCAGCTTCTTGGTGTCTACTGCCGGTTTCTTTGGCTCTGTGGCAGCATGAGTCAACGGCGTACTTTGGACCAGTAATGTAGTCGCTGCCAATAAAGCAAACAACATTCTGCTCCCGAATCGTTTCTTGCTCATTACATTTTCTCCTCCAATATGCCCCTTCTGTAGAGGTGGTTCAAAAAGCCATCCTTTGAACACACCCCTTATGTCTACTCGGTTGGGGTAACCATTGGTCCGCGCGGTGGTCTAGGTCCGAAAAACTGATAGTAGTCTACCTTGATATTTCCGTTGTAGAGCTTGCGCTTCTTGCTTGCTGTACGACCAAAATGCTCCTCAAACTGCTCGTCGGACGTAATAACGTAGAATGACCAGGTATCCATGGCAGCAAAGGTTTTCCCCATTTCGCCATACATCTTGGCAACCTGCTTCCATTCTCCCAAGCGCTCTCCATAAGGTGGATTGCAAATCAAGTAGCCGTACTTGCGCTTGGTTCGAACATCCCGTACATCCATTCGCTGAAAATGAATCAGGTCATCTACACCAGCCTCCGTCGCGTTGTAGCGGGCAATTTTCAGGATCTCGTCATCCATATCTGTCCCGATAATCTCCAGCTTTTGATCATAGCGCGCCAAATCATGCGTTTCTGCACGGGCTTCACGCCAAGCTGTTTTCGGAATGATCGGCCACGTCTCGGAAACAAATTCCCGGTTCATCCCCGGAGCGATGTTTTGTCCGATCAACGCCGCCTCAATCGGAATTGTACCCGATCCACAGAATGGGTCCATGAATACCCGATCAGGCTTCCAGCGAGACAGCATAATCATCGCCGCAGCCATGGTTTCTTTTAGTGGCGCTTGTCCGATCAATTCCCGGTAGCCGCGCTTGTGCAGACCCGGTCCTGATGTATCAATCGTGAGCGTCGCCACATCCTTGAGAAGTGCCACCTCGATCTTGTACAGCGGCCCTTGCTCATCGAACCACTCGCGGTTGTAGGTCTTTTTCAGACTTTCTACGACTGCTTTTTTCACGATGGCTTGGCAATCCGGAACACTGAACAAGGTAGATTTGACCGATTTCCCTTCCACAGGAAATGTCCCATCCTCTGTGATCCAATCGGCCCACGGCAGTGCTTTTGTCTTTTCAAACAGCTCGTCAAACGTAGTTGCTTTGAACTCCCCTATCTTTAGACGCACGCGGTCGGCAGTTCGTAACCACAAATTTGTGCGGGGAATCGCAGAAATATCTGCCGTGAACGTTACCTTGCCGTTCTCCACCTGTACGGGTCCGTATCCGAGCGCCTTCACCTCTTCTGCTACTACTGATTCCAAACCAAAAGTCGCCGTAGCGATCAATTCTACTTTTTGCATATGTAATCTCCTGTCCGTCCAATAATCCTTCGGGCCATGCCCTCATCCTACTACCTTACATATTATATTACCCCATTTCCGAATAGCGTTGGTAAACTTGTCTAAATTCAAAAGACCCATCACCGAAAAACAGTGACGGGTACGGCATGCGAATCATCCCTATGGGAAATCCTACAAAAAAAACCTTACGAACGGGAGGGAGTCAGCATGCCAGAATTACCTGAGATGGAGAACTATCGCCGACTGCTACAGGAGAAAATCGGTGGCGGAACGATTACGGCCACACACGTTCAGCGGGAAAAAACGATTAATTTGCCTCCTGCGGAATTTGCTCGTCTTTTGCAAGACAATCGCCTGACGCTCGTCGACCGCCGTGGCAAGCATCTTCTCTTCCATCTGGAAAGTGGTCATGTCCTTCTGCTTCACTTGATGCTCGGCGGCTTTCTATACCTGGGCTCTGCGGAAGATAAGCTAAAGAGAACCGCTCAAGTGACTCTTTCCTTTGGAGAACGCCTTTTATATTTTCACGGCCTCCGTTTAGGCTACCTGCATTTACTCACTAACGTTCAGATCGACGAAAGACTGGCTCCTCTTGGGCCCGAGCCATTGGACCCACTGTTTACCTTTACCCGATTTACGGAGCTGCTCGCTGACAAACGCAGTGTCCTCAAAACAGCGCTAGTCAATCAGCATTGGCTCGCGGGCATCGGCAACTGCTATGCGGACGAAATCTGCTTCCATGCCGCCATCCTGCCTACCCGAACGATCCCGACACTTTCTCTCGAGGAACAAAAACGACTGTATCATTCTATGCAAACCGTGCTTACAGAAGCGATTCGATTCGGCGGTTACATGCAGCCGCTTTTTCAAGGCGATTCCCTGACAGGTGGCTTCGATGAGCGCTGCCAGGTGTACGATCGCGGTGGTGAGCCTTGCCCGCGCTGTGGACAGCCTATCGAAAAGAGTGAGCTCTCCTCCCGCAAGGTATTTGCCTGCGCGAACTGCCAGCATTGACAGCTTCACTCCCTAGACGACAGGGGTCTGTGCAGCTTCCATCTGCTTGATCATAAACACCTGCTCTGTTTCGGAAGGACTGAATCCTGCCTCTTGTAGTATTTCAACAAGCAAGGTATCAGCTGCACGCAAATTATACGTAGACCGGCGGCATTCGTGTGCAAGCGGCCCATACACATGCCCGAGTGCGGTTTTCAAAATGTCTGGTGCATCAGGATGCTCTGGCTGCGCTACACATTGACGAAGCACGATCCCGCTGACTTTGCCTTCTTCGTTTACCACACACTTGTACATCGCATAGCCGACCGCCTGACCCTCTCTGTCCTCTACGAGCACGGCCTGCGAATCTCGCAAGTTCATCCAATAATTTTGCCAAGGGACATCGGTTACGTAAAACGGCAGCATGGCGGCTTCCTGGGCCAAAATGCGCCGAACCCGATAATCAGCCTGTTCATTTGTCTGAAAGGCCTTCTCTGCCAGCGGTCCACTCTGCTGCAAAAACAGCAGACGATCCACGACGTCATAGCCTTTTTGCTCATACAAAGCAATCGCTTTGGTATTTTGGCTCAATGCCTCCAAGGTAGCTACTTCCACCCCAGCTTCTCTGTATAAATCCAATGTCGCTTCAATCAGTTGCTTCCCTACTCCCTGTCGGCGATATTCCGTGGCGACACCCGTACCACCATTCCAGGCGACTTTTTTCCCTGCAACAGTCCTCATCCCACTGGCCACTAAGCCAATCGGCTCTGTGCCGTCAAAAGCAACCACAGACAGGGACAGCACGTATCCCTCGCCCCCCAGTCGCTGGACAAGCGTTTCTTCTGTCATCGTAAACTCGATAAAATAGCCTTCGAATCCTCTGTTCCACGCTTTGGTCACTTCTGCAAAGGTACAGTCGCTCATCCGTTTGATGGTAATCATGGTATCACCTTCCTAGTTTTAATAAAATTATTTTAATTGATAAAATCTAAAAATTCAATCATCTACAGACACTTCCTCCAGCTTTGTCACCCACATGCCTGACATGGTAATATGAGAAAAATCACTTACTCGGGAGGTTCCTATGCGCAAACAGCTTACGGTCGGCTCGCTCATCCCTGGACGATCTGACGTACAGATGTCGAGTCCAGCTCCCGTTCCCGTGCATCCGCAAACGTCGGTGAAAAAAACAGATAGGAGCCCGGTTCGCCCCCAATCAGAGCAGAAGCTCGTACAGGTGAAGCAACGCTCTCAAACGATGCCAGTCAGGTACACTCCCTCTCAGACATTATTACAAGCTGCGCTCACGCAAGCTCAACCCATCGCTTACAAATGCCAACAAGGGCATTGCGGCAAGTGCAGTGTACAGATCGTAGCTGGTGCATCCTTACTCGACACCCCAACCGGACAGGAAAAAGCAAAGCTGGGAGAAAAGCTCGCTACTGGCTATCGCCTCGCTTGTCAAAGTACATTTCGCTCTTCGATTCCTACATAGAGGATATTTTTAATAGAAAAAAGGTGGCCGTAGCATGAATCCTACACGCATCCTACTATTCGCTGGTGGCAATCTGGGCACCTGGGCGATCCAAGAGATACGCGAAAATGATTGGCTCGTCGGTGTTGACAGAGGTGCCTTGTTCCTCGTTCGCAACGGTCTCGTACCAAAATTGTCGATCGGTGACTTTGATTCTGTCAGCTCCGAGGAAATGGCAGAAATTGAACGCCTCAGTATGCACGTCTCCTCCTGCGATCCCGTTATGAAAGATTGGACCGATACAGAAATGGCCCTTACTTGGGCAATCGAGCAACAGCCCGAGGAAATTGTGCTGCTCGGTGTGCTCGGCTCTCGTTTTGATCATATGCTGGCAAACGTACACTTGCTGAACAAAGCTTTGCAGACGGGCTCCAACTGCCGCATCCTCGATGAAACTAATGAAATCCGGCTGATTGACCGCCAGAGTACGATAGAGCAGGATCATTTCGATCATATCTCCCTGCTGCCCTTTACACCAGAGGTCACAGGGATTACCTTAACCGGATTCCTCTATCCGTTGAAGGACGCAACCCTGCGGATCGGCGACACGCTTGGTATTAGCAATCTGCTAACGGAACAGACAGGAACAATCACGATACAAACGGGCAAGCTGCTCGTTGTCAAAAGCAAAGACTAATCACTAGAAAAAGAAAGGATCTCCTTTGCATGGTGCAAAATAATGGAGATCCTTTTCCTTTTCCCTGCACAAATACAGGCTACTCTTCCTCAACCTGCATCGGCAACTGCCAGTCAATCTCTTGAAGCCCGCGTGAACGCAAAAACTCATTCGTCCGCGAAAAAGGACGGCTGCCAAAAAAGCCGCGATTCGCCGAAAACGGGCTCGGATGCGGGGAGGCGATGACGAAATGCTTGTTTCGATCAATGAATGCCGCCTTCTCCTGCGCATGCTTACCCCACAGGATGAAAACGAGAGGGGTCTCCCGGTCGTTCAACAAATGAATAATCCGATCTGTAAACGTCTCCCACCCAATGTCCTTGTGCGAATTCGGAGTGCCGCGCCGAACCGTCAGAACGGTGTTCAGCATCATAACGCCTTGCTTCGCCCAATGATTCAGGTAACCATGCTGAGGGATTTCAAAACCGACATCACTTTTCAACTCTTTGTAGATGTTGACCAGAGACGGTGGCGGCTTGATTCCCGGCTTGACCGAAAAGCTCAATCCATGTGCTTGTCCTGGTCCGTGATACGGGTCTTGCCCCAAAATCACTACCTTTGCATTCTGATATTCTGTCAGGTGCAGCGCTGTGAATATATGAAACATATCTGGGTAGATTGTCTGCGTCTGATACTCTTCCTTCAACGTCTGACGAAGCTTTACATAATAGGGCTTCTCGAATTCATCGGCCAATACGGGGGCCCAGTCATTTTGCAATATGGTAGTCATGTTCCTCACCTTGTCCGCTGTTTTTTTCTACCTTACCACAAACCTAGCCATCACTGAACCATTGATTCGAGAACTAGGACTATTCTGATTTAGTCCTATCTTTCCCATGATTCCTAGTCTTTGTTTCCTAGTACCCTCGTTTGATAGCTTTTCTCCTATGATCTTTGACATAATGATGGCTGGGAAGATTTAGAGAAAAGAGAAAGGGAGAGGGTTTCACATCATGAAATGGGACATCAAGTCATTTTTGGGGGGCATTGTTGTAGGTTCGGTGCTCTTTTCCGGAATTGCCATTGCAGCACCCGCTTTTCCAGACGCGGAAGAAGGAATGAAAACACCATTCACCTACTACTTTGACGGGTTGCCGAAATCACCGAACAGCGACGTACAAGGCATCATGTACAAAAACTCCGTCTATGTGCCAATCCGCTTCGTAGCTGAGAACCTGAACAAGCCGGTCATTTACGACGCGAGAACCAAATCGATTTTCATCGGTAAAATTCCATCCGCAAAAATGTACTCCAAAATGGAAGCGATCGAGCTGGTGAAAAAGAAGTTCGCTGGCAAACTCTCGCCGACACATGTAGTCGAGTACGCTCACGACGACGAAAAAGGTCACTATGTCATTCAAGTGTACCAAACGGTCGTAAACAACTTCCAATCTGGCGACAGCTACACCAGTACGTATGGCTGGTTCGTAGTGAACCCGAATACCGGGGAAATTAAGTCGTTATTATAATTTCTTCTGCACTTATCTATTCGTACGAAAAAGACAGCGGACTAGGGACCCGCTAGCACCGGAGGCTATCCTTCCGGTGCCTTTTTTGTTTCTTGGAAAAATTTAGATTGATTACCACTTGTCCCATATGATACGATCTCTCTATCAACACTTAACATACATTTTTATTTACTATTTATTTTATATAAGGAGTGAACTTGTTTATGTCTACCTTCCCGAACTGGGCGAGTTTATACCTTCAACGTCTACAGCTAGACCGCAAGCCACCTAGCCTCTCTTATCTCAGTGAGCTCTGTCGCGCGCATCTGCAGACCTTCCCTTATGAAAATGTAAGCAAGCTGCTCTTCTTCCGTGACGGGAAACATGAGATACCGACCCCTGAGGAATATGTGCACAATGCGATCCATCATCATTTCGGCGGCACATGCTATACCAACAATCACTGCTTTCTCTCTCTGCTTCGAGCTCTCGGATTCTACGGTCAGCTCGTCTTGCCAGGCGGCGGGCATGCTGCCATCCTGATCGATGGTCCGAATACAGGAGAAACACCTGTCTATGTGGATGCTGGGGCTACCGCTCCTATCTTTGAGCCAATTCATTTTCTCGAAGAGGGGAACCATGTAAGGCCTTTTGGCACTGCCTCGATGGATTTGACCAAAAGTCCCGATCATCCTGAACACTATCGCTTTACGCGGTATGAAAACGGAAAAGTGGCAATTCCTCGGTGGGATTTTCATCCGAATGAACGAAAAGAACTGCCTGACTTGTCGGAAGCCATCCGCTCCTCCTTTTTACCGGACGCCTTCTTTTTGAATCGACTTCACATCCATCGTTTTCAGCTGGAACAAGATCGCTTCGTACTCCTCAAAAACAACGCTCTCCAAATCGGTTATTCAGATGGCACCAACCAGATAACACCTCTGCACACTATCGCTGACATAGAAGCTGCTGTCGCCGATGAAATGCAACTGCCACTTCTCCCTGTTCGCGAGGCAGTAGAAAGCCTGCTTGAGCGTGGTATTGATATTTTTTCTGCTCCCAAAAAAGAAGAAGTCCCACTTGAAAACGCAGCTCTCGATCGTCCTACCATTTGTTAATATCTGGTTGACAATGATAATATTTCTCACTAATATGGAAAAGTAGGGAAATGGTATATAAGGAGTGTCGCACTTCATGATGATGGAGATAAAAACATACGTCGTCCAGGAAGGTCATTCTGACAAAATCGTACAAGGCTTTAGCGAGCCTGGTGCTGTTGAGAAGGCTCCTGGCTTTGTAGATTTGAGCGTGCTGGTACAGAAGCCACACAAAGGTGAAGAAGAAGTGGTCGTCATGATCCGTTGGGAATCAAAAGAGGCGTGGAAGCAGTGGGAGCTGAGTGATGTTCATCTGGCAGGTCACCGCCAAGCACGTGAAGAAGAAACTCCTGAGTGGTACATTAGCGGCAAAACTGGCCATTACGAGCTGAAAGCGAAAAAAGAACCGAACCCTTCGTAATTATAGAAAAAAGTGGCTCAAGCAGACTATCTGCTCGGCCACTTTTTTATGACGTGCCAGTGGTTGTACACCGAGTAAGTTTTAGAAAGGGTAATGTAGGATATCCTGGTCTCATAGTTCTGATCGTTTTTGTGATTGTCGTTACAGCAATCGTATTTAGTATAAAAGCTAAGAAAAAAAGAAAAAGAGACTGACAATTTCTTACCGTTCAAGCTTTGACGAGCTATCGGTATCATATTTATTTAATCAATCCGTACTTCTCCATCTTCCGGTACAGGGTCGACAAGCTGATCCGTAGCTCATTGGCAATCGCGGCTTTATCCTGCCCATACTTGCCTGCATTCAAATAGCGCTGAAGAATGGAGCGTTCATATTCTGCCACCAGCTTTTCCAGCCCCAAATCGCTGCCTACTGTCGTCGGCTCATCCTCAAACAGCAGATACTCAGGAAGCTCCTCGTTGCCGATGACGTGCCCCTCCGCCATGTTGACCATATACTCGACGGCGTTTTCCAGCTGACGAATATTCCCCGGCCATTCGTATGCTTGTAGTCGTTGGACGAGTTGGGCTTCGAGCTCCAGTCTGCCTTTTTGCAGCAACGTCCCGTACCGATACAGGAAGTGCTGCAAGTAAAGCGCGATATCCTCCGTACGTTCACGCAACGGCTTTAACCGCAGAGGGATGACGTTGAGTCGATAATACAAATCCTCGCGAAACGTTCCTTCCCTGACCATGCTCTCCAAATCCCGGTGTGTAGCAGCAATAACACGCACATCGACACCCAACGTTTTTACGCCGCCTACCCGATCTACTGTTTTCTCCTGAAGGACGCGCAACAGCTTGGGCTGGAGGGACAACGGAATATCGCCTACTTCATCCAGAAAAATCGTACCTTTGTGGGCCAGTTCAAATTTTCCCGGCTTCCCTTCGCGTCTGGAGCCTGTGAATGCGCCGCCTTCGTACCCGAACAATTCGCTTTCCAGCAAGGTCTCGGGAATCGCCGCGCAATTCACTGCTACAAATGGCTGTCTGCTGCGCCCACTCTCGCAATGAATGGCTTTGGCCAACAGCTCCTTGCCCGTTCCGCTCTCTCCCCGGATCAAAACGGTGGAAATGCTGTTCGTCACTTTTTTCGCTTTGGCAATCACATCTCGCAAGCCTGTTTCTGCCCCAATCAGCTGGGCGAAATACACCGGATGAACCGTGGCCTGCGGCATTTCCTCTTGAATATTGCAACTCTTCTCCCGCTCCGCATCCAGCTCTAGCAGCTTGTGCGCTATCAAAGAACTCGTATGCTGCAAAAACGGCATCCATTTTTCCGAGTGGTGCAGCATTTTTTCCTTTTGTTCAGGGGAAAAGCCGATAATTCCGATGACTCCTACCGTCTTCTCCCGTTTGTGCACCGGAAATCCAATCGTCGCCAGCTCCCGGCATTGCTGCAAAAACTTGCAATTGCCACACTGCGACTCGTTCTTTTTCATGTCAAAAATCATTCCCGGCTGTCCGGTTTGCAGGATCATACGGAAAAACGATCCCTCGGGCGCAGGCAATCCAATCAGCTCCTGATAGTAGCCGGTTCCGCTCACACGTATCCCTTGTTCATCCAGGATGGTGACATCGAGTCCCAGTACCTTGGAAATATTGTCGGCGTACGATTGAATGAATTCCTCGATCCGGGAAAACTCTGTCATGCCCCATCCTCCAGTTTCACGTTCCTTTATCCCCTGGACGCTGCCGCCACGGGCAAGCTAGCTAGCGCCTGCTCCAAATCTGCGATGATATCCTCCACGTCCTCCAAACCAGTCGATAAGCGAATCAGACCGTCCGTAATGTTGAACTTGATCCGCTCGGAAGCAGGGATCGAGGAATGCGTCATCGAGGCAGGATGCTGTACCAGTGTCTCGGGATCTCCTAAACTAAACGATATCATAGCCAAGTGCAGAGCGTTAATGAAAGATTTGGCTGCCTCGTAACCGCCCTTTACTTCAAAAGAAACGATCCCGCCCATTCCGGCCATTTGCCGTTTAGCCAGCTCATGCTGTGGATGCGAAGGCAGACCAGGGTAATAAACGTGGGAGATTGCAGGGTGCTTCGCCAAAAACTCCGCGACTGCCTGAGCGTTTTGTCCATGCTGTCTGACACGCAAGCCGAGTGTCTTCATCCCACGCAGGATTAAAAAAGCATCCCAAGCATTCAAATTTTGTCCCAAGTCACCCATGACGTTTTTGCGCATGAATTGGATATGCTCCTGCTTCCCGACGATAAAGCCCGCGATCACATCGCCATGTCCGTTCAAATATTTGGTGGCGCTATGCACGACGACATCTGCCCCTAGCTCAAGTGGTCGCTGTAAATACGGCGTTAAGAAGGTGTTGTCGACGATTACCACAATGCCATGAGCGTGCGCCAATAGGGACAGCGCCGAGATATCTAAAACGGTCAGGCACGGGTTCGAGGGTGTTTCGATGTACAGGACTTTTGTGTTCGGCAAAAAGGCACTCTCGACTGCCTCCAAATCGGTGCAATCGACGAAGTCCGTCGCAATGCCGTAACGCGGAGCCATGGTCGTAAGAAACTTGTAGCTCCCCCCGTACACATCTCGCGTACACACCACATGATCACCCTGCTTCAAAAAGGCGAGCAAAGCCCCCGATATGGCAGCCATCCCACTGCTTACGCCCAGGGCAGCTTCACCATTTTCCAATGCGGCGATTTTTTGCTCTAAAGTGCTGATGGTAGGATTGCCATATCTTCCGTAGTACGTTCCTTCTCGCTCACCAGCCACGCACGCCGCTGCGGAATCTGCATCTGGAAACGCATAGGCCACAGCAGGCACCACCGCGGATACCACTGCTCCTGTTTTTTGGCAAGGCGTTTGTGCGGTATGAATAATGGAGGTGTCCATCTTCCACTTATTTGTCGTCATTGATTGTCTCTCCCTTTGGTTTGTGCTGTTACCAAAGGGTATAGCAAGGTTCATGCCAAGGTGAGAAACCGCATCATTCCAGGGCTTTGCGCTTTTTTCCGCTATCGACATTCGCAATTATGCAAATCAATTTTCTTAGATGCACGCAAAAAAGCCGTCAGTTGCCCCAACGACCTTTCGCATAGTTGCAATTACATTTTGCACAATTAGAAAAACAGCTTATACGAGCATACCGCCCCCGCTTTTCCTGTACTTCAAAATGCCCTCTGCTGCTCGATAGGAGAGAGCACCCATCGTTCCTGTCGGATTGTAGCCGCTATTATGCGCAAAGGAGGAAGCCCCGACGACAAAAACGTTTTCCGCATCCCACATCTGCAAATAGTTGTTGACTGCCGAATTGTCTGGTGAAGCACCCATGATGACGCCACCTGTATTATGTGTCGATTGGTATGGCGTGATATCGTAGGGTCCGAGCTTGCGGTTGATTTCGAGCTTCTCGTTCGCTCCCATTTCTTTGACAATTTCCGCGCATTTATCAGCACAAAATGCCGCCAGCTCCCTATCCTGGTCAACGAAATCATACGTAATGCGGATCAACGGATCTCCAAAAGCGTCCTTGTACGTCGGGTCCAGATCAAGGAAATGCTGTTGAAATGGCATGGAAGCTCCTTGAGCACCTACGGATATGAATCGATTCGTGTATTTGATCGAGGCAGCCTTGAAATCCTTGCCCCAGCTAGGCGTTCCCGGCGGTACCTTGTTCGTGCCAATTGGTCGAAAGCCGGTTTGTGTGACAGAGATATTCGCCCCATGGATAAATTTCAAATTGGAGTGATCGAAGTTATCACCGTTGTAGTCATCCAAACACATTCCCAACGATCCTGCGCCTGCATAATTGTTAAATTCCTTGTCGTCGAAGAAGCCCACCGCGCCTCCTCTCAAGACTTGATAGGCGTAGTTTTTACCGATCACGCCTTTTCCGGTTGTTGGATCATACGGTTTTCCTAGCTTGGACATGAGCAGGATGCGCGTGTTGTTGAATACATAGCTGGTCATCACCACAATATCAGCGGGCTGTTCGAATTCCTCCCCTGTCGTGACGTCCGTATACAAGACACCTGTCGCTTTGTTCCCTGTATGTAAAATTCTGCGGACATGGGAATGCGTGCGAATTTCAAACTTCCCTGTCTTCTTGGCTACTGGGATCACGGTCACCACTGGATCGGCTTTTGCTCCGTACTCACAGCCAAACCTTTCACAGAAGCCGCAGTACTGACATGCAGCCCGTGCCACCCCGTCTGGATTGGTATACGCTTGCGAGAGATTGGCTGATGGAAGGATGTATGGATGCAGGTTTTTCTTTTTCGCCGCATCCGCAAACATTTTCATACTCGGTGTAGTACGCATCGGAGGCGTCGGATAAGGACTGGAGCGTTTCCCCCCCAACGGATTCTCCTCGCCAGCGATTCCCGCCATCTTTTCAAACTTATCGAAGTACGGCTCCAGTTGATCGTAGGTAATGCCCCAATCCTGGATTGTCATTCCCTCTGGAATTTTCTTAGCACCATACCGTTCAATCGTCTTGGAGCGGATTTCGAAATCATACGGCAGGAAGCGGAAGGTCTGTCCGTTCCAGTGGACACCAGATCCCCCGAGTCCTGTCCCGAGCAAAAAGGAACCATATGACCGCATAGGAAGCGCACGAACGTTCATTTTACTGCGGAACGTGATCGTTTCCTTGGACAAATCTTGCATCAGCTCGTAACGGAGGGCATAACGCAATTCATCGTGTACCATGAAGTAGTCTTCGGTTTTGCGCTCCTTGCCTCGCTCTAGCCCCACTACTGTCAGACCTTGCTTGGTTAGCTCAGAAGCAATAATGCCTCCACCCCAGCCCACCCCCACGATCACGACGTCAACCTTAGGTAACTTTTTGGCCATATGTTACAGTCCTCCCTAATGTTGATGATCCCGCAAGCTTAAGGGAGCCATCTTCACAAACTCAGGCTTATCAATCAGCTGTGTATACGCCATTTGATTACCTGGGAAATTCTTCATTTTCCAGCCGTCCATATTTTTATTGCCTCCGTATAGAGGGTCTGCATAAACACCTTCGATCGTACTGGCCCGAAGCATATTGAAAAAAGTGCTCGCCGAGATGGTCGTCAATTTTACTTCATCGGATTCAAAGGCCTTTAAAACAGCGTCCTGCTGTTCTGGTGGGAGTTCGTAAAACCGCTTTCCGTGGGTACTGTTGCTATAGTTGTTCATCTCTTGAAGGCCGATATCGAATATTTCCCTGCGTTTTAACCTACCTTGATAGCCCTGTGTAATTTCACCCGGATAAAAGGGCGCTTGCATGTAATCCCGAGCATTAAAGCCCCAATCACCTGCTAGCTGGTGGTCAATGAAATAAGCTGCACCAAGTGCCTTCGCCCCCGGACCTAGCTCATCCTCAGGAAAAATGCGCTCGCAAGCGGCATCCGCCACCTTGAATTGCTCAGGCGTAAAAAACATGAGCGCCTGATTGTAATCGGCCGTAGGGGGCGGTGCTGCTGGCTGGGCTTGAGGTTCCGGTTTTCGGAGCAAGCTCCCTGCCACGCCACCCACGACCAAGCTACCGAGCACCAAGCCAGAGTTTTTCAAGAAGTTCCTCCGGGATACTGGCTGCTCCTTCACGTTATTTGAATCTGCCAAATCTACCACCTCCAGTGATTTCCTTCCTTTGGTTTGTGCATTTTTTCCTCAAGATAATCGTGGTCACAGAAATTTTTCCAACAAGCTCCACTCATAACTTCATGCAGCGAACAAAAGATAACTTTACAGAGGTAGGATGACTTGGAGGGATCTTGGATGAAGCACTTCCACAAATGGGTTGGTACCGCAGGTTTAGGGACTGTACTTCTACTGACAGCTTGTATGAATCAAGCCGCTCCGCCTACGAAGCCACATACGCCAGCACGCACACAGTCCACAACGCAAGCTCCAAAAGGCGCAACGGTTATTCCAAGCGTGGATCGCGATAAGAAATTCACGACAAACGCACACGGCCATACGTATAGCGGAATGGGCAATGCTCTCTACAGCTCTATGGGCAGCTCACACCTGCACACGGGTGGTCCTTCCACAAAGCTGGAAGCCCAACTGAAGGCAGCGGGCGTACACGGCGTCCAGGCGTTGATTGTGAACGACGCCGTCTACTTGGCTCCTTCTACTGCCAATACACAATCGATCAATCAAATGGATCCGATGCAGTCCCATCTCATCAGCAATTACTCCGGAAGCTCCAGTCGCGGGCATGATGCTGCCCGTACAAAATCAGGGAGCGGAACTCCAGGGACATTGGGTACGAGCGATCATCAGAGCACATTTGCACAAGCACGCGCCCAAATCGAGCGTATCTATGGGACAGATACACCTGTGAAGGTCGTGAGCTCAAAAAAAGGCATCAAAGCGCTAGAAACGGTGAAAAAACAAATGAAGGATCAGAAGAATCAGCAAGCCATGGCTGAACAGTTGAACGTGCTCATTCGTGAAGCGAAGCGATAAACAAAGAAAAAGGGACAAGCATTTTCGCTTGTCCCTTCCTTATTTCGATAAAAAATCTTGGATTTCGTTCACAGTCTCTTGCGGATGCGTCACCATTAGCAAATGCTGTGCCTTCGGTATCATTTTCACCTTGGCCTGCTTCACTATTCCTTGATAGGTGGCAACTGCCTGTCGATGAAACTGCTGCTCTTCTTTTGAAAATAAGCTGTCGTCAGCCAGCAATAATAGCACGGGGCATGTTAGCTGTTGAAACAATTCCGGTTTGCTATAGACGCTGTACTCTTGGAAGTAAGCGGAAAACGCCTCCCTCGGTAAACGGTAGCCATAGCTTCCGTCTTCCTTTTTTACAAGCTCCTCTCGCATCCATCCCTCTGGCATCACGCTCGTACCATATCGCTCAGAGAACTGCCTTTCTGCCTCCTCTACGGAAGAAAAACGCGTGGTAGCCAGCCGCTCGACAACCTTCTCCGGATTGAATCCGGGGGCTTCTCCCAAGGAATAATAGCCTCCATCCAGCAAAACGAGCGAAGCTACGCGCTTGGGTTCGCGAATCGCAAGCATCTGGGCAGGCACAGCTGAAAAGGACGCTGCCACAATCGTTACTTGTTCGAGCTGTTCTTTCTCCAAAAGTTGAATCAAATCCGTTACGATCCGCTCAAATGAAAAGGAGCCATGGCTCACAGAATTCCCGTGACCACGGATATCTACCGCAATTACCCGATATCGCTCTGCCAATGCTGGCAAGATGGGCGCAAACAGTAGCTTGGTGTTGCGAATGCCGTGCAAAAGTAGCAGGGTAGGTGCTTGTGGTTTTCCTGTTACGCCGTACTCTAGTGTGCCTCCTTCTACCTGCAAACGATTGACTTGCGCGAACAATGCTACGTTCATTTTGCCTGCCTCCTTACTAAATACGTCTCGGGATCAGCACGCCAATATGAGCATGCGAAAGCCTTTGCCAAGTTTACTCTCTCTTTACTTGATCGTCTAGAAGAGGGTTGGTAAAATACCTCTTTGTTCAGGCTGTCGTGGTGGGGAGGAAACAGGAGAAAACGCTCAGCTTCTAGGGCCACCCCCTGGGGGATTGACTGCCCGACTCCATGCAAAAAGCGAAACCGCGTCCAAAGTGGTCGGTTCAGGATGTGTTTCAGAGGTGGACGCTAAGGGCGTGTTTCGCTTTTAGCATTGCGTCTCGGTCGGTGTCCCTAAGATCTTCGCTTATTTCTCCTGTTCCCTCTGCGAGCTGATTGTTTTTCTCCTACCAAAGCCACGTGATACGGTGTCTTCCATACACCCGTGATATACTAGTAGTCAAACACTGAACTGGGAGTTACGTTTAATCAAATATTCAAGATAACGAAATAAAGGAGTTATCATGGGACAATATTTAGTCAGAGAGAGCACGAAAGATGACGCTGATTTTATTGAGCAAAGAATAGTTGAATACAATGAATCGAATGTTCCATTTGAACTGACCGTTCCTTTTTCAAAAATCAATAAACACGTTCGTGATGAAGATGGCAATATCATTGCAGGAATAAACTGTGTGTACTATTCTTGGAGATGTTTGTACATTGATGCTTTATGGGTCAGAGATGATTTGAGAAAGAACGGATTGGGAAGCAAGCTTCTTCTTGAAATTGAAAACACAGCTAAGGAGTATGGAATTCATTTGATTCATTTAGATACTTTTGATTTTCAAGCAAAGGACTTTTATGTAAAACACGGGTACGAGATACATGGTGTACTCGATGATTGCCCTCTTTCCCATCAAAGATTTTACCTACAAAAGAGAATCGATTAGCAGTCAATCATCCGTAGAAAGGTAGCCCTACATCCAATAATGGGTGTAGGGCTCTTTGTGTTCCACATGTTACTCCTCAAATTTCATCATTTCCAAATTGGTTTTCTTGACCTTCACCAAATACAACAAATAGATCAGGCCGACAGAGCTCCATAGCAAGCCCAGCATCATGGACGTTGCTTCTAGGTTGACCCACAAAAAGGCGATGAACGTTGTCCCGATGAGTGGTGACAACACGAAGCCCCACCAATCCTTGATAGACTTGTTCTTTTGTTTGCGGAAATAGTACGCCATTACGCTGATGTTCACAAAGCTAAAGGCGATCAGTGCGCCAAAGTTAATAAAGGACGTGGCGGTTAGCAAATCCATGTACAAAGCAAACAGCATCAACGCTCCTACCAACAAAACGTTAAGCACGGGCGTTCTCAGCTTCGGATGTACATAACCGAACCAGCGCTTCGGCAAAAATCCGTCTCTGCCCATTGCGTACAGCAAACGGGTGACACTCGTGACGGATACAAGCCCGGAAGCCAGCGTTGAGGACAAGGCGGCGGCCAAAAACACCAATTGAAAAACGGTTCCGCCGATAAACAACGCAATCTCCGCTGAAGCAGCTTCTGGATCAGATAATACCGAAACATCAGGAAATAAAGATTGCATGAAATATGAGGCCGTAATAAACAACGCTCCTCCCGCGAGTGCTACGAGCATAATCCCGCGAGGAATCGTCTTTTTCGCATCGACGGTTTCCTCCGTGAGCGTGGTTACTGCATCAAAGCCAAGGAAGGAAAAACAAAGAATTGACGCACCCGAAAGCAGTGCAATGACAGACATATCCGGTGACAAAAATGGTCGCAGGTTGAATACTTGCCCAAGCCCGTCACCTTGCGTAAGACCACGGATTGCCAATCCCGCAAACAGCACGACGACCACGACTTGAAACAGCACCAAAATCGAGTTGACGGATGCGGTTACTGTTACGCGAAATACGTTTAACCCCGTCACCAGTACAATGAATCCTATAATCCACCATACAGTCGATACATCAGGAAATACGGATGATAGGTAAACCCCTGTCAACAAGGCGTTAATCATCGGTAAAAACAAATAATCCAGCAAGGACGCCCAGCCTACCAGAAATCCGGCATACGGATGGATCGTTTGCTGCGTATACGTATACGCGGTCCCTGCTGAAGGGAATAGCCGTACCATCTTTCCGTAGCTTGCTGCCGTAAACAGGATTGCAAGAAGTGTGACTGCATAAGCAGCAGGAACGTGCCCCCCCGTTTCTCCAGAAACAATGCCAAAGGTGTCAAAAACGGCCATCGGGGCCATGTAGCCCAGTCCAATTACGACAATATGCCGCAACTTCAAACTACGTGTTAGTTCTGCTCTCCCGTTCACTGCCTGTCCTCCTTTTTGTAACAGAATAATTATACACGCCAATTTATAATCACGAAAGAAAAAAGCGCCGCTGCACACGGGTTCTCCATGCACAGTAGCGCTTGATTTATATGAGTATTTCCTATGCTTTTGGCAGTTCAAAGGAACTCTTCAATGATACAATCCGGTTGAATACGAGCTTATCATCTGTCGTATGCTTCGGATCGACATTGAAATAGCCATGACGGAAAAATTGATACTTGTCTTGAGGCTTGGTTTCTTTCATATTTGGCTCCACGTAGCCTTGCAGCACTTCCAACGAATTCGGGTTAACGTTATCGAGGAAAGTACCCTCTGAGTCTTCATCATCCATAATCAATGGCTCGTACAAACGGAATTCAGCAGGAACTGCTTGGGTCGCGTCCACCCAGTGAATCGTACCTTTTACCTTGCGACCTGTAAAACCGCTGCCGCTCTTCGTCTCAACGTCATACGTGCAATGGATCTCGATCACGTTGCCTTCTGCATCCTTCACAACGTCATTGCATTTAATGAAATACGCGTGCTTCAGACGCACTTCATTTCCCGGGAACAAGCGGAAATACTTGCTCGGCGGGTTTTCCATGAAGTCGTCCTGCTCAATGTAGATTTCGCGGGAGAACGGAATTTCACGATTGCCCATCTCTGGGTTCTCTGGATTGATCTCCGCTTCGAGCATCTCAACCTGTCCTTCCGGATAGTTCGTGATGACGACCTTCAATGGATTCAATACAGCCATCGTACGTGGTGCCTTCAGCTTCAGGTCCTCACGGATGAAATACTCCAGCATTTTCTCGTCAACGGTGCTGTTCGCGCGCGCTACTCCTACTTCACGAGCGAATGTACGAATCGCTTCCGGTGTATAGCCGCGACGACGGAAGCCTGCGATGGTTGGCATGCGCGGGTCATCCCAGCCGTCTACCACATTCTCATCGACTAGCTGTTTCAGCTTGCGTTTACTCATAACGGTGTTTGTCAGGTTCAAGCGAGCAAATTCGTACTGGTGTGGTACCTTCTCCATTTCGCACTCGCGGACTACCCAGTCGTATAACGGGCGATGATCTTCGAATTCCAGCGAGCACAGGGAGTGTGTCACGCCCTCAATAGCATCCTCCAACGGATGAGCGAAGTCGTACATCGGATAGATGCACCATTTGTCGCCCGTGTTGTGATGCGTTGCATGGGAGATTCGATACAGAACCGGATCACGCATGTTGAAGTTCTGCGAAGCCATATCGATTTTCGCACGCAGCACTTTTTCCCCGTCCTTGAATTCCCCTTGGCGCATACGTGCAAACAGGTCCAGGTTTTCCTCCACAGACCGGCTGCGGAACGGACTATCTGTGCCTGGCTCTGTCCATGTTCCACGCATTTTACGCATGTCTTCAGGAGACAGATCGTCTACGTAAGCCAGACCTTTTTTAATCAACAGCACCGCTCGGTTGTACATCTCTTCAAAGTAATCAGATGCAAAAAACAACCCGTCCCATTCGAAGCCAAGCCATTGAACGTCCCTTTTGATGGCTTCTACGTATTCGATGTCTTCCTTCACCGGGTTCGTATCGTCAAAACGCAGGTTGGCCTTGCCGGAGAATTCTCGTGCCAACTCAAAGTTGAGGCAGATTGCTTTTGCATGTCCAATATGGAGATACCCGTTCGGTTCTGGGGGAAAGCGGGTAATGATTTCCTTTACTTTGCCCTCTTGCAAGTCATCAATCATGATATTGCGGATAAAATTGGATGCCGCTACCTTGTTTTCCAATGAAATCAACCTTTCACTTCACCTTTACATTCCATAATACTGATTCTCTTCCCAGAGTTCAACAAAATCGGGTCGTTGACCGACCCGCTCACGTCTCCCATTGCTGCCCCGTTTGCCATTGTGACCTGCAATACAGGTGAATAACAGAATCAATGGCTAAGCGCTGCTCCGTGATCCCACGAATCGTTTCGAGATGCTTAGAGGGAATCAGATGCAGCAAAGGCTGTTCAACATGATTGAACCGTTGGAATGCTTCCGCTGCAATCCGATCCCACTGCGGGTAATACCGAAGCAAATCATCGGGCATTACACGGGAGCGGTCCGTGTCGGACTCGGGCAAACACTCAAAAGGTTCATCCAAATTTAACGTTCCATAATCATCAGTCAGCTCTTCGCCCGGAAAAATATCCCGTGCAGCCAATTCCATATCATACATGGTCGGCACACAATTCGCATGAAAGCTGTGGTTCACGTACCTTGCCTTATCCCAACAAAGAATGTACTTTCCGAACTGGTTCTTAAACGAATATTTTTGTACGTCCTGTTTTCGTAATGAGTCAAGTCTTTCCACAAATGCAGGGTCCAATACTTGGTCCAAATCATCCTGTGCCCATACAATCGTTCCTTTTGGGATAAACCTTGTCGCAAACACACCGTACCCGATCTCATCGTTGATATAGCGCAATTCCGTATCGGGATGCATCATGGTCTTTGTTTCACTCCTTGGCAAATGTGCCTTTTTATCATCATAAGCAGCTTTGCCCCAGGAGGTGTGTGAATATCTGTCGAAAAATACATAGCATTCCTAACTATTTTTCCGGATTAAAATATTTTTCTTATTTACCACAAATGGTAAATAGTCTATATTATTGGCAAACGGAGTTTTAGGAACATTTTCCCACAACGATTGAATCAGTATATGTGTCATTTTATGCTTCACCCATTGATATCGAAACGGCATACCCGGGGAAATCCGGCGACGCAAAGCTACAGGGGCTACCTCCGCAACAGCGGACACGCTTGCCAGCTACCGAAGTATTGATGTAGGACGCGACCAATGATCCTATATCATTGGTCTTTTTTTGCGCTCATAATGTCTATTTTTGTCTACTTTTGTATGTTTGTGTATTTTTAACTTTTAAAGGAGGTGAGGCAACAGCGGATAGCCGGTTTAATGAATCATTATTCTTTTCATCATGAAGGAGGTTTCATAGGAATGTCATTCTGGAAGAAACTCTCGACCGTCGCGCTGACTGCTGTCATCGGGGTATCAACATTCTCTGGAGCACAAGCTGCTAACCGTCCAACATCGATGTCACCGAACGCAATGGTGACGACTCCTCACTATCTGGCTACGGCTGCGGCCCTGAAAACATTGGAAGACGGTGGAAATGCAGTAGATGCTGCTATTACAGCCGCTTCCACCTTAGCTGTTGTCTATCCTCATTACACAACCATTGGCGGAGATAACTTCTGGCTCATCTACAATGCCAAAACAAAAGAGCTGAAGGCGCTGAACGGCAGTGGTCGCGCAGGCGAAAAGGCAACCATCGACTATTACAAAGGCAAAGGCTACGAAAAAATCCCGTCCCGCGGTTATGAATCAGCAAACACTGTCCCTGGTGTCGTCTCCGGCTGGTGGGAGGCGTACAACTACGCCCATAAAAGCATGGGCAACAATAAGCTTCAATGGAACAGACTGCTGGAGCCTGCCATTGGATACGCCGAGAACGGATATCCCGTCTCCCCCAACCAAGTATATTGGACAAAATACGCGACAGATCCAACTGACAATGACTTGAAGAATCTTCAACGTTTTGATGGATTCCGCAAAACATTCCTGAAGCCCAACGGCGATCCTTATGCAGCGGGCGAAATTCTCAAACAAAAGGATCTTGCCAATACTTTGCGAATCATTGCGAAAAAAGGCGCTGACGGTTTTTATAAAGGAGAAGTTGCTAAAAAAATCGTAGCAGACATGAAAGCCAACGGCGGATTGCTCACGTTGAAAGATTTTGAGAAGCATACCTCCACTTGGGCAGATCCCATTACGGTAGACTACCGTGGCTACAAAGCGTATAACGTTCCACCTAACTCCCAAGGCATGGCATCGCTCTCTATTCTTAATGTTTTGAATAACTTTGACCTCAAAAGCATGGGTGAAGGAACACCTGATTACTACCACACGATTGTGGAAGCTACCAAACAGGCTTTCGCTGACCGCGACAAATGGCTGACTGACCCCGCCTTTGCGGATATCCCTGTGGATGAGCTGTTGTCCAAGCAGCACGGGAAAGATTTAGCTGCGCGCATTGATATGAAGCAAGCAGCCAAATCCGTAGAACCGCTTGATCCAAAAGGCGATACAACCTGGTTCGGGATCGTCGACAAAGATGGAAATGCCGTGTCCATCATTCAGAGTCACTACTTTGACTGGGGTTCTGGCATCGTAGCGAAAGATACGGGTGTCCTTTTACAAAACCGCGGAAGCTACTTCTCTCTGGATTCCAAACACATCAATCACTTGGAACCAGGAAAACGCACCTTCCACACCATTAACCCAGCTATGCTCTTTAAAGGGGACAAGCCTTATCTTCTTTACGGAACACAAGGGGGAGAAGGACAACCGCAAACGCAAGCCGCTCTCGTCACACGCATCGTAGACTTTGGTTTCAGCGTGCAAGACGCAATCGAAGCGCCAAGATGGCTGCATGGACGCAACTGGGGATCTGCTTCCAACAATCTCAAGGTGGAAAGCCGCATCCCTCAAGAAGTCCTGGACGAGCTCATTAAACGTGGGCATCCAGTCGAAAAGCTGGAAGCAGCCTATACCGATGCGATGGGACAGTCCGGCGCAATCCTGATTGACCCGCAAACCAATGTAAAATTTGGCGGTGCTGACCCTCGCGGTGAAGGCGCAGCAATGGGCTATTAATATATTGTCAGACTGCTGAGCTCATCTCAGCAGTCTGCCTGTTTCTATTTCGCATTCACGGATTAGGAGTGGACAAACCTATGTTTTTGTTCAACAAACTCAGGAACAAAATGATTCTTTGGTTTCTCGTCGTGGCCGTCATTCCACTTACTGCCGTTTCGTTGTTTATCACGAGCAGCTTTTCATCCATTCTCATTGATAAACAAAAATCATCCTATGTTGACCTTACTTCCAGTACAGCCATAGCGATGGATCAATATCTGGACCGGCGTATGACAGAAATTCAAATTTTAGCCCGCACCTCGGATATTCAATCCGATGATGCAGCAGCAAAAAATGAATTTATTCGCAAGTTTACCGAGGAAATGAAGCTGTATGACGGAAACACGTTTATCGCAAGCGATGGAAAAGTAACGGCTGATACGTTCCCCAAAAGCGTTGGAATCAATCTTGGCGAGCGCCAATTCTTCAAAGACGGTATGCAGGACAAGCCCAGCTTCTCCGATGTTCTTGTTGCGAAGACAACCGGCAATCGCTCTATCATCGTCGCTTCCCCTGTAAAAGGGAAAAACAACGAGAAGCTTGGTGTCTTGACCGGGCTCGTCAATGTAGATGACTTCACAGCTACCTTTCTCAAAGATTTGAAAGTAGGCAACGATGGTTATCCGATTCTCGTTGATAACAAGAACCAAATTCAGTACCACCCTACCCAGGATCTGATCGGAAAACCGCTTGCGGAATCCGCTCTGCCGCAACCATTAACGGAAATCCTTCAATCAGGAAAAACAGAAAAGGGCTCATACAGCTACTCGGACAATGGCAAGGAATACGTTGTCACCTACTCCCCCATTCCCAAGACCAACTTTGGTTTATATCTGCATATCCCTGTTGAATCTATAACGTCTGCGGTTTCATCCGTTACCACCATGGTCAGGATCATTGTCATCGTTGTTGTTGCTGTCGTGACCGCAATCGCCTACGCTGTTTCCCGGCAAATTTCACGCCCTATTGCAGCAGTTGCCTCCGTGGCTAACCGCATTTCCGAGGGTGAACTGACTGTACAACCCTTGCAAATTCGAACCAAGGATGAGGTTGGACAGTTATCCCAATCAGTAAACACAATGGTGCTCAACCTGCGAACGATTATTCAACAAGTGAATGATACAGCCTCAGATCTTGCTTCTTCCGCAGAGGAATTGTCGGTCAACGCCGACCATACGAGCAAGGCTACCGAGCAAATCGCCATAACGATTCAGGAAGTAGCTTACGGTGCGGAAAAACAAGTGAAGAGTGTAGAGGAAAGTGTCACCGCAATTCAAGGCGTATCGACAGGGGCTCAGCAGGTTGCCACGAATGCACAGCAAGCTGCTGAATCGGCTATGGGCGCTTCCCAAATTGCAGTGGAAGGCAATCAGGCCCTTCAGGTCGTTATCAGCCAGATGCAATCGATCGAGAACACTGTCGGCAACATTGCTGATATCGTCAAACGATTAGGAAACAGCTCGCAGGAAATCGGACAAATCGTACAAGTCATCACCGCCATTGCTGAACAAACAAATCTGTTAGCGCTAAACGCAGCGATTGAAGCGGCGAGAGCTGGTGAACAAGGTCGCGGTTTCGCCGTTGTAGCAGACGAAGTGCGCAAATTGGCTGAGCAGTCCGCGGAATCCGCTCAACAGATTAAACTATTGATTACGACGATTCAGCTCGAATCAAACCAGGCTGTCCTTTCGATGGAACAAGGCACCAAAGAGGTCGCCACTGGACTTACGGTCGTTAACAATGCAGGCAAGTCCTTCGAACAGATCCAAGATGCTGTCACGCAGGTGGCAAGCCAAATCCAAGAAGTAAAGGCTTATTCTGAGCAAATGTCTTTTGGCACCAAACAGGTGGTAGAGTTGGTTAGTGTCATCGAAGAAGTAGCGGAGAATTCTGCTGACGGAACACAAAGCGTATCGGCCGCCACAGAAGAACAGCTGGCAGCTATGGAAGAAGTCAGTTCATCATCAACTTCTTTGGCAAGAATAGCCGAAGAACTGCAATCTCATGTAAGCAAATTCAAGATATAGTCCAAACAACGAAAAAGGAAAGCCGCCTTGCAAATTGCTCGGCGGCTCTTTCCTGCTTGTGCTTATACAAACTCCCACATCCGGTCAGGATGATTCGTGCAAATTTGAACCTGAGGATGCCACGAAATGACTTCGCGGATATGTTTCGGATCATCCAGCGTCCACGCAATGACTTTGAAGCCTTTTTCAATCGCGGCTACTGTTAGCTCACGATTCAGAAACGGATATCCCATGGAGAGGATCGTAGCACCTGCTGCCTCCATCTGTTCCAGCATGAGTACAGGGCGACCATATACAATCAGACCTGTCTGCACTTCTTGATCGAGCGTGCGAACGTGACGGATCAAATCGTGGTCAAATGAAGTCAGGTACACCTCTTGCTTCATTCCGTGCTTTTCTACAAGCGCGAGCACCTTTTCAGCGATATCCGGGTACATATCACTTGTTGCTTTCAACTCGATATTTAGCGTGCAGCGACCTTTTACTGCGATCAGCGCTTCCTCCAGTGTAGGGATTCGCTCGCCCGCAAACTTGTCGCCAAACCAGCTCCCTGCATCCAGCTCACGCAGCTCTGCCAAGGTACGATCCATGACCAGACCGCGGCCATTGGTCGTGCGCTCCAGCGTAAAGTCATGAATCAGCACCGGAACACCGTCACGCGTCAGCTGTACATCAATTTCCATTGCTTTGATAGCTGGCTCTGCCAAAGCCAGTCGAATCGCTGTCATTGTATTCTCCGGGGCTTTGCCTGACCACCCGCGATGTGCCATACAAATGTTCATTTCGCCAGCTCCTCTATCATTTCGTTTCTATTATTTTTTCAAAAGCTTGCTGCCTTTTTCCGTTGCCGTCTGCATCGCTTCATCTACTGTCGCTTGGCCAAGCATCGCACGCTGCAGTTCTTTTTGAATCACATCCTGCAATTCTTTGTAGCCTGGAGCCATTGGACGAGGATAGCCGTATTGCAGCTGATCTACCGCGACCTTGAAGTTTGGATCTTTTTCATAGAATGCCTTCATTTCAGTCGAATCAATTGCTTCTGTCGTAACAGGCATATAACCGGAAGCGATCGACCACGGAACCGTTTGCTCGGTATCGGTCATCCACTTCATGAATTCCCACGCCGCTTTTTTCTCTGCATCAGTCGACTTCGCCAGCATCACGAGATTCGCGCCGCCCGTTGGCGTACCAAAGTTTTTATTGGCTGGAAGGAAGGCTGCACCCATGTCAAATTTGGCATTTTTCTTCAATTCCGTCAAGGAGCCTGTCGATGTAAAAATCATGCCTACCTTTTGATTCAAGAAGTCTTGCTCCGCTACATCCCACGCATTGTAGTTCTCTCCTGGAGGGTTTTTCATGATGCCTTCCTTCACCATTTTGGACCAAAGCTCAAGTGGCGCTTTTCCTGCTTCGTTGTTGATCGTCAGCTCTTTGCCGTTCTCACTCAGAATGTTGCCCCCGCCTTGGAAAACGAGCGCTTCGTAGAACCAAATATCAACTGGTGTCGAGAAGCCGTACCGGGTAATTTTGTCTCCCTCTTTTTTGCTCAGCTTTTGAGAAAAGCTGACGAGCTCATCCCATGTTTTCGGACCGTTTGAATCAAGCCCTGCTTCTCTTAACATATCGCGGTTGATGTACAGCAATGGAGTGGAGCGGTTAAATGGTACTGCGTACAGTTTGTCATTCCAATAAGAGTTTTTCATGAGACCTGGAATGTACTTCTTTTCATCCCCTTCGGAGTAAGGTGTCAAATCTTCCAAAACCTTTGCATCTGCAAATGCCGCAATCGAAGCGATCTCGACCATCGTGACATCTGGATTGTTGCCCGCTGCTACAGATGCCAATACTTTGGAGTGGTTCTCTTGATACGCCCCTTGGTAGGCAGGTTTGACGATAATATCTTTATGTGTTTCATTGAATTTTTTGACCATATCCTCGATGGTTTTCCCACGAACGCCACCCAACGCATACCAGAAATCAATTTGGACAGGGCCACTGGATGCTGTAGACGCTGCAGGCTGAGAAGTGCTACCTGTACTAGCAGACTGTTCTTTGCTAGATGATCCGCATCCAGCCAATACTCCTGACAAACCGATAGTCAATGCACATAGAATCGTTCCAGTTCTTTTCAATGAAAACATGGTTTGATTTCCTCCCTAAGAGCTCACTTTTATTATTTGGATTGATAGATGAACGCTTTGATAATATGCCGTTGTGCCACGAAGAAAATCACGAGAATCGGTAGAATGAGGATCATGTTGCCCGCCATCATGACGTTCCACAAGGTTCCGCCGTCGGACATGTGCAAGCTGGATATTCCGATCGGCAAGGTGCGTACCTCGTCGCTGTTGGTCATAATCAGCGGCCAGAAATAGTCGTTCCAGTGATAAATAAAGCTAAATAGTCCAAAAGTGACCAGCACCGGCTTCGCCATCGGCACCATGATCGTCCACATGATCTTCCATTCAGACGCGTTATCCAGACGTGCTGCCTCGATCACTTCATCGGGCACCTGCATGAATGCTTGCCTGAGTAGGAAGATTCCGAAAGCACTGGCTGCGTACGGCAGGATGAGCGACCACAGCGTGTTGACGAGTCCCCAACCGCTCAATTGCACGTAGATCGGCAAAAAGATGACTTGTCCGGGAATCATCAAGACAATCAAGACCAGACCAAACAACAGATTGCGACCGGGAAACTTGTAGCGTGCAAAAGCGTAAGCCGCAGGTACCGCTGTTAAAAATTGCAGGAGCAATATCCCTACCGCAACCAGAATGCTGTTCCACGTATACATAAGGAACGGACCAGATTCCCAGGCTTGGGCGAAGTTGCTCCACTCCCACGTCTCAGGCAAAAGCGTCGGGGGAAATTGCAGGACCTCTGGCATCGTTTTGAAGGCCGTCGATGCCATCCACAGAAACGGGAACACAAACAGGAAAGCTACGAGCAAAAGTCCAATCCATTCTACGGTCTTGCGTGAAGCCAAAACCACTCGATACATGCTGCTCCTCCTTTCTCACGAGTTCATCAACGATAATGCACGCGCTTGGACATCACCAAGAAATGTACAGCTGTTAAAATCCCTACTAGTATCAGCAAAATGACAGAGGCAGCCGAAGCAATCCCGCCATTGTAGAAGTCCATGCCCTGCTCGTAAATGTAGTAGACAAGCATGTTCGTACTATTGATTGGACCACCCTGTGTCATAATGGCGATCGTGTCAAACGCTTGGAAGGATGAGATCGTATTAATAATGAGCAAAAAGAAAATGGTCGGCGACAGCATCGGTATCGTAATCCGTCTCAGCGTCCGCCACCACGGCGATTGATCGAGCGCTGCTGCCTCGTATATATCGCCCGGAATGCTTTGCAATCCTGCGATGAAAATGAGCGTGTTATAGCCGACACCTTTCCAAATGCTGACGATAATCAGTGACAGCAAGGAGCTTTTTGGATCAGTCAGCCACGTATACGCAGGCAATCCGACCGCTTCCAGTCCTGCGTTCAACAGGCCAAACTGCGGGTCCATCAGCCACATCCACAGCATCGAGACAGATACCAGCGAAATAATGTGAGGACTGAAAACAGTCGCCTGAATAATGCCGTACACCTTTGCCTTTTTGTTCAGCCACAGGGCGAGCAGGAAGGATAGCGTCAAGCCGATCCCCACTGTCGCAATGGTAAAGACCGCGGTATTTCCCAATACTTGATGAAAATCCCCGTCTACCATCAAGTCCTGATAGTTTTGCAAGCCTACCCATTCCATTTGCTCCAAATTGATCAATGACCAGTCCTGAAAGCTCAAATAAATGATCGAGCCAATCGGGTAAAAGAAGAACAGGGCAAAGCAAATCAATGCGGGTGCCAGATACAAGTACGGACGCAGCCGGGATGCGAGGTCAGACCATGCAAATGCCTGTGAACTCACTTCTTTTTTTGACTGGCTTACACCCGGCAACTCCTGTACAGTTGCCGCTTTTCGCATCAGTTATCCCCTCCTGCGCGTGTCGATACAGGCACTCGACCACTCATGCGACCTACTCGTTTTCCGCTCCCTTTTTCGAAAACATAGATGTACTCCCACGGTACAGTGACCGTGACTGAGGAGCCGACCTGCATCGCGACCTCCGAGTCCGCTTTGACGATGACCCTGCCTTTTTCCGTCTCCACGTGAAGGAGCGTGTCTGAGCCGAGAATTTCCCTGGATACGACTTGACCTCGTGCGTTCCACATCTCTTCGCTCGTGATGGCAGAGACAGCAGCAGGCAACAACACTGCTTTTTCCGGGCGGAATCCCCATACGTGCTCACTCTTACCCTCCGCAGAAACAATGTTCATCGGCGGAGAACCGATAAATTGGGCAACAAACAGATTTTCCGGCTCCTGATACAAATCCATCGGGGTCGCTACTTGCATAATGTGTCCGTCATTCATGACGACGATCTGATCGCCCATGGTCATCGCTTCTACCTGATCATGCGTCACGTAGATGAAGGTGCTGCCCAGCTGTTTGTGCAGGCTCGTCAATTCCACACGCATCTGATTTCGCAGCTTCGCATCGAGATTGGAGAGCGGTTCGTCCATCAGGAAGACCTTCGGCTTTTTCACCATGGCCCGCGCGAGTGCAACACGTTGCCTTTGACCACCGGAGAGCTGAGAAGGCTTGCGCTTGAGATAATCGGTTAGCCCGACGATTTCCGCGATCTCCTCTACTAGCACCTGACATTCCTTTTTCGACGTTCCGCGGTTTCTCAAGCCATAGGCGATATTGTCGTACACGTTCATTGTTGGGTAGAGAGCGTAATTTTGAAAAACCATCGCAATATCACGCTTGCCAGGTGGCAATTGGTTCACCGTTTGATCACCGATTATGATTTTGCCGTCCGTCACTGTTTCCAAGCCAGCAATCATCCTGAGTGTGGTTGATTTCCCACAGCCGGACGGACCTACCAGAACCGTAAAAGAGCCGTCTGGAATGACCAAATCTAATCCTTTGACCACACTTTGATTCTGAAAGGCTTTCGTTACCTTCTCCAACACCACACGTGCCATCTGCTTTTATTTCCCTCCTTGTGCCTTTGCGGCCAGCATCTCCGTAACAAATGTCTCGAAATCGGCGTAGCGGTAATCCGGAGAAGCGTAGGGCCATTTCTCTTGTCCGTACCACTCCAGCACGACAGATTGCACACCCGCTCCTACCGCAGCCAGTACATCATAGCGACTGTCACCGATCATCATGGCTTGCTCGGGACGTTTGCTTAGCGCTCCCAGCGCTTTTTGTACAGGCTCAGCCGACGGCTTGCCTCGTGATACATCATCGACGGTGACGATTGCCTCAAACAGATGCTCAATCCCCGCCATCTCCAGACCAGCCAATGTAAACTCCCGTTGCTTGTTTGTGACGATCGCCATCGTAAAGCCCGCCGCCTTCAGCTTTTCCAACCCTTCACGAACAAATGGAAACAGTTTGACGTGTTCTTCATGATGCTCCCGTACATAGGCGAAGTATCTCTGTAGCACTTCCTTTTTGTCAGGAACGCCTGCTGCTGTAGCAACTGCCGCCAAAAAATCATCAAACGATTCTCCAAAACGGGCGAGAAGCTCTTCCCTGCTAAAATGTCCCGGTGCGTACTGCTCAGCAGTAAAAGCAACGGCATCCACGACCGCATCCCGACTGTCCAGCAAGGTCCCGTCCAAATCAAATAACAACGCTTGAATCAAGGTTCTTACACTCCTTCCACAGCAGGGGACTTCCGACTGAAACAGCTGTCGCTCCATGCTTTAATACTTCCTCCATCTGTTCCCGCTTGCGAATTAGCCCGCCAGAAATGATCGGGGTATCGATCACACTTCGAAATTCTTCGATAAACTCTGGCAGCAAACCAGGCATCAGCTCAACAGCGTCAGGCTGTGTATCTTGCAGGGAGGTTAGGCCTGATTTAATCGAGTCGCTATCAACCAAAAACAAACGCTGAATCGTCAGTAGGCCTTGCTTTTTCGCCAGCTTGACCAGTGTGTTGCGCGTAGTGACGATCCCGTCTGGCTTAACGTAATGCCCCAGAAATGCAATGCCTTCCCTGTCATGACTGATTCCGCCAATCCGCTCCAAATGAAGAAATACAGGGATATTTTTCGCCTTAAAATAATCCACGTAGCCTTTAATCACACCAATGTTGCCAATCGAGAGTACCGCAGCACTCAAATTTGCCTCTGCCGCTTTTTCCAGGTGCTTCGCTTCTTTTACAGAAGCGATTAGCTTGTACTGTGCCAGTCTTGCACGAAACTGTTCCCGGTTCACTCGTTACGCCTCCTTATGCCCAAGACAAAAAACCCTGCGACATGACAATGCCAAAGAACTCTCGATGAAAGTGCTTGGAAAGGCTGTCGGGGGTTTCTCCATGGCTCCAACCGAAGGGATGTGTTCACTTGTTACTTTGAATGGTACTGTACGAGCGTTAAGGAAGCTTAAAGGGAATGTTAATTATCGGAAAAGATGTGATTTACAATTGTTGATCGGACTTTAGTGGAGGAGAGGAAGCTGTAATTAAAACGATGCCCACTAGAATACGACGGCTTCGTCATTTCCTAAATGATCTCGAGAAGAAATCAACTTGTGCTTTTAAACCTGGTATTCTGCAATTGATAATTCTCTTTTATTGTTCAGAGATAATAAAGTTATAGACCGGAACCCCTTACAGTACAAGAAGTCCCGGTCTTCTAAATCACCATGTCATTGAAAATTAGTTTTAGTCTATAGTCTCAGACAGTTCTTGTCCTCTAATATCAGATTGGCTCCGCATGGATAAAGATACCACTGCTGGCAGGAGCGCAATCGCTACACCGATTGCGCCAATCCAACCGACGGCTTGAAGCGATATGTTTTCTACAACCATGCCCCCAATTACAGATCCAACGGCCATGCCCAATTGTACGATGGAAGTGTTCAAGCTCAGAATGATTCCGGAGGCTTTGGGTGCCATACCAATCAGATATACTTGTTGGACCGGACCAGTCGACCAAGCAAAAAAAGACCACAACATCAGTAAAGGCAGCACGAATACGGAAGAATGGGAGAATACTGTTATTAGTAGCAAGATCCCGGAGTGGAGAAGCAAGCCACCAATCATAGTACGGGGAATCCCCCATTTATCTGCGCCATAGCCGCCAACCTGAGAACCAAGAAGACTGGCTATGCCGAATACAAATAGCCCGATACTGACCATCCGGTCGCTCATCCCAGTAATGGTCAGGAGGAACGGAGAAATATAAGTATAAATGATCGTATAACCTAGAATCCAGAAAAAGCTAATGGACAAGGCAATAGAGATTCGAGGCGTTTTAAGCAGGGAAAGCTGCTCCCGTATGGGAACTGGAATCTCGCCCTTAGACTTGGGAATGGTCAGCAGAAGGACAAACATAGCGATCAGGCTGAGCACTCCGATACCCGTAAAGATGATCTTCCAATCATAGGAACCAGCAATAACTCTCCCCAGAGGAACACCTAGAATAAGCGCGAGATTAAAGCCTAAGAGAACCGTTGCAATCGCACCGCCTTGCTTGCCCGGCTGAGCAATCTTAGAGGCAACGGTTAGAGCGACCACCATAAATACACCGGTTCCAATCGCCAAAATAATTCTAGCTCCGAACAACATGGCGAAGCCAGTCGTTGTAATCGTGACTAGATTTCCTAAAAGAAATAGCACCAAAGCAGCCAACATGAGCTTTCTTCGGTCCATTTTTGCGGTGATTGCAATCAAAATTGGAGTACCGATCGCGTATGCAAGCGAGTAGACAGTGATGAGCTGCCCGGCTGCTGCTAGCGTCACGCCGACATCACTTGCGACCCTATCTAATATTCCAGCGATAACAAATTCAGATGTCCCTACCAAAAAACTGACGATGGCCAGTATGTAAATTTTCCATGAGTTTAGCATGTCGATCCCTCTCATTCTATTTTCGCAATTCTAGAAACGTGCGAAAATCCCCAGATAAAAATCCTCTTATTGTTTGGCAAGCTCCTTACGAACAATAGGTGCAACCTTAGTACCGAGAAGCTCGATCGTCCGTAGCAATTCGCGATGCGGCAGTGAGCTGAAATCGACGTACATAAGGAAACGGGTCAAGCTTAAATTCTGCTGTGCAAGCAGAATCTTCTCCGCCACATATTCTGGATCTCCAACATATAAGGCACCACGAAGGTCGCAAGCTTCTTCGAACGAGTTACGAGTGTAATGTGGCCACCCTCGTTCCCGTCCAATCTGGTTCATCTGCTCGGCCATAACGGGAAAGTATCGTTCCGCCGCAGCTTCAAACGAATCCGCAATGAAACCATGGGAATGCGTTGCAATCTGCAAATTGCCGGAATCGTGCCCTGCCTTCTCGGCGGCTTCCTTATATAGTTTCACCAAAGAGGCAAACCGTTCCGGCATCCCACCGATAATCGAGAAGATAACAGGAAGTCCCAGCGTGCCGGCTCGAACTGCTGATTCCGGCCTGCCGCCTGTGCCAATCCATACGGGCAGCTGGACCTGCTGTGCACGGGGGTATACGCCCATATTGTTAATTGCCTGGCGATGCCCTCCACCCCAGGTCACCTTCTCCGTAGTCCGTATTTTTAATAAAAGCTCAAGCTTCTCTTCGAACAACTCCTCGTAATCGTTTAGGTTATATCCGAACAGCGGAAACGACTCAACGAAAGAACCTCGTCCGGCCATGATCTCGGCCCGCCCTTTTGATAGGCAGTCCAGCGTTGCGAAGTCCTGATATACACGGACCGGATCATCCGAAGAGAGCACCGTTACGGCGCTAGATAGCCGAATTCGCTTGGTTGTGCATGCTGCAGCTGCAAGAATGATAGCAGGAGACGAGCTTGTATAGTCGCTCCGATGATGCTCACCAATAGCATACACGTCAAGCCCAACTTGATCAGCCAATTGAATCTCCTCGATCGCTTGACGCAGCCTCTCTGCCGGCGACACTCCTCCATGATCAGGCCTTGTGTGGAGAAAAGTGGTAATTCCCAACTCCATGCTCTTTGACTTTTCTTCCAACATAGTTTCCTCCCCCAAACAATTCATCACTTCTAGAAATGTAGAAATCTATTTTAAAAAAATTTACGCCAGCAAATAAGGCGCAAATTTCTCTGCAACTTCTTGATTAACACTATAGTGAATAAACGATCCATTCTTACGCGAATTGATTAAGCCAGAATCGGTTAATTGCTTCAGATGATGCGACAACGTTGAGCCAGCCACCGTTTCGAGTCTTTCACCAATGGCAGTAAAGCATTGATTACTCTCCTTTGCTAGCATCAAAGCGATTTTTAAACGCGTGGGTTCACCTAAAGCTTTGTATACTTTAACCGCCTGCCCCATTTCTTCTTCGTTTTCAGCCATGATGATCTCCTTCCTAAGAGTTACTCTACATTTCTATAAGTGTCGAAATGATATTAGCACTACATTGTTGAAATGTAAAGTGCTCATTATTGCTTACCTACCTAGGAAAGCCTAGAGAGTAGCACCCGTCCAACTATACAATCGTGTGCTTGTGCATTCATGGCTCGACTTATGATAAAGTGGTTTTGAAGAAAAAAGGAGGATGGCATGTATGCAAAATCAAATCGGTTCTGACGCTTTGCCGCCAAAAACCTGTACAATCGATCGTTTAATTACCGTGAAGCCGGATATCGAGAAAGTATTATTGGGACAAAAAACCGCGACCCGGCGCAATGGACGCTACGCAGATGTTGGTGAAATCATGACCCTCGAAGGCCACGAATTTGTAATCGACAAGGTTTATTCACAGTCGCTCGGGGAATTAACCGATGAAAATGCCAAGCAAGAGGGATATTCGAATGTAGAGGAATATAAGCAATCCATTCTATCCTCTCATCCTGGGATGCCTTGGCTGCCGCAAATGCGAGTGTGGGTCCATGAATTTAGCCCGGGCAAGAAAAAATAACGGTGGGCATTTTATTATATAAGGCGATTCTTTATCTACATATTCTCAGTGCCATGATGTCTATTGGACCGTTTTTCGTTCTGCTACCCATGATGAAAAGATTGCGAGAGGCTAACCTCACCAAACAACAGGCCTATCTGGATACTTTCAGGTCTACAACACGCTTGGCGAAGCATGCCGGTCATGTTTTGGTCATATCCGGGGTATTGCTAGTCATGGGTGGGAATTGGTCATGGAAGACGTCCTGGATTGTGTTGACCGTATTGATCCTGGTAAGCTCCTTGTATTTCCTGGCACGCGCATTTTCGCCGAAGATACGGAAGTTTAATGAAACTGACCAGGACAAGGATAAATTGGTGCAGTCGCTTACCCGTTCGATCTGGATCTATTTGTTTCTTTTGCTGACCATGTTATGGTTCATGGTGGTGAAGCCTGAGGTATGGTAGAGATGATAAAAATAAAACACCCAGAACTACAATCAGTTCCGGGTGTTCCTTTACATGAATTTACGAAACCGCAATAACCGCATCCAATGCGATCAACGCTTCTGCTTCAATGGCTTTTGCCATCACATCGGTGTGCGGGTTATACGATTCGAGCAAGTCTGCATCGGCATATCCGTCGATAGCCAAAATAGAGCCTGCCTTCATTCCGCGAAGCGCCGCAATCACGAACAGGGCGGTGTTTTCCATTTCGACGGCCAAAACGCCAGCTTTTTGGTACAGCTTGTGCGGAAATTCCAACACCCCACTGTAAAAGACATCGAGTGTCAGCGTGATTCCTTCGAATACCTTCAAGTCTGATGCATTTGCTCCCGATGCTTGTACGAGCGCGTCCACGACATGGCGATTGGCAACAGCCGGGAAGCCCGCCGGAACCAACTGACTGGTCAAGCCGTCTTGGCGAACTGCCGCGGAGCTGATGACGAGGCTACCTGTCTCAATTTCCTTTTGGTATGACCCGGCAGTTCCTACGCGAATGATGACCTGAACGCCGCCCTTCGCCAGCTCCTCGAAGCATACGGCTGCTCCCGGTGCCCCTACCCCATGGCTCACAACCGCTACCTCGACGCCTCTCCACGTACCCGCATAGCTGTGATACTCGCGGTTTTCCCCGATTTGACGCTGATCATCGAGTTTCGATGCAATCAAGGCCGCACGTTTTGGATCACCGCACACGATGACGCGCTTGGGCAGTTGTTCTGGATCTACCTTTAGATTCGTCAACATCTCAATCGAACTCCTTTTTCTCCCACTCATCCTCTGGGATCGGCAATGCTTCACCGGAGAACCGCTCTTCGCGGAACGGGTCTGCGATCAAGTGAAAACCATTTTGCTCCCAGAAGCCGGGCTTGTTTTCCGTCATAAATTCAATTCCTCTGATCCACTTCACGCTTTTCCAGAAATACAGATGTGGAACAACCAGGCGAAGCGGCCAGCCGTGCTTGTCCGTCAGTCGCTCTCCGTCAAAGGAGTGAGCCAGCAACACATCATCACGCTCCAGATCAACGAGCGGCACATTGGCGGTATAGTCGTGATCACCGTGCAGCATGACGAAGTTCGCCTGCGGATTCACGCCAATCGCCTGTAGAAAATCACGAAAACGCACGCCTGTAAACGCATTGTCAAAACGGGACCAGCGCGTCACGCAGTGAATGTCGCTTGTCACTGTCACCTGCGGCATCGCCATGATCTCTTCGTAGGAGAGCGTCACTTCCCGATCTACCTCCCCGAAAACACGCAGCGTCCATTCGTTCATGTCATACACCGGCACGTCTCCCTCATGCAAAATGGGAAAACGCTCTGTCAGAATTTGTCCCGGCGGAAGTCGTCTGGCGAGTCCCGGTTCCACTGGGGCGGGTACTTTCATTTTTTTGATCCGATCTGCCTTGTTCATATCGCATTCCCCCTGTCTTCGCTGTCTATATGACCTGTGTTTAACGGGTGCTCTGCTGATTGTCGCTGCCGATCTGACTCTTGTTCTTTAAAAAGAACATCGCCGCAATCGTCAGCACGTATGGCAGCATAGCCGTAAATTGCGTCGGAAGCGAAAAACCCTGCAAACGAATACTAAGGGCATCCATCAATCCGAACAAAAGGCTCGAAGCTATAATACCGAGTGGATGCGACTGCCCCATCATCATCGCTACCAATGCGATAAAGCCCCGGCCAGCTGTCATCCCTTCTGTAAACATCGTGACTTGCCCCAGTGAAAGCTGTGCCCCTGCAATCCCGCACAAGGCGCCACTCATCACAATCGCCAGCACCTGAAGCCCGGTCACTTTCAGACCGAGACTGCGCGCCGCAACAGGATTCAGACCAACTGCAAGGACGCGGAAGCCCGTAACCGTCCGATAAAAGAACACATACAGCAGAATGGCAGCCAAAAACGCAAAATATACGAGTGGCGAATGGCCGGAGACAATGCCTCCGATGACCGGAATATCGTGAATGAAAGGAATCTCGACGGTTGGCAAGCCAGTCATATCCTTATCGTAAAACGCCCCTTTGACACCAAAGATCGCCCGCAATGCAAATGTCGTCAACCCCAGCGCGAGAAAGTTAATCGCCACACCGACGACGATTTCATTCGCCCTAAGCTTGATCGTCATGTACGCGAATAAGAGCGAAAAGACGATGCTGACCAGCGCTGCAATCAAAACGGCCAGAAAGAGATTCCCGGTAAAATGATTGCCGACAATCGCGGAAAAGGCACCGACCAGTACCAATCCCTCCAAGCCAACATTAAAAATTCCGACACGTGCGCAGAGCGCTCCACCCAAAGCTGCCAACAAGATCGGCGTAACCATCCGAATGGTAGAACTGAGGAGGGACCAATCAAAGAGCTCCATGCGATTCCCCTCCTTTTGCCTTCCGCTTTTTCCACCAGTCGTAGCTGAACTTGGCGGAGATAAACAATATCAATACGGCTTGTATAACACTTGCCAGCTCCAGCGGCACATCTGTATTGCGCTCTACACCCATGGCTCCTGTCTGAAAAGCAGCAAGCAGGATCGAAGTCACAATAATACCAAGCGGGTGCGAGTTCGCAAGCAGAGCTGCCATCAGGCCCGTCCAGGCGAAGCCCGGTACAGTCAGCGCCCCGTCCACGAAGCGATAGTGCGCCCCCATTACCTCGACGGTTCCCGCCAAGCCAGCCAAGCCACCACTGGCAAACATCCCGGTCAGCATCACCCGAATCCGATTAATTCCTCCGTATTGAGCAAACAGCGAGTTTTGACCCAGCATCTTCACTTCATAGCCAAAAGGCGTAAAACGAAGGACCCAGAACAGCAAGAGCGCTGCAACAATCGCAAACAAAAACCCTGCATGCACGCTCATTCCCGCAAACAGCTTCGGAAGCCAAGCGCTTTTCTCCAGCATGACGGTCTGTGCCAGTGCGGCAGAACCCGAGCGATCCCGGAATGGCTCTGTCACGAGATAGCTCGCAAACAATACCGCAATATAGTTGAAGAGCAACGTAGAGATGAGCAACGGAATGCGAAAGCGTGCTTCCATAAAGCCCGGCAACAACGCCCAGAACCCGCCGACCGCCATTCCTGCGAAAATACCCGCCACAATTTTGATCATTCCCGGCGCTGGCAAATAGATCGCGACTAACGCAGCACTGACGGCACCCAGCACCATTTGCCCTTCCGCTCCCAGGTTGAATACCCCTGCCCGAAATGCGAGGGAAAGACCCAAGGCAATCAGCATGATAGGTGTGGCTCTCGCTAAGGTAGACGTTAAGAAATAAAAACTGCCAAAGGCCCCTTTCCACATTTCCTGGTAGGTTCCCAAGATCGATTCGCCAACGGCAGCAATAACCAGTGCCCCGGTCAACAAACCGATGACGACAGCCAAGAACGGCTGAACCAATGACTTAGATAGCTCTTTGATTGCTGCCATGAATGCTTCCTCCCGCCATGATCACGCTGATTTTTTCTTCGGTTGCCTCTAGGCGTGACAGCTCTCCAGCGATTCGCCCTTTATACATGACCAAAATTCTGTCAGACAAGGCGAGAATTTCGGATAACTCGGAGGAGACGAGCAGGATCCCGTCTCCCTGATTGCGCTTTTCGATCAGCGCCTGATGGATGTACTCCATGGCACCGATATCCACGCCTCGCGTAGGCTCAGCCGCAATCAAAAACGGGGTTTCATGTCCCAGCTCCCTTGCTACGATCAGCTTTTGCAAATTTCCACCTGACAGATTCCCTGCCAGCTCCTGCAATTGTCGGGAGCCTGTTTTGATGGCAAACTGATCAACCCAGCCTTTTATGACTTGGCGGAATTTCTCCCGCAAAACGACGCCACGGCGGTTGTAAGCAGGCTTTCGCTGATAGCCCATCAACGCATTTTCCTCGACGCTTGAGAGTTTGGCCGTTCCCCACAGGTAGCGATCCTCCGGAATATGCGCCAAGCCGGCATCTCGAATGGTGGCTACTGATTTGTTCGTCACATCCTTGCCACCTAACCGCACCGTACCCTCCTGTGCCGCTCGCAAACCGCTGATCGCTTGTAGCAGCTCGGATTGTCCATTCCCGGAAACACCTGCGATTCCTACAATTTCCCCGTGGTGTACGGTAAAGCTGACTTGATCGAGAAGGGTCTGCTTTTCTCGAACGGCAAGATTCTCCACCTGCAACAAGGGGCCTTTATCCAGAGGAACTCGTTCAGCTAGCTCCTGCAATTCTCGTCCGACCATCAATCTTGCCAAATCATCCGCATTTGTCTCATTCCGCGAAACCGTTCCCGTCACTTTTCCCCCGCGCAGTACCGTAATACGATCGGCTACCTCCATGACTTCCTGCAACTTGTGTGTAATCAAAATGACGCTCTTGCCGCTCTTTGCCAAGTTTCGAATCGTTTGCAGCAGGTCGCGTACCTCCAGCGGGGTAAGGACAGCAGTCGGCTCGTCCAGCACGATAATATCCGCTCCCTGATACAGGACCTTCAGAATTTCGACCCGTTGCTGTTCCCCGATCGAGCAATTCGCTACCATCGCCTGCGGATGAATCGGAATGCGATACTGCTCACTCAGCGCCCGCACCTTGTCCTCTGCGTCCTTTCTTTTGAAAAAGCCTGCTTGCTTCGGCTCATATCCGATCACGATATTTTCAGTCACACTGAATTCTCCGAAGAGCATAAAGTGCTGGTGAACCATCCCGATTCCATTTCGAATCGCGTCCTCTGGTCCGCGAAAAACAACTGGCTTGCCGTTTAACACGATCTCTCCCGACGTCGGCTGCTCCATCCCGTACAGCATCCGCATCAGTGTCGTTTTGCCCGCTCCATTTTCCCCGACAATCGCATGGACCTCTCCTGCTGCCAGTGAGAACGACACCTTGTCGTTGGCGGTAAAATCTCCGTACTTCTTGGTCATGGCCCTCATTTCCAAGCGATCGGTCATTCCCACTCCCTCATTTCTGTACGTCCTTTTATGAAAATGGAAGACCGACTACACAGCCGTAGTCGGTCACATCCATCACTGTGCACAAGCTATAAATAAACGTTCAGCACCGAGAAACATTTGTTAAAACTGGTCTGGTACTTTGCGGGTGCCCGCTACAATCTCATCGTTGATCGCTTTCACTTTATCCACCACTTCTTGTCCAATAAAAGCATTCAGCGGCGTCTTGCTTTCGTGCGTGACATAGGTTACACCAACACCTTTTTCCTTCAAGCCGTACGCCACAACACCTGGTTTGAAGGTTCCTTCTACAAAGGTCTTCACGGTTTCATAAGCTGCCGCGTCAGTTCCTTTCAATTGGGACAGAACAATATGCTCTGGATCAATCGTCGTACGGTCAACGTCCTGACCTGCTGTGAAGAAGCCTTTTTCCTTCGCTGCTTCGAAAACGCCGAGGTCGCCTACTGCTGCTGCACCGTTAATGAAATCAGCGCCTTTGGAAGCTTGGAGCAAAGCCAATTCCTTCGCTTTTGCCGGGTCAGTGAAGCTTCCTACATAGTTGACCATCAGCTCTGCTTTTGGGTTTGTCGCTTTCAAGCCCTCTCCGAAGCCAACCGTCCATTTTTTCAACTGCGGAATATCAAGAGCGACAACCATCCCCACTTTGTTCGTTTTCGTTGCCAGACCTGCTGCTGCTCCCACCAAGTAAGCCGCTTCCTGCTCACGGAAGGTAACACTGCGAACGTTTGGCAAATCCACTACGGTATCAATAATCGCAAAATTACGGTCAGGATTTTCGGTAGCCACTTTTTTCAATGCATCCTCTGATGTAAAGGAAGAAGTGATGATCAAATCATAATTTTCTGCAACAGCCACACGCAGATTTTCTTCAATCGCTCCATGGTCTGTAGATTCGATCGTTTTTACTTCTGCGCCCAGCTCTTGTGCGGCTTTCTTTGCACCCTCGTCCATTTGTTGGAAGAATGGATTCACACCGATTTTCTCAGGCAAAATCAAAGCAATTCGCTTTTTGGCCGCGCCCTCTTGTCCTGCTGCTTGTCCTCCTGGCTGATCTGCCGGTGCGCTTGTGCCAGTCGAGCACCCTGTTGCCAATACTGCGAATGTCGTTAATGCCAGCAATAACTTCTTCATGATGTATCTCTCCCTATCCGAACTTTACGTTTTTCTTTATCCTATTAGGTAATGTACGGCTTTTTACCTATTTTTTCAATACTATTTACGAATATTCTCTTATAAAATTAATTTATCGTTCGTTTATTCCTCCTCTTCTTTTACAAATACAACAAAAAAACTCTCCCCGGAGGAAGAGTTTGCGTACGAAGCCGTTCTCTTCCTCATCTGTCAAAACCATGGTACAGGTTTTGCAGGAATTGGCACCTTTCTGTTCATGCATAGACATGATCAGTGGTTGCCGGGCATCATCGGGCCAGTCCCTCCGCCGCTCTTGATAAGGTAGGTGAATATATTTAGTTACAATGGAATTCATTCTAGCAGAACGGTTCGAAAATGCAATTCTTTTTTCTCAATTCCAAACACTTCTACAAGTAAATAAAAGTTTCAAAACTCGTCTTTTCAGCACCGAGAAATTGGCGAGAAGCGCAACCTCTAATTTACGTGAAAGGTTTGCTGGAGGCGATGCGACAACGTATTCAGCTCGCCCAGCTCTTCCGTAATCTCACGCACTTTTTGATGCTGGTTTTCTGCTGTCGCAAACAGCTCTTCTAAGTTGGCTACGGATTCCTCGGTTACGGCTGTAATGGTCGACATCTCGATGGCAACTTCGCCGGAACGCACTTTTACCCGGTCCATGCTGGAGCTTACTTGATCAGCTGCTTCTAGGAAGGCTATCATCCCGGCACGCACTGCTTCAATGGAGGCCACTGTTTTTACGGCCAGCTCTTGGCCTTTTGCAACAGACACTTCCCCACTGCTCATATGTTGCACCGCATTCTCACTTTCCTGGTGGAGTGACTTGAGAATGTCGGTAATTTCCTGTGTGGCTGTCGCGCTTTGTTCTGCCAGCTTGCGTACCTCATCCGCTACCACAGCAAATCCCCGTCCATGCTCGCCTGCACGCGCCGATTCAATCGCCGCATTCAGTGCCAAGAGATTCGTTTGTGTCGCGATCTGATTAATAGCGCCGACAATTTCCTCTACGCGATTCGCCTGCCGATTGAGCTGGTGAATCGTAGAGGCTGCTACATTGACTGCCTGCACAATTTGCTCCATCTGTGAGGACAGATCGTTCATCATCTGAACGCTTTCTGTCAGACGACGGTTGTTTTGTTGCGATTCTGTTTTCATTGCGTTGGTCTGCGATGTGACTGCCTCGATTTCCTGATCGATGGATTGAACCTCTTCTTCGATCTTCACCGTAGAATTCGCCTGCGATTCCATGCCGACGGCGACTTCCTTGAAGGCTACCATCATTTCATCTGTATTGCGCTTCGTACCTTCCGCATGCTCATGCACATGATCGCTTGTACGATCTAGCTGCTCCGTCATTTCCTGGATGTTCAAAAGCATTTCTCCCAGACGGCGCTCCTTCTCTTCCGCTTCCTGCCTTGCGTCGTGCGCTTTTTGCAGGGAGGCTTGTCCGGCGAGACACAGATACGTTACGGCTCCCATCATCATGAGAATCGTGACAATACGCATAAGCAAATTGAGCTCCGAAAAATCGCCATCGAAGATCTGGTAGGTTCCTGTGTAGAACCCAATAACCGTGACAATGATTTGGGTAATTCCCGCTGTTACGACCAACTTCCAATCCAAATACGCTGCCAAAAAGCCCATGACGATAAAAGCGAGGAAGGTGATCTCCTGGTAATCGGTAAAGTGATCGAATGAAATCGCATAAAACATGAGTCCAATTGCTACCAGATAACGAATCACAAGACTATCCTTGCGAATGAAATAATACGGCGAAACAATTAAAGTGACCAGCAATCCCAAGGACGTTACTTTCCAGAAGTTCACATCTACTTGGTAGGCAATGAGCCCCGCCATCCACAAATGGTTCCATAGGATAAATATCATAAAGCCTTCTTTGTCAGTTAAGGTATTGCGAATCAATTGAATCATAATTGCCCCCCTTTTCCTTTTTACTTATGTATTGGATTCTTTCCCCATTATATAGCCAAACCTTTGGCAAATTTGTGAAAAAAGTGAGAACAGCCAAAAACAATTTCGAATAGGCTATTACACAACTCTCGCGTACAGGAGGTAAACGGAGAAAAGTGGAACTTAATCAATTGCCAGCTACCGTGCTGACACGGACGATTAGCCGTCCGAACACCACGATTTACTATCCGCAATTGGCGGGATTAGCCAACCAGCAAGCGGAAAAAGATATCAACCGGGCGATTTATCAAACGGTTCAAGGCTTAATTCACGAGCAACAACGGGTCCAGGTACCGGGAAATACAGAAATGCAAGGAAGCTACGAAATCAAGACAAACGAACGCGGCATTTTCAGTGTTGTGTTGAGCAACTACGCCTATACACCGCAAATGGCTCACGGCATGACCTTCCTCGGTTCGATCACCGCTGATATCCAAACAGGCAAGCTGTATACACTGCGGGAATTATTCAAGCCAGGAAGCGATTACGTCAAGGTGATTTCCGAAAACATCAAGCGTCAAATCAAAGAAAGAAACATCCCCACACTTAATGGCTTTACTTCGATTAAGCCCGATCAAGATTATTACATCGCCGACAAAGCACTGGTTATCTACTTCCAGTTGTACGAAATTACGCCCTACTACGTCGGTTTCCCCATGTTCCCCATTTCGGTCTATGAACTGGAGCCAATCATCAATGAAAAAGGACCACTGAGCATCTTGTCCGCAGATTAAATGCACTGTACCGCCGTTTTTACCCCCAGGCGCAAGTATCTTTTTTCATGACAGTGGCCTGGTGGGTATTTGTGGCAAAAGAGAAAGCACCACATGGGTGCTTTTTCTACTTTCTCTACTAATTAATAGTAAGCTTGTACGGATTATTTTTATCAAAATCAGATGCGCTGTGTCCGTATACCTTGATATATACCTGATCACCAAGACCTATCTGGAGACCCAGAACATCGGATCCACCTGGTCCAAAATCATTGGGCTTATATGTCTCATGCACTTTTCCGTTTGCAGAAATATAGACCAAATCAAAATCATAGTTTTGGTTTTGTGGAGATTCCAATAGTACACTGATACTCTGTCCAGATCGATTATCATATTCGTACCAATCTACATCATTACTGTCAGAAATAGTATGCGACATTGGTTTGTAAATTTTGATAGGAACTGCCTTATCCTGCGTATCTCCATATCCGTCACTAGCAAAAGCCGATTGTGTCCCCATTGCCAACGCAGCCAATACCATACAAGAAGACAAAATTCTTTTAAAGGAATGTTTCATTTCGAACTCTCCTCGCCATCTATTTATTTACATTTTTAGTATATTTAACAATGGTTATTTTTTCAATAAGTGAACTTTTTTAGAAAACATTTATCTTTCGTGTCCCTTGCTAGGGGCATTTTGTTTGCAGAAAATCCATAATTTCGCCATCGAATAAACGTTTACTTATATGTCTAGAACTGCTAGTATGTTAGTGTACATATTTACTTAAGCAATAAGTGTACGATATATCGGACCAGCTTTCCTGGAGGTATATACTCATGCAATATTATGGTCATCGAATTAGCCAAACCGCAAGAATATTCAGCAAATCACTAAATGGGACTATGGCTCCCATGGGACTATACAGCTCGCAATGGGGTATTATTCTTTGCTTGCATTATCGTGAATCGCTTACTCAGGTTCAATTGAGCAACTACCTGAATGTTGAAGCGCCGACGATTACCCGGACACTCACCCGTTTGGAAGAGATGGGCTGGATCATTCGTTCAGAAGGTGATGACAAGCGTGAGCGCTATGTGTCCTTGTCTCCGCAAGCAATCGAACGGTTCCCGGAATGGCTGGAGGCTGCAAAAGTGCAAGAAGAGCTGGCACTCCGCGGCGTTGACGAAGCAGAGCTCGCTATCTTTAACCGCGTTTTGAAGAAAATGAACGATAATTTACAACCGTTGTAACAAGTAAAAAATGACTTCGCCCAAAAGCAGTTTGGTGAAGTCATTTTTTGTTAGCCATTTTTCCTTGTGCTATGGATGAGGGTGTTGAGCTCTTGTTCCAATTGAATCAGATCAAGCTGTATCTGTTGCTTTTGCAATTGTTTTTTCTGTTGCAGTACTTGTTTTTTCAAATCATTTGCTTCTTTGTCATTTGCTTGGTTGTCTGTAGACGCAGGCTGCTCCGGTTCCACCTGTCCAGTCGAACCTATGGCAGCTATGAAAGTGCCAATCACTGCGATCCACCCCCCTACCGCTACCAACTCATTGGCCAGATTTCTTTCGATCATCCTTTTTCCCTCCGTTTTTGGGTTGATTCTCCTGTAAATTCTTTTTTATATCTTGAACGCTATCTCGCAATTGAGCAATTTGCTGTTCAATTCGTTTGAACTGCATATCGTCATCATTGTCATTGCCATTTTTGTTTTTCCCATTGATTTGCTTGTTTAATTGGATGAGGGGCTGTATCATTTTGTCGTTGTTGCAGGCAGGCTTTTGACTTAATTTGGTTGTTTTATCAATGGCGAGGATGACAAAGCCAAGCGAAATAATCCAAAGTGCTATTACAGCGGTATCATCATCATCATCACAAAAAAACATAGATACCTCCATGCCAATAAAGGTCGTGGTTTGATTATTGGCCCTTCTATACAATACGCTCCTGCCTAATTCCTCGTGACATCTGGACCACCACTTCCCTGATGTTGTTCTGTCATAAAAAAGGCTCCCCGCCAGCACAAGCGTGCCCAGCAAGAAGCCTATTGGTTATAATCGTATTCGTTATTGCATGCGTTTCGTAATATTGCGAGCCATCCAAACCCCAGCAGCTCCGGCTTGTGCCAGACCACGCGTAATTCCAGCGCCATCCCCGCCACAGAACAATCCCTTAATTTCTGTTTCGAATTCCTCAGTCAGTTTCGGACGAGCCGAGTAAAATTTCGCTTCCACTCCATAGAACAACGTGTGCTCAGAAGCGATTCCTGGTGTTACCTTGTCCAGTGCTTCCACCATCTCGATCAAGCTTTTCATCGTGTTGTAAGGCAACACGAGTCCCAAGTCACCTGGTACTGCTTCCTTCAGAGTTGGCTCCAGGAAGCCTTCCTTAATACGCGACTCTGTAGAACGGCGACCGCGCAAAATATCGCCGTACTTTTGCACGATGACCCCACCGTTTGACAGATCATTCGCCCGCTTGCAAACTTCCCTCGCGTACTCATTCGGCTTGTCAAACGGCTCTGTAAACGTATGAGATACCAAGAGCGCAAAGTTCGTATTCATCGAGCCCAGCGCTGGGTCTTTGTAAGAGTGCCCGTTTGCCGCCATAACGCCACTGTGGTTTTCCACGACCACGTGACCGGATGGATTGCTGCAGAACGTCCGTACACGCGTTCCGACAGATGTGTTGAAAATGAATTTTCCTTCGTACAAGTGCTCATTGATTTCGCGCATGACGACATCGGATGTCTCCACACGTACGCCTACGTCGACTTGATTGTTGTACATTTTCAGGCGGCGCTTCTTCAGGATATCCGTCAACCATGCCGAGCCATCGCGTCCTGGTCCGATTACCACGTAATCAGCTTCATACTCTTGTCCGTTTTTCAAAATTACACCCTTTACCTGATGTCCGTCTGCTTCTTTCACCGTGATGATGTCCGCGACCTCTGTCTTGAACATCATGTCGATATGCTTCTTCAAATGCTCGAAGATCGACTGGAGAATCTCCAGGTTTTGCTCCGTTCCCAAGTGACGCACCTGTGCTCGCAACAGCTTGAGGCCTGCTGCATAGCCGCGCTGCTCGATGCTCTTGATCGTCTCTGTGGTCGGGTCCGTAATCGATTGGGTAGCCCCATGCTCCAAATTGATTTCATCTACGTATTTGATCAGCCCAAGTACAGTGGAAGGGCTGAGATAGTCTGTCATCCAACCGCCAAATTCGGTGGTGATGTTAAATTTGCCATCGCTATAGGCGCCTGCTCCACCAAAACCACTGGTAATCGAACAGGCCGGCAAACAGCCTGCGAAATCTTTTTTTCCTGCTGGCGGCGGGCAGAGCTTGATCTTTTCTTCCAAGATCGGACAGCGTCTGCTATAGATGTCATGCCCTTTATCAATCAACAGCACCTTGGCATTCGGTGCTTTTCGCATGATCTCGTAGCACGTAAAAATCCCTGCTGGCCCTGCTCCTACAACGATCACATCATACTTATTCATGTCGTTCCCTCCCCGAAAAAATAAAAAAATTCCCGGCCGACGAATAGGGTATACCAAAACCGCCCTATTCGTAGCCGGGAATTTACGGTTCCCTGTAGAGACCCTCAAACCATATTTCTGAGGATATACGAATACAAATTACTATTTCATTCGTCAAGCCTGTGTTGTTCTTCACAACAATATGTATAGTAGCTTATAAGGTGAATCAAGTCAACCGAAAACAGCCCATTTATTCGTCTTTTAAAGTTAATTTTATCGTAAACATGCCTTTACAATCCGTAAATACAACAAAACACGAACATTAAAAACGAACATTCGTTATTTCTGTTCATGCCCCTCATTTGTCAGGAAGGAATCAAATATAAACGAATAGAATAGATAGAATTTTAAGAAATATTTACGATTTATTAATTCATTTTAAATCGCGTGCAAAAAAGGATGAGGCCTGTACATGCGGGATTATCGCTATTATCAGTCTGCCTTTGCTGGTGTTCCCAAGCCGTTCGCTTTCGTCGATCTAGATCTGCTGGAGGAAAATGCGGAGCAAATCAGTTTGCAAAGCAATGGAAAACCCGTTCGAATCGCGAGCAAATCGATCCGAAGCGTTGCCATTCTCAAACGTGTATTGCAGGTGAACGATTGTTTTCGTGGTCTCATGTGCTATTCCGCTCCTGAGGTGCTTCACCTGTGCGAGGCAGGCTTCGATGACCTGCTGCTTGGCTATCCGCTCTGGGAAAAAAGCTGGCTTTTGTCAATCGCCTCCGAGATTAAGAACGGACGCTCCATTACTTTAATGATCGACTCTCTCCCTCATGTCGAACAGCTCGAACAAATCGCCCAGGAAACGGGAACCAGGCTGCCTGTCTGTCTCGATATCGACATGTCGTCTGATGTGTTGGGGCTGCATTTCGGCGTCTGGCGCTCGCCACTCCGCTCTCTCGAGGCGTCCCTCTCCCTAGTCAAGCGCGTTGCTTCCTCCGATCATCTCTACCTAGATGGTGTCATGGGGTACGAAGCTCAAATTGCTGGCGTAGGTGATCGATACCCTCGTCAATTCCTAAAAAACAGCATCATCCGTCTCCTCAAGCAATATTCCGTGAAAGAAGTGGCTGCTCGACGTGCCACACTGGTGCATGCCATTCGCGAGCTAGACATTCCTCTCCGCTTCGTAAACGGTGGAGGAACGGGCAGCTTGCACTTGACCGGGAAGGAAGACGCCGTTACAGAGGTTACAGCAGGCTCCGGATTTTTTTCGCCTGGGCTTTTTGACTACTTTCAGGATTTTCGGTTTCATCCTGCTGCCGGATTTGCTTTGGAGATTATCCGTAAGCCCACAGCGCATATCTACACATGTGCCGGCGGGGGCTACATCGCATCTGGTTCTGCTGGGCGTGACAGACTCCCCAAGCCTTACTTGCCAGTGGGAGCAAAGCTGTTCCCCAACGAAGGAGCAGGTGAAGTACAGACACCCATCCACTATCAAGGCATGGAAACGCTGGAGCTGGGAGACCCGATCTTTTTTCGCCATGCCAAAGCAGGAGAGCTCTGCGAACGTTTTACCCGGCTGTATTGCATCTCTGGCGGGAAAATAATCGAGGAAGTGACCACCTATCGGGGGGATGGATTATGCTCACTGTAAAGAAGCACGCGAATCACTGGACCAATTGGACAGGAAATGTACAAAGCCAGCCGAAACAAATCGCGATGCCAAAGTCCGTAGATGAGGTCGTGCAGCTTGTCCTTGCTTGCAAGAAGGCAGGTACACGGATTCGAGTCGTCGGCTCCGGTCATTCCTTCACTCGTCTCGTCCAGACAGAAGACTGCTTGCTATCCTTGGATCATCTCCAAGGAATCGTCAGTGTAGACCCTGCCTCTGATACTGTTGAAGTCTGGGCAGGCACCAAGCTCAAGACACTCGGACAACTCCTGCACCAAGCGGGCTACTCTCAAGAAAACCTCGGAGACATTAACGCCCAGTCCATTGCAGGGGCTGTCAGCACCGGAACACACGGCACCGGCATTCATTTTGGCAGCATCTCCACGCAAGTCGTCGGACTGACAGTCGTGACCGCATCCGGGGAGGTTTTGGAAGTATCCGAGCAGGCCCAACCGGACCTGTTCAAAGCCATGCAAGTCTCGCTTGGTCTCTTGGGCATCATCGTACGTGTCAAGCTGCGTGTCCTCCCAGCCTATCGCCTGCGCTACCAAAGCCGTCGCATGCAGATAGAGGAGTGCTTGTCTTCTCTAGAGACGTTTAAAACCGAGCATCGGCATTTTGAATTTTTTATCTTCCCGTATTCGGACACCGTTCAGGTGAAATTCATGAACGAGACCAGCGATCCCCCCAGCGGCAATCAACGATGGAGCTATTTGAAAAAAATGGTGGTGGAGAACGGGCTGTTTTGGCTCTTGTCGGAGAGCTGCCGATTGCGCCCTTCTCTCACCAAAAGTGTCAGCAGGCTGTCCGCTCAAAGCGTTCCCTCTGTCCATGAGAGCGGCTACAGCCATCAGCTTTTTGCTACCCCTCGGCTTGTTCGTTTTTATGAAATGGAATACTGCTTCCCTGCTGAGCATATGGGCGAAGCCATACGGGAGCTGCGTAAGGCGATTGAGCAGGAACGCTTTGCCGTTCATTTTCCGCTCGAATGCCGGTACGTCAAAAAGGACGACATCTGGCTCAGTCCCGCCTATGAACGGGATAGTGCCTTCATTGCCGTCCACATGTACAAGGGAATGCCGTACGAAGCGTACTTTGCCGGGATGGAAGAGATTTTTGCCCGATATGGTGGACGTCCACACTGGGGGAAAATGCACAGTATGACCACCGAGAAGCTTCATCAGGTCTATCCTCGCTTGCCCGATTTCCTCGCCATTCGTTCTGAGCTCGATCCCGACGGCTTGTTCGTGAACCCGTATTTAGCCGAGTTGTTCGGCATCTCCTGAAACACTGCCTACACATAAAAAATGCCCCGACCAGTCTTAGAGCAGCACGGACAGCAAAACAGATGTACTTGGTTGATCTTGCCGCTGCCACAGGATTGTGTACAAGAACAATCGGATTAGCAGAAGCTAATAAATTGAAAGTATCGCCTCCTAGCCTAAGACGACTTTCCAAAGTGCTTTGTGTATCAGTTGCTTTTCTCGGTTGTTTTGAGAAACTGCCGGAATCAACTTTAGGGGAGCGTATTATTAAAGCGCGCTTCTACTATGGGTACACCAAGAGAGAATTTTCTGCGCTTTTAGGAATAAGTGAACGCACTCTATACGAATGGGAACATGACCGCAAGATTCCACCCCCGACGCCCTTAAATGACCTATCGAAGTATTTGGCTGTATTAATGAAGGAATAGAATAAAGCGGCCCCTTCTGAAATTTAAAGGGCCGCTTTATTTTTGCCAGTAAATCTTTTTACCTTTCTGAACTAGAATGGTACTAAACGAAAAACCGGCTTAGTAAAATCAACACGAGTTCCAGTAAACAATATTCACTGTGCCTAAATAATGTTTATGTTGCTCGAATGCGTAAACAATTTAAGAAAAATACATGGTACAATCTTCCTGTTATGCTCTTTAGGAGGGAAGTCTTAAAATGTCTATGAAACTCAAACGAAGCTTATTTTTGGGAACAATTCTCTTGGTTTGCTTGTTCATATGGATAGTAGTATTTCAGACCATTACAGGTTCTGATATATTTTCAAAGTCCAGTACAAACAAACCAAAGTCTGCAGCAGAAAAAGAAGCTACTTCTCTTCCCAAACAAACTAAATCAACATCTGCTATTAATGTGAGTCAGACTGTCTCAACAAATCAGAATCCTACTTCTAATCCTATCTCTGAACAAGTTGACACTTCACCGAAACCAGAACAAAACTCAATCCCTGCACAGGCTCCATCCGATCCAGTCGATTCAATGAGTCCTATACAAGCTAGACAAGAGATTGGGAAGTTATCTGCTAAATTTGATTCAAAAGACTTTGTACAAGCAGCACGAAATAAAGATATTTACTTAATGAAGTTGTTTCTTAAAGCAGGTATGGACCCAAATGTGTCTTATTATGATCCAGATCAGAATCTTACAATTCCTTTGGCCTATGCAGTATATAACGAACATTTGGAAGGAGTCCGACTTCTCCTTAAACACGGAGCTGATCCTAATGCGATAGAGATAGATGGTGGATTAACGATGCTCATGATTGCAACCGGTGAATTAGAAATAATAAAAGAATTAATAAATTCTGGAGCACAGCCTGACTTGAATTATGACAAATTTAATTCACCACTTTATCAGGCAGTAAGTTTGGGACGTACAGAGGTTGCTAAACTACTGTTAACACACGGAGCGGACCCAAACCTCACTACTGTTGATACAGAAGATATAAATGGTGAGAGTACATTGATTCGCTTAACTCCATTAGAAAAAGCAGTTAAGATGAGGAATAAAGAGATGATCCAATTGCTGTCCAAGAATTAATTTTAGATTATTAAAGTCTCTAGGATAGCAGACTACATCTACTACAACAATAACCTGGAAGATGCTCAATGAAATGACATACATGTTCAATAAGTATATTAAGAACTAATCATTTACTACTTCAAAAGATTATGTAGCATTCTTCAAGATTTTATCCTTTGAAGTGAAGGAATATACCAAATAACATGTCGAGGCACCTCCTAAATAACAGGAAGGTGCCTCAAAACTTTAAAAACGCTGATCTATGCTGCAAGAATAAAGTCGACAAACACTGGCGAACGAAGCATGTTAGTTCCGCTTTATCCCTAGCACGATAAAACATGCAGACTTAAACCGCTTTTGTATTCCTGCACTTTGGGTAACTACTGCATCCGTAAAATTCCCCTTTTGTTCCTTTTCTTAAAACCATTTGGCTACCACATTTTTCACAAAGCCTTTTTTCAGTTGGAAACTGAGATATAACTTTTTTGGGATCTGGTTTTGCTGAAGGATTCATCTGGATTATCATTTCAATGAGTGCTTCGCGATTGATCAATTTTACCCCGTTAGAGGCAGCCAGCTTATAAGCAGCATCTGTAAAGTCTCTATTAGTTACTACCCACGAACCCAATGCATCATAATGTTTCATTGCCCCAACGACTTGCTGAATTGCTTCGATCCCAACGTTTTTCGAGTAGCGTTTGGCTTGGACAACTGTTTTAGTGCCATTCTTTTGCAATATCAAATCTGCTCCGAAGTCTCCTGAAGCACGTGTTACTTCTGCTTTAAAACCTTGGGACCTGAATAATAGCCCAAGGTATTGCTCGAATTGCAGGCCATCCATTTTGTCTATTTCGCGTATTCCTGATTTCCTTAATTTCTCTTCTCTCTTTGAGCTCTGAGCAATAGCAATCCAAAGAGCAGCACCCATTACAGCAGCAAAAGCAATTCCACCGATGATAAATGAATTTGTATAGTAATATGCCCCGCCAAATGCAAATAAAGAAAGCAGGCCCACCAACTGGCTTATCGGGTCATCTCCCTTTTTCCTTCTTCGTGCCAAAAGTAAAGTCCCCTTTCAAAAATGGTTCATTCAGCATACTTAATTCCCTATTTTCTAACAAACGAAACAATTATACTCAAATATACAAAATAATAAAAACCCACCCTTCGTTACGAATAGGCGGGTTCTTGGCATACTTTAATCCCTCAAGAAAAAGTTTCCATATTAAATGTACTCTTTTTAGTTAATTACATTTGTGTAACCTTTAGAATGAATAATCCGTTATAATTATTGAAAGGCGAAAAATGCACAAAATGGAGGAAGTGTAATTACATGGTAAAAAAGTGGAATATACTTGGTTTGGCTTTATTGATTAGTATCTATGCGATTTATCTTCAAATAGAAAACAAAGAGCTTGAGCAACGGCTTGAAATTATTTCTGGATCTAATTTATTTCTTCTTTCAAACTCTTATGATGAACTAAAGGAAACGATTAATTCAGAAAAACAAAATGCAGAAATTATTAGTGATGTTAATATAATACTAAAAACAATAAGGCATCACTCATCAACTATTGACACTGCTTTAGGTCGTGATGAATTGAAAACAATATTCTATAAGTTTAATGAAATATTTTCACATCCTGCAAAAATCTACACCTCAGTTGATAATATTAAAACAAAGGAGTTAATTGAAATTACGGATCTAATACAAGAACTGAATAATAGCATTACTTCTACTTATTATAAAAAGGGCTACCCTGGAGATGGTAAAGCGGAGCTGTATATAAAAGATTTCGGCAAAATGGATGCATATATTGAAAGACTAACCAACTATACTAAGGAGTTCACGCAAAAAAAATAGTCTCTCTACGAGTCCCGATTTTAATAAAAATGTTGAGCAGTTTATTACTGCTCAACATTTTTTATCTGCTATTTTTCTTCAATAATTGAGGTTACACTCGTCCAAGTCGCAAGTCATGAAAATAATCATTAAGTCCCATTGCAATTTCATTCGCAACGTCTTTCAATCTGTCGGAATCATCTAGCCACTCTTCGTCGATTTGAGCAATTTCGATTAGCGATTTTGCACCAGCTACTGTTGTTTCACGTAGGATTGCTAAATCATCTTCAAAACTATTCTTACCCATATTTACAGCAATATTTTTCGCTAATGTTTTGGAGGCTTTTGCACCCTCTTGATAAAATGCACCAATTCGATTGAAAGCCCGTTCAGTATTTACATGAATACTAACCAATACGTCAATACCCTTACCTTTGTATTTCTTATTAATGTATTTTACTCGCTTCATGATATCATCATCCGCATCCGTACCACCAAAATCCTCATCACGAGTACGCGTCAGATAGACTTTTGCACCTTCTGCTTCAAGCAGTTCCTCAAGGATTTTACTCATCTTCAAAGTAACATCTTTTTCTTGTCGACCTTCATATGTCTTACCTGGATGGATGCCGCCATGTCCTGGGTCAATAACAATCTTTTTACCTTTCAATTCTTTCATTGTGATTCCACCTTTTAATTTGGTAAGGTATTCTGGCCAGAATTTCCTTTCAATATATAAAGTGAAAAATCTGATTAAAAATACAACCTTAGGAAAATTACATATAAAAAAATACATCCCGTTGTATTTGGCAAACGGAAAGTGCAGAGTTTGGCAATGAACGACATTCACAGATATGTAGATAATTTTCATAATTATGCGAGGTTTTACACGGAGCCTCTACGGGCATGATTTCTTGCAAAAAGGCGGTATATTAAGGTTTCGCAAGGGTACCGAGCTTATCATGCCCGCCTTCCATGTAAAACCTAATGAATTGCCATTGTATCAAAAATAGTTGCCAAACTCTGCACTTTTATTTTGCCGTGCCGTATACACATTCCCTCTTTTTTTATTTTTTAGAATCATAATGGTTCCCGATCAATCAACCTGTTACTCTCATTCGCCAGTCTATAAGATTTGACAGCTTTAATCATTCGGAAGACTATCTCTTGATGTATGTCTTCACGTACAGATATATCCGTGAATCTCAACGACTTTCGAATCTTTGGCTCAAATCTTTCAATGATCTCTACCATTGCACTCTCATCATTATTTTGCGCTCGCTTTACTAGCGTTAACAGGCTCATGTATTCCGCCTCCCTCTAGCTGTTTTCTGAGCTTCAGTAGCGCTCGTTTCTTTGTTTTAGATACAGCTTGCTGACTAACGCCTAACAGACTTGCAGCTTCCGCCTCTTTGAGATTCCTCAAATAGAGAAGTGTAAGTATCTCCTGTTCGTTTTCTGTGAGTGCTTGAACAGCATCCAAAATTCTTTTGTCAGATAATACATCTTCCCACTCAGAATTGTCCTCCCGCTCACTTTTATCAGGGTCACTAACAAGACTGTCTATCACCCTTTCAATTTCGTCAGTAGGCTGGCATACGTTGCTAGTCTTTTGGTTACGTACAGCCAACTCGATAGCTGTAAAACGGATGAGCGAGGAGATAAACTTAGTAAATCGGACTTCACCGTAAAATTCCTGAAATCTACTATCCAATTCATCGTTCCTCTGCGTATCGTGCGGCGAATTAAACACTCGTTCATATAGCTGTTGATTATCTTCTTGAGCTAGAAATGCATCCAGCAACCTCTGATTAGCTACGTCTGTAAGTTTGATATCTAAATCTCTCCTCACCATTAGGATTATACGTTCGTATTTCAGGCAAAAAAAATAGACGCGCCATATTACACAGCACGTCCCGAACCACTCTATCTATTTTACCAAAAAGCCTATTTTTCCCATTTAATATTCCTGTAGTGTAAACTTTTGTAAATGTATGTAATTTTGGACACTCGTGCTTTACAATCGAACACTGCCTCTTTTCTGCGTTGGCTCAAAATATAAAACGAATGATTAAAGTCCTGCCAGCATAAGATACCTGCCAGTTCACATACGCTAAGAATACAAAATGGGTTAGGGACAACAATCCCTAACCCATTTTGTCAACGGCCACATCATTCATAGCAGGGGCATTTTACTACCAAGCAGGACAATTTAGCCTTGCGTTGGGAAATTCGGTTTATGCGCCCCTTTGCGTCCATAGCGCACATAATAGAAGGTATAGAACAGCACCAACGCACCAATTCCGTAGAAGAGTCCAATTCGCTGTGTCGGGTCAAACGCCGGGAAGATAAGAATGAATGTACAAAGAGCCAGACACAGGAGCGGCATCACCGGGTAAAACGGTGCTACGAACTGCAAATCTTCTATTTTTCCACCCTCACGCAAGTATTGACGGCGGAAATTAAATTGAGAGAGAGCAATCCCCATCCACGTGAAAGTGACCGCAATACCAGATACAGACATGAGCAGCACGTATACCGTATCCGCTGCAGCCACGCTGGTTAACAGGGACAGAAGTGAAAACGCCAGCGTCGCCAAGAGTGCGTTCAAAGGCACTTTACGCTTGGTCAGCTTTCCAAAAACAGGATGGGCCATGTTGCTATGGGAAAGGGACCACAACAAACGCGTGGCTGCGTACAAGCATGAGTTGCCGACAGACAACAGAGCCGTCAAGATGACGAAGTTCATGATATCCGCTGCAAAAGGAATCCCCACTGCATCAAATACCGTCACAAACGGACTTTCCAAGAGCCCCAGCTCGCTTGAGGGAAAGAGGGCGGACAAGATCGTGACCGACGCCACATAGAACACGAGAATGCGAAACACAATGTTGCGGATCGCCCGCGGAATGGTCTTTTGCGGGTCTTCTGCTTCCCCGGCTGCAATTCCGATCAATTCAGAGCCTTGATAAGAGAATACGACGTTCATCATCGTCACAAAGACGATCGCGATGCCAAACGGGAATAGTCCCCCATCTGCCGAGAAGTTGGAGAGAAACGGAGCGGGTCTTCCTTCCATACTGACAATACCGAATATGGCACCTAGTCCGACAATAATAAACATAAGTACAGCCAATACTTTAATTCCGGCAAACCAGTACTCCGTTTCCGCAAACCCCTTTGTCGTCAGCGCATTGAAGGCAAAGAGCAGAACGATAAAGAGCGCGCACCAAATCCAGATCGGTGTATCCGGGAACCACCGTTGCATGACCATGCCCGCGGCAGTGAACTCTACCCCTGCCGTTGTAGCTGACCCTAGCCAATACATCCATCCCAGTGTAAATCCGCTCGCCGGACCAATATACTTGCTGGCGTAGGCTTGGAAAGAGCCTGTTACTGGCATTTTTACAGAAAGCTCACCCAGGCACGTCATGACCAGATACAGCAAAATCCCGCCGACGATATAGGCAACGAGCGCTCCGCCAGGTCCAGCCTGATTAATCGTGAAGCCAGCGTTGAGGAAGAGGCCTGTCCCGATGACACCACCTAACGACAGCATAAACAAGTGGCGACTTTTCATGGAACGTTGTAGCTGTGTGTCTCTTTCATTCCCAGTGTTCATATGATTCCTCTCTTTCACCTGCTTTTTAAGAGGTCTATCAGGAGTCTATAAACGAAGAGAGAACTGCCTGCGCTAGAAACGCAGGGACAGGCAGCTCAATCCTCCGTCTTGTTTCTGGAATTCAGACATATCCAGCTCAATCACATGGTAGCCAGCGTCAGTGATTTGCTTTTTCGTGCTCTCAAAGCCTTTTGGAATAATGACATAGTCGTTGATATGGATGCAGTTCGCAGAGTACTCGACTTCTTTTTCCACGACCAGATGCTTGTACTTGCTAAATACTTCAGAATCAATGAACTCCCCAGCCAGAACCAGCAAGTCATTGCCAAGGTAAGCGATTCCGGTTTTCAGGTGGAAAAACTCTTTCAATGGTACAATGGTGACCTCATATCCGTATTTGGAGAGAATCTCGCGGAACTGGATGGCTCCTTCTTCATTGGTGCGTGTAGACAGACCCACATAGAAATGGTTGTCTACCTGCATGACGTCTCCACCATCGAGGAAGCCTGGGGCTTGAATATACTCAATCGTGTCATAAAAACGAGGAAGCACCAATTTCATATCCTCAATTTCACCATTGCGGCTTTCTGCACCAGGATTGGTGATGACGGCGCACTTTTCCGTGAGAACAGCTGTATCTTCCACAAACGTAGAATCTGGGAAACGCTCGTCCGCTTCCAGAACGGTTACATCCAGACCTGCCTGTTTCAGCGCTTCTACATAAGCGGCATGCTGTTTAAGAGCAAGTTCAAAATCAGGTGTACCCAAATCAGAAGTCGTCAAACCATTTACATAACTCTTTCCCGGTTTTCTTACAATCGCACGTGAAAATTTCATGATGATAGATCTCCCTTCTGTTTTTGAATCTTGCTTTTGTCTAACAGTATTCATTCTCCTCTGAGCAATCACCCAGAAATATTCCGCATTGTGGAATCACTTCTGCAATACAAAATTACACTCTTAATGTAAAATAGTTTCAAATTTTTTGTCAACGGATTTTTATCTAGTTTAAATGATATTGATTCGGTTGAAAAATTCTGATAGATTGAGGTCATATTAAGCTGGCGTGACTTTCAACGAACGGTCACTATGCAACAAAGCCAGGAGGTAACCCACGTTGGTACAATCGATAGACCGGGCGATGAGCATCATCTCCGTCCTGGTATCAGATCCAAACAAGCAGCATTGGTCCATCTCGGAAATTGCTGAACAAACGGACCTGCCGCTGAGTACGGTACACCGTTTAATTAGTAGCCTCATCAAGCATGGCCTCATCCTCCAGCTTCCCGAGAGTAAGCAGTACAAGGTCGGCTATACGTGGATGGAAATCGGGCTGCGCATTCTCGACAAAATGGATATGCGCGCTGTCGCACGAACTGTCATGGAGCGATTGGCAGCAGATGTACGGGAAACAGTCTATCTGAACATTCCACAGGGCTCTCATGCCATCGTACTCGAACGAGTGGAAGGTCCTATGTCTGTCAGAAGCATGGATAATCTGGGCGAGCGTATTCCGCTTCATATCGGTGCGGCAAACAAAACGATTCTCGCCAGCATGAATCCGAACGAAGCAGAGCAAATCGTGACCGGTTTAATCCCGGATGCAGAAAAACGTCGCGAGCTGTTAGAACGACTGCCAGAAATCAGACATAATGGCTATGCAGTCAGCTACGGTGAGAAAACCGAAGGCACCGCATCCATTGCTGCTCCTATCTTCGGTGTCAACCAAAAGGTCGTAGGCGCTTTGAGTATTGGCGTGCCGAGCTACCGGATCAACGAGCAGCTCTTGTCCTCACTCATTGAACAAGCCCAACAAAGCGCCAAAGAAATTTCCCACAAAATCGGTGCCTTACCTTAATTTTTTTGCCCACTAACCGGAAACAGTTTTCACTATACGGAAAACGGAGGCGTTTTTTATGCAAAAATGGCAAACAAAAGAGCAGCTCGTTGATCTCTTGTGCAATTTGGTAAGCATCCCAAGCATTACAGGATCATCTGCCGAGAAGGACTTGCCTGGCTACGTCGTCGATCAGCTGCGTACCCTGCCTTATTATCAAGCCAATCCCGATCATGTACGTGCGAATCCGACTGAAGACGGGCGCCATTTTGTCACTGCTTTGGTCAAAAAAGAAGGCGTACGGGACACCGTCATTCTCGTCAGCCATTTTGATGTCGTCGACGTCGAGGATTACGGTGCCTGGATGAAGCATGCTTTTGATCCGAAGACCCTCACTCCTCTGTTCCAGCAAAACCAAGCGGATATGCCAGCAGACGTTCAACAGGATATTCGCACCGGCAACTGGCTGTTTGGCCGTGGCACCATGGATATGAAGTGCGGACTGACACTGCACATGTCGATGATTGAGCAAGCGATTGCTGGGGAGTTCGACGGCAACATTTTGCTTCTGACAGTCCCTGACGAAGAGGTGAATTCTGTCGGGATGCGGGCAGCAGTCCCCGCGCTGTTGAAAATCGCCGAGGAGTTCCACCTGAGCTACACCACCGTGCTCAACTCCGAGCCGATGTTTACCCGCTATCCAGGGGATACGAATACGTACTTGTACACAGGCTCCATCGGAAAAGTGCTGCCAGGCTTCCTCTGCTACGGCAAAGAAACACATGTCGGCGAGCCTTTTGCTGGGTTAAACGGCAATTACATGGCCTCTCAACTGACATGTGAGCTCGAGCTGAACACATCCTTTTGCGAGGTCGTTGAGGGGGAAGCATCTCCTCCGCCGACGAACCTGATTCAAAAGGATCTGAAAAAAGAGTACTCCGTGCAAATTCCGCACCGTGCCGTGACGCTATTCAACCTGTTCCTGCTGGAAAAGCAGATGGAGGATGTCGTAGAGCCGCTGCTGGAATCGGCAAGAAATGTTGCAGAGCGCATGAAGGAAAACTACCTCAAGCACGCGAGCCAGTTTGCCAACTTTGCGCCGTTTAGCCCGCGTGATCTGTCCATTTCCGTCATGACTTACGAAGAACTGTATGCCTATGCGAAGAAAACGTACGGGGAAGAAAAGCTACGCCAGCTGGAAGCAGATGTGATCGCCAACCGCGGCGACAAGGACGACCGCGACACCACGATTGAGCTGGTGGATCAATTAGCGATTCTGTGCAAAGAACTGTCGCCGATGATGATTTTGTTCTTCGCTCCACCGTTTTACCCGGCAGTCAGCTCGCGCAATCACCCTTTGATCCAACAAACGATGGAAGAGATGAAAACATACGCGAGAGATCAGCACCAGGTCAATTTGGTCAAACAAAACTACTTTGGCGGTATCTCTGACTTAAGCTACGTCGGACTCCAATATCCGGCAGCATCCATGAAGCCATTGGTAGCGAACATGCCTTTGTGGGACAACGGCTACTCCATTCCGCTTCAGGAGCTCGAAGCTTTTGATGTACCTGTCATGAACCTCGGTCCAGTCGGACGTGACGCCCATCAATGGACTGAGCGTCTGGACATCGACTATGCATTCGATACGTTAAAAGACATGCTCCCTCGTTGCATCCAGTCTCTCTTGCAAAATGGGAAAGCCGTAAAGGAATAGCAAAAGAGAAAAGGTTCCCGTACCGATAGATGACTGTCGCACGGGTTCCTTTTTCCTTATAATGAAGAAAAACCATTTCAAGGGAGGGTTACCCATGGAATTTCAAGCGAAAGAAAATGGCTTTGTCACTCAACTGTCCTACGGTGAGCTGCACGTATCGGGTGATGAACAGTATGGATTTCGCCCCTATCAGCTCTTGGTCTCTTCCATCGCTGTTTGCAGTGGCGGTGTTCTGCGAAAAGTGTTGGACAAGATGAGAATGCCGTGCACGGATATGAAAGTAACAGCAGATGTTCAGCGGAATGAGGCAGAGGCAAATCGCGTTGAGAAGATTCACCTCCACTTCATCATTACGGGTGAAAATATGAAAGAAGAAAAAGTACAAAAAGCCATTGAAGCCGCGAGCAAAAACTGCCCGATGGTCCAATCTGTCAAGGGAAGCATCGTCGTAACCGAGTCCTTCGAATTGGTATCATGATAGGAAAAAACGTGCTACCGCCCACTCCTTTGTTTCTACTTCAAGACATACAGCAGGTCACCTTGTCACCGACAGAAGCATGGACGTTTTCCGGCGAATCAACCCATGCTGTGCTCATCGTGACAAAAGGATCGGGTCGGATGCTGAGCGAGTCGGATCAAGCCGCTCTACTTGATGGAAGTGCGCTGGTTCTTTCGCGAGAATCTGCGAGACAAATAAGCGCTGATACGGATGATCCACTCCGTTTCCTCGTATTTTATTTTGACGCTCTGCAACAGCAAGATCAGGTCAGCAACGACTACAGCCCGAGTCTTTCCTGGCATCTCGACCACAGCTCGTGTGTATTTCACCAGGTAGATAACAGTACGGAGCTTGCCCTCACGCTGTATGCCCATCGACAAGCCAATGATCCGTTGGAAGCTTTTCAAAATCAAATTCGCTTTCAACAATTGCTGCACCTGATTTGGAGCCATGCAGAACGGCAGGCTACCGTAGAAACGTCAAGCGTTGTCGATCAGACGATTTCTTATATGCATACGAATTATGCGGAGCCAATCACCTTAGATGATTTGGCAAATCGAGCTGGCCTTACCCCGCGGTATTACACCGAGGTCTTCAAGAAAAAGGTTGGAAAAAGCCCAATCGAATATTTGACGAGCTGTCGGATGGAGCATGCAAAGACACTTCTGCGAGAATCGAATAAGCGATTGCGCGAGGTAGCACGTCTGGTCGGGTATGCCGATGAGTTTTACTTCAGCAGACGCTTTAAGCAGCAGGTCGGCGTGTCCCCGACTGTCTTTGTCCGCATGAATCAGAAGCAAATGGCACCCGTCACCTTCCACTATGCCGAATATTTATTGGCACTTGGAATCAGACCGATTGGGGCTCCGGAAGAGCAGGTCACTTATTTACGCGAGCAATTACGGATGAAAGAGGCAGATGAGATTGTCAGCCTGCCCGAAAACACACCAGACTTGATCAAATCATTGCAGCCGACGTTTATTTTGACCGAATCGACGGGAGATAGCGCTGCTTTTTCCAAGGTTGCACCTACTCTTGCGCTTCCATGGCTGGATCATGATGTATTTGGTCATTTGAACATACTAGCCGACGTGCTTGGCTTGAAAGACCAGGCACACCTGTGGCTCAAGCAGCATGAACAGAAGGTTCTGAAGGCGAAGCGATGCATCGATGCTCATATTCAGAAGAAAGAAACATTCTTGATCCTCAATGTGCGTCCACAGAGCCTATTGGCATACGGTGCCAGAAATATCGGGCATGTGCTGTACAAATCCTTGAAGCTGACGCCACCCAAAATGATTCAAGAAGAGTTAACACGCAACCCCAATTTCTGGGCAACCCCCATCAACGAGGATCAATTAAGCCAATACGCAGCAGATTGGCTGTTCGTTCATATTTTTGATGATGATCTCTCACGGGCACACTTCCTGGAGTTGATGAAACAGGATGTCTGGCAACGAATTCCTGCTGTACAAAAAGGGCAAGTGGTTATTCTTAACCCGATTTGGTTCTCGTATGATCCCCTCTCCCTCGACATCCAGCTGGAAGAGGCCGTCCAAATTTTGACCCATGCAAACACCGCCAAATTATCCAAAGAAAAACGGAACATTCTCCATGGATGAAAAGAGTGCGTTCAAGGTAAGATGGACTCTATTAATGAGAATCATTTTCATTCATGGAGGATATACAATGAAACGATTACGCATACGAGCTTGGTTGCCCGGATTGATGATTCTTTCCTTGTTCTTGCTCACGGCATGCGGCCAGACAGCCAGCCCCAATCCAACGGCACCTGCCCAAGAAAATAAAAGCAGCGAGACTCGTGTCCTGAAGCACACAAAGGGTGAAGCCACCATTCCTGTGAAAGCTCAGCGCGTCGTAGCCTTGCAATATTTGGGCCCCATGCTTGCCCTTGGGGTGAAGCCAATCGGTGCAGTGAAGGGACATATGGAAGGTCCAGACATGGAGCCACTGGTTAGTGGAATCGAAGTCGTGGGAGATTATGATGCCTATAATCTGGAAAAAATCCTCGAGTTGCAGCCTGACTTGATCCTCACCGGTACCGAAATCGAGGAACAGGTATATGAAAAGCTGACAAAAATTGCGCCTGTCGTGGCGATCGCCTTCGATCAATATGATGTCTACGGGCATGTACAAAAGGTAGCGGAAGCGCTAGGTCGCGAGGAAGAAGGAAAGGCTTGGGAGCAGAAGTACAAAGCAAAGGTGGAAGAAGCACGTAAGCTGGTCCATGCCAAGGTCGGGAAGGACGAGACCGTTGCAGCATTAAACGTCCGTGCGAAAACGATCAAAATGTACGGTGCTCGCAATATGGGCCATGTTTTGTACAACGATCTTCAATTGATTCCACCGCCACTCATTAAGAGCGAGATCGATAAAGACCCACTGTTCTGGTCAAAAGACGTGTCTATGGAGCTTTTACCGGAATATGCAGCCGACCATATTTTCCTGATGCTGTTCCCGGGAGAGGATGCCGCTCAGTATTTGAAAGAAATCGAGCAAAGCAGTCTGTGGAAGAACTTGCCCGCTGTCAAAAAGAATCAGGTTTACGTAGTCAATGTGGATAGATGGCTTGGCTACGACCCCATTCTGATTGAAAAGCAGCTGGATGAAGCTGTGCAGGATTTGACTGGAGCCAAGAAATAATAAGATAGGTCATTTGGTTTGAGTCAACATAGTGGTGGAGAAGAAAAAGCACAGTTCTCTTCGACTCTGACACGCCCGCAAGGGGGGATTCACTGACCGTCTCCACTTCCAAAAGGGGACCGTCGAGCCAAAGCCACCCTACGGGCGGAAGTTTCTCAAGGAAGAAGTGTTCGACAAGCGGGTCCCCTTTTGGAAGTTCCGACTGGGTGGGCGTTGTCAAGGTCTACGAGCTCTGTGCTTTTTCTTCTCACCAGCTTTATTGGTTCATCGATACCTTTTAAAGCTTAGGGTGATCATAACCGCCGCATCCAATGGGAGTTACGTTAGGAACCGCAAAAGCGTGAATAGGAAAGGACCTGCCAGCCCGTGTTTGTTCACATAGGCTAACAGGTCCTCTCTTGCTTTCCAGTCCAGCTATTATAAAAGCGGAGACAACAGCCGCGCCAACGATTCCAGCAAGCGCAAACGCAGTGGTCGGTTCACATACTCTCCCAATGTCATTTCCCGGCAATCAGCCAGATCGGAGACGAACAGTTCCTCCAGCTCCTTTGCCATCTGCGAATCGTACATAAACGCATTCGTCTCGAAATTCAGCTTGAAGCTGCGAATATCGACATTGGCCGTTCCCACAGACGACAACTGGGTATCGACCACGATGGCTTTGGCGTGCATGAAGCCTTTTTCGTAGAGGAAGCAGCGCACACCGCTCTTTAACAAATCGCCGAGATAAGAGTGAGTTGCCCAGAATACCAACAAATGATCTGGCCTTCCCGGAACCATCACCCGCACATCTACCCCGGACATTGCCGCCATTTTCAGTGCGGTCAGCATACTTTCATCGGGAACGAAATAAGGCGTCTGCAAGTAAATCTTCTTCCGTGCCTTGTAAATCATCTTCAAAAAGGCATGCTTGATTTGCTCTTTTTCCGAGTTTGGCCCGCTCGATACAATCTGAACGCCAATCGTACCCTCGGCCTCATGAAGCTCTGGAAAATACGCGAGTGACTCATGCATTCTTTTCGGTGCAGACAAATTCCAGTCCAGGAAAAAGCGTGCTTGCAGCATGTACACCGCTCTTCCCTCAATCAGCAAATGGGTGTCACGCCAATACCCCAGCTTCTTATCCTTGCCCAAGTATTCATCCCCGATGTTGAAGCCTCCAATGTAGCCGATCTTGCCATCAATAATCGTCAGCTTGCGATGATTCCTGAAGTTGACCCGAAAATTCAGGAATGGAATCTTCGCCGGGAAAAAGGAGGCGACTTCTCCCCCCGCTTCTACCAATGGGCGCAAAAATCGGGAGGAGACACCAGAGGAACCTACCGCATCATAGAGCAATCGAACCTCGACACCCTCCTGTGCCTTCTTCGTCAACAGTTGAATGAGCTGTTTCCCTAAATCATCGTCATTCAAAATGTAGTAGAGCAAATGTATATGCTCCCGTGCTTCCTCCATCTGTTTGAACATGAGCTCGAACAGACTATGACCTTCTTTAAAAACCTGAATGGTATTATCCTGCGTATAATACGCTCCATCACTTACCACGTTCATGAAAATCATGTCGCGGTGTTTCTCCATTTCCGGGTCGTTCACTTGTAGTTCACCATGGGCAAGCAACTGCTTTTGTCTATCAACCGCAGCTCGAAAATGGGAAAACTCCCCTTCCTTGAGCCGATACAGCTTTTTCTTGCTTAGCTTATGTCCAAAAATCAGGTAAACAATAAACCCAATACCCGGCAAAAACAGCAAAACCATCAACCAGGCCCAGGTTGCCGCAATGTTACGCCTCTCCATGAAAATAAGAACGGCACCCAAAATCAGGTTACCTATTGTTACTATCACAATTATCTTTTCGGACAACGCCATCACACCACATCCAGCTCTAGGATTCCTCCCATATTACAACATTTGCTATCGGGATTCATCCTTCCTATCCATCTAGTTTATCCTATGTTGCCAATAGTTTTCCGTTTTTCATGATACATTTGTCGTCCAAATACACATCCGGCTCTTTGACAACCAGATCGATATGTACCCCCGCGACAATCGTCCCGCCAAACGTGTTGTTGCTACCAAAGGCTACGTGAATCGTTCCGTACACCTTCTCGTCCTCCAGCACAACTCCCGTAATACGCGCCTTATCATTTGTTCCGATTCCGAATTCACCCAGCATCCGCCCGTCTTGGTCTCCAAGCATTTGCAGGAGGCGTTCAGCCGATGTTCCTTCTGCCTCTGAGATCCGACCATTTTGAACCGTCAGCAGCAGGGGCGAATCGATTTTACCGATACCCGCGATAGAGCCATCGACGAGGATTTGTCCCTCTGCTGTCCCTTCCAGTGGAGCGATATACGCTTCCCCAGAAGGCAAGTTGCCCGATTCTCCAGGATTGACGTACATGCCTGTACTCGGCACCCCATTGCGAGCTGCGATGGAAAACGTCAGTGACTTACCCGCTTTTTCAATTCGCACGGTACTTGCCCGCGTCAGCATCTCGGTCACGCGCTCGGTGAGTGCCTTTACTTGTGTATAGTCAGCGGAAATCGCTCCCGCAAGAAACATGTCTTCCGTAATAGCTGGCATGGTAGCCAGTCTCGTACCATTTGCTGCTGCTTCTTTTCGTGCTTTTGTATGCGTCAAAGAGTGCTGGGTCACACATACCACCACATCTGCGCTCTTCATCGCCGCTGCAACAGCCGCAGGAGGCTCTTGACCGGACTTTTCCCGCTCCTTCATGACCATCAGCATCGCTTCTGCCCCGAGCTGTTTACCGGCTTCCCAGATCGCCTCACCGATGTCCCGCTTCCGTTCGTCAGCCACCACTAAAAAGGTCTCATTCGCTTGTAATGCCAAGCAATTTATCAAAATGGCTTTGCTGGATTCTATCAACGTCATGTCAGAATCATTCCTTTTCATCTATCTTATGGTTAGATTATATCCACTTTTTTCTTGCAAACTCTTCTGTCTTCGCTAGATTGGATCGTTAGTCCTGCCCTTTTCCTGTTTATCGGAATCTTCTTGCTTTTGCTGTTAAATTTAGTATGATTAGAATACAAATGAAAACGCTTAAGACAATGAGGTCTTCTACCCGCGCTTTATCAATAGGCGTGGGGAAGACCTTTTTCTTTTGAAAAAATGATAACGTTTTCATTTGGGGGATCGAGAAAAAGAAGAAGGGGATGACAACATGTCACACAGAAAAGTACAACCCAAAACGTGGTGGCTGACCATGCTGATGATCGTCGCTCTACTCGCGATGCAGATGCCAGCATTGGCCAAGGACACCAACGTGCAGATGCTCGACAAGGGGAAATGGGCACCTGCGACTTATCAAGCCGTCCACGAAATGATTGAGAAAAACGGCATCAAGAGTGCCTCCTACAATGCCAAAAAGAAACCGTATGCCGTTTTTGACTGGGACAATACGAGCATTATGCATGACACAGAGGAAGCGCTGCTTGTTTACCAGATCAACCATTTGGCTTACAAGCTCACACCAGAAGAATTCGGGAAGGTCATCCGCACGAATGTACCAGAAGGACCGTTTTCCGATTCGTATAAAAATGTCGACGGCAAGCCTGTCACACTCGATGCCATCGCGACTGATCTCGTAGCAGACTACACGTACTTATATCAAAATTATCAAGGTCTTAAAGGAACGAAGTCGCTGGAGGAAGTGACAGCAACAGAGCAATTCACAGATTTCAAAGCCAAGCTGTTTTTCTTGTATGAAGCGATCAACGATACGCACAGCACCTCGATTGGCTATCCGTGGATCCTCTACCTCTTCACGAACATGACAGTGGAAGAAGTGCAACAGTTGGCGGAAGCATCCAATGATCTTGGCCTGGGCATGGCGATTGAAAAAGTAACCTGGACAAGCCCGAAATCGTTGGCAGGCAAAGCAGGCGTGGTGAAAGCCTCCCATACAACAGGACTCCGCCTCACTTCCGAAGTAGCAAACCTGATGAACACACTGCGTGCCAATGGCATCGACGTATATGTCGTGAGTGCCTCCTTGGAGGATGTTGTTCGTGTTTTCGCTACTCTCCCGAAATATGGCTACAATCTCCCAGCGGAGAACATCATCGGCATGCGTCTGAAAACAGAAAACGGACGGATCACAAATGTGTACCAGCCTGACTACCCGATCACGGTAGGCCACGGCAAGACGGAAGTGATCCAGAATGTATTGGTGAAAAAGTATGGTCATGGCCCTATCTTCATCGCAGGCGATAGCAACGGTGATTTCGAGATGATGACTGAACTCGACAGTGTAAAACTCGCGCTCGTCGTGAACCGCGTCAAGGGCGGAAAAATTGGGCAGCAAATTACCAAAGGTGCTGAGCAAATGGGCAAAGCAAACCCGACTGTAGTCCTGCAAGGACGTGACGAGAACACGGGTATGTGGATTCCGAGCGAAGCCACGATCCGACTTGGGCAAAAAGAGCCGCAGTTGGTCGCGAAATAAACAGGAAAAACCGCCCCGTACAAAGGGCGGTTTTATCTTTATGGATGGGTAACTGGAATTCGCCACTCTAGCGGATATTTTTTCTGAACAGCATCCAGCCGTAGCGTTATCTTCTCCGGGAGCTTGGTTATTTCCCCTCCTTCCCAATGACCGCTGTCCTCCAGCCGAATTTTGTACGATGCTCGCTCGCGTCCTGACTGATCTACGGGTCCCTTGGATTGATGACCCTTTTTAGCCCGGTAGGTTGTCCCCTGACCATCTTGAAGTACCCACCAAGGCAAATAAATTCTCGTAATGTCTTTGGAAAGTACATCGATCTCCATTTCCATTTGCTGTTTTCCCGAATCATCATCTTTTGCCAGCTTGATGCTTTTCAACGTAAAGATATCTTCTCCCACTTGTTGGATCACTGGCTTCTTGTTCAATTCATCCGGATGGAAGGTGACACTCATATCGTACGGGATCGCCTTATGGAGGCTATTTATGACAAGTGTCGCTGCTTTGCCTTTTGGCAACGGATCATCGTCATTGATCCAACGGAAATGCCCATAGCGATCAATGGAATACGAATTATATATGATTCTTTCCTTTCCCTTGCTGCCATCTGCTCCCTCGTAGTAATATCCCAGCCTATATTGCTGATACGGAAGAAATGGAGCATAATCGGGGTTCGTCGTCTTTCCGGTTAGCTGTTTTGCTTCTTGTTCCAGTTGTTTTTTGGACGCCTCTGTCCATTGTGTCTCCAGCTCAATTCGGGTTGCCGTTGGCGTGTTGACGATCTGGTGCAGGGTCATCTTCAATCCATGCTTCGTCACTTGCGTTTGATTAACAGGCAGCACAGTCGTTGCAGCCGTTGTTTTTGCCATCGTGATCGGAACTTGCAGCTTCCAGTTTCCTTTTCTATCACCGATTTCATCAAAATGGATCGACAACGTTTTCGGAAGGGGCTCCTGTTCTTTTTTCCCGAGGATAAACCGGATAAATCCGGCATTATCTTCAAAGGTCGTTCCCCACTCGTCAGAAATGACCGCCCCTTTCGCATCCAGCAATTCAACTGCATTGGATTCTGCGTTTGTCGCTGTCAGATATGTAGGGAGCAACGGCTTGTCATCCGACTGTTTTATCATTAAAGCTACTATTACCTGCGCCGGATCAGCAATGATTTCCTTTACCTCCAAGGTGATCCCCTGATCGGTAACAGAAAGATTCGATGTTTCGGAGAAGCCTTGTCTCGCTGCCTGTTGTACTCCTTCATCGAACCCTTCTTGAGCAAAGATCGATTTGACATAGGCCGCAAACGTTGGGGACACTTGCATGGTTCCGAGCAGCCCGAGTACGACAGCGGAAGCGATGCCGATGGAAGCCCATTTTTTGCTTCGGAAAACTGAGCGTCTTCTCACTTGCACTACGTTATTCTGGCTTGGCATTTGAAAACTCGGCGTATCAACAGCTCCCGCTACTTTCCTAAGCGTCTCTTGGATTTGCCGCTCCTCGTTAGTCATGAGTCATTGCCCCTTCCCGCAAAAAATCAGATCCTTTGCAATTCTTGTCCAATTGCTGCGCAATCAGCTTCCTCGCCTTATGCATCCGCGATTTGACCGTCCCCTCAAAGGAACCCGTAATTTTGGCGATCTCCGACACGCTGAAGCCCTCGTAATAGTAAAGAATAATGACCGCGCGATGCTCCGCCTTCATGCTGCGAATCGCCTGCCATATTTGCCTCTGCTCCTCTCGCTGGATCACGTTGTCCAGCGGCGTTAGCGCCTCTTCCGGGATCATCTCTTCGTATTCCACAGCAGGCTTTTGCTTGCGAACCAGATTCAGAGCCCGAAACGTAATGATCCGGTATAGCCAATTGCGAAAGGCCACTCCCCTTTTTGGATCGAGTCGGTCTATGTGCTGATACGCTTCGATGAGCCCTTCCTGAACCGCGTCCTGCGCCAGATGCTTGTCATGAATGATCAAATACGCTGTCCGGTATGCCATCGCCAGATAGGGCTTGACCAATTGTTCAAAGGCCTCAGGCTCGCCCTCTTGGCATTTGGCAATCAACTCCCACTCATCCACAGCGTTTCCTCCCCTCGTTTTTTCTCTACTGTATATTCACGAGAACGCGGAGTTTGGTTCACATGTCATAGGCGAAAAAATATGAAACATGGAAAAACCCGTCCCCTGAACAGAAAGTATGCTCCGCTATGCCATTACAACGAAAATAGGGAGCACCTAGGCTCCCGGCTTCCTTTGTAATTATCCGTGATCTCCTTTTTCTATCTACTTCGTAATGATCTTGCGGTTGAGAGAACCTTTGGGGAGCTAATTGGGAGAGGTTGCAATGAGTTGTTCAACATCGTTTCTAAGTTCAGAAATATTCTGCCCTGAATAATTTTCTGGGAGGAAATAAAGATCACCATGCTGATCTATTGTCTCTGGAGAAACTTGTGAAACCAGCGTGTTCTCGCTATTAATTTTAATCTTTCCTTGAACGGACCCTACTATGTTATAGATGTCATCGTCATCTTCTGTTAAGAAAACAAAATATGTATTTCCTTGTTTCATAGGAATACTTCCTGCAATCCCTTGCATGATTACTCCAAGATCATCATTCCTTGATTCAGATCCTGACTTTCTTGACTTTCCTGAGAAATATTTGGCCACCTCTCTTTCATCGAATTCCCCTCCAGTTTCCAGTACAGATACTGTATCATCTATCTCTACATCACCTTTATAGACTTTCGTTAATCTTAATTCAGAGACTGTATACACATCTAGTCTTTCATAATTAGAGTTATTTTTTTGAGAAATAACTTCAGCTTCGGCAATGATATCTGCATTTTCAGCCAGACCCTTCACGCTATGAAAGGTCTCCCTAAACGATACTTCACCCGAAACAATTTTATAATCTGAATCACTGGAATAAAGAAAACGCTGTTTTTTCAAGTCACCTATATAGTAAACAGCCAGTCCAGCAATTGTTATTAAACCAATGGTAGCCAGTGCTATTTTTTTCGTAGATTTAAAATTTTTAATGTTAATCGGTAGTGCTCCCCTTTCAACCAAATAATCAGTAGTAGAGGTACATGGCTAACTAGAAGCAATTTCGATATTATTTTTCCAACGCGTATTCCCATGCCCCATTGTCATATTTGATTTTGAAAGACAAGGTTTCCCCATCTTGTCTATTGAACGCGAAATAGCCTTCATTTAAATTTTCATCCAAAAGAATAACTGGAAGGGTATCTCCTTTTTTGGTATATTCCTGCATGATCTCGTCCTGAACTTCAATGAATGCATCCTTCACGTCCACAGAACGTTCATCTATTATTTTATCCATTAATGGGGCTCTTTTGGAGAATTTGTTATAAATCCACTCTTTCCCATTTTCGTCAATCACAGCTTGCATAGGTGCCAGTTCATCTGAATTTACTTTGATTCCCAATGAATGAAGAGCTACCAAGTGATTTCCTTTTTCATATTGCTCAATATCTTCACTTGTATATAGATTACTGCCAGTGAAAACTGCACCAGCGAGAACAAGACCCAGAATAAATGCATTTCTTTTTTTCATACGGTTACCTCCCACGTGTTTTTATTCAGGCCAATCGGCTTCGAAAACTCGTTCAGAGATTGCTGTTGTACTATCTTGTATTTTCAATTACTACTTTCCATTGATCATTTTCTTTAACAACTGGAAGAGTTATATCTTCCGAAACATGTTCGTTCGAATAATGAAACGTAACACTCATTTTTTCATCTTCAATCTTTTCTACCGATACGGAATCCATATCTATATCCATCTTTTGAGTACCAAAACTTTCGTACACTTTCTGTTTGTCTTTATCATTATCAAAGCGCTCATCAATTGTGTATTCAACCATAGTTGGAGTGTCACCGTTCTCAAGAGCTTCCAAATAGATTTGAACCGTTTCTTTTACTTCATTTTCCTCATTAACCGAAGCGTAAGTGTTGGAAGTCCAAATACCGCCAGTAACCACAATAGCCCCAAGTAGTAGAATTGCAGCAGCTTTAGCAGACTTTTTCATGCTCTTACCTCCCAATCAATTAATCTGTTTATCTGTATATGATTACATATTTTACCAGACCAATAAATGATACTAAAGAACCACTGACACCGAAAGCCATTTACACCGCTTATCATTGTAAATCCGCGTTTGGCTGGATGGGCCCTGCTCACGATATAAAAAAATATGATATGAACCGAACCTTTTTCCAGTAAAGAGGCAATATAGTGTGTATGCTGCTTATTCAGAGAACAAATAGAACAATCCGATTCACATTATTTACAACAAAAAAGGAGCGAATTAATTATGAAAAAACGTTTAATTGGTGGAGTGGTTGCTACTGCGATTTTGATTCCAGTTGCAGCATTTGCGGCTTCTGGCGTGATTGACATGCCTACAAGAACACCGATGACTGCTGAACAAGTCAAAGTGGATGAGGTTGGCAAATCAACACTCGAGAAGCTGTATCTCGCATATCCTGAAACAAAATCGTTTGAGATTATCGATGCAAGCAACGTTCAAGGTGATGTATCCAAAGGGAAAAATGTAACCAACATGAAACAAACAAGCATCGTACTACAAGAAAAAGGAGGAACTGGCAAAAAGATTACCCTCCATACAAACGGTAGTACGGATGAGATTGAACACGTGATTCAAGAGAATTGGGAGCCTAAGGAGAAGTCACTCATTACGTTAAGCGATCAGGAAATCAAGGCGAAGGTAAATGATCTTATTGATAAAATGTATGGCAACGTCGAAACGTACGAGGTTGCTATCGAGCAAATGGAGAATCCAAATCAAAAAACATGGATGTTGAATTACACCAATGAGATGTTCGATAAACCGGTCTTCCAGGTTTTTGTTCAGGACAATACCATTAGTCTTACTAAGATCGTAGGTATTCCTACAGCTGATACACCTTCTGATACACCTTCAAACATGAAAGTAGAAGGCCTATTCTCTAGAAATGGTAAGCCTGATTATACTGCTGATAACTTTTTAAACGATGAAAAACTGTTTGCTTTACTAAAAATCAGCCCGACAGAATTAAAACAAGAATTAGCAAAAGGTAAAACTGTTGTGGAGATTGCAGCATCTAAAAATGTCACGAAACAACAAGTGCTTGATGTGATTGCAGAAACACAGGCTAGAGGACAACTTCAAGGGGATGGAGTAGCGATCACCGAGAAAGCACTGAAAGAAATGATGGAAGCAGTTGAACCAAAAGTATTGCATATGATTGAACACAAAACAGAAACGGAATGGTAGAAAAACAGAGTCAACTGGGTTACACAAGTAAAAGAGAAGAGGCGGGAGAACCGTCTCTTTTTTTATGCAGTAATTTTTCAGAATTCAGACCACAATAAGCCAGGTAGTCTACCTTATTGGACTCGAAGGGTAACATACTTTACTGGACTTTCTTTTGAATCAAACGTAAATCTTAGTAGGTTTCCATTGTTTTCATATTCCAATATAAACGTATGATCACCTGAGTCATCCATAAACTCTCTAGAGGGTTCTCCTAAGGTTCTTTTGATTTCCTCAGGTTTTCCAGTCATTCCAACAGTCTTTGGTTCGGCATTCATTAGGACGACTTTACTCGTATCCTTTACTTCATCAATTGATTTAGCATAGTCTTCGAATTGTAAATGAAAACCCTCATAATTTACTGTGAATCCATACTCAGAATTTCCGCTCTTGACGGGAGTTCCGATTTTATCCAAAACCTCTTTCTTTGTTGCTCCGATGCCAATTAAGACACCTTCTAATTGCCCATTTTTTACTTTCTCCAAAGTGTCCGATTGGGCAGAATTAACAGCGATATCTTCAGTTTTTTCAAATATATTGGAGCAGCCAAGTAAAGTCATTGAGCTAAGAACTACAATAAGCAAAGCATTACGACATATTTTAGGCAGATCAACCACGCTCCTCATAAAACTTAAATTTGTCAGTGGTAGGATCAATGATTGATTACAATTAGAAATGCAATAGGAACTACTAGTAAGATTAAGATGGTTGAAATTAAATCATTTTTTATTGGCTTTTTCTGTTTAGCACTTTCATACGTTTTCATTCCATAAAACAACGCTGGAGAAAGGCCAAGTAGGATGGCGAAATTCGTATGTACAGACATTATTAAAACTACTGAAACTAGAATACCAGTGAAAAGAGCTACGTATTTATACACCTAATCACCGCATTTCAACGCTATTTTAAATTACGGGAAGCTATAAACAGGTTCCTAGTCATTGTTGCTTTTATTATTGAGCCACATACTTTAAGTAAATAGTTTCGGTGTGATCTATACCTTCCTCATCAGTCCAATCAATTTTGAAAACAGGATAGTCACCAAAAAACGATTTTACTTCTTCGTCCGTTACTCCATTCTTAAAATCATTTTTAGTGCTATCCGTGTTAGGTACATCTTGAAAGATGATGATATAACCCTCTTTAAAATTGGGGGTTTGAACACGACCTGTTTGTTGACTTGTTTGGGTTAATTCAGAAATAAATTGAAGCTTCTTAACATCACCATTTCCTAAATACTTAATTTTACCTACAAAGCGTGCACCGTTTTCTTTATCGTAAAAAATTTCAGTAACTCCATTCCAATTGTCAGTAGCTCCTTCGTACTTGTAGGACCATCCCTTTTCGGAACAAGCACCGAGTAAAAGAAGTGGGAGAATCAGAAATACGAGTATCGCTTTTTTCAAATGTAAACCTCCTATCTCAAAGTATGATTTGAACGTAGCAGTATCAAAGTTTTTAGCAAGACAGGGAAGTAACGTTCCCTCAATGTTCTTCTTCTCTGGGAATTAGAAAGATAGTTGTTGTCTCAAAATATAAATACCTCATCTCATCTTCCTGTATTTCAGGGTCCAATTCTTTAAACTCCTCTGAGTGAAAATATTCCTCGTTACGTACATGGTTTCTCCAAAAGGACAGCCCTAATTTAGGGAAAGTGTAGGAGAAGCCAAGAGATGCATCGTTATCTCGAATATATGGTGAAATCTTATCAAGCTCCTCTACAAGCTTACTAGCTTTTGTATTAAATACATCAATATCTTTAAATAGACATGTATAATATTCTTTTACTGTATCTGTGATGTGTATATGAGTAACTTTTCCTTCTGAATCATACTCATATTTGAACAATGAATAAAAAAAATCACATGGGCGTATACATTTTTCCTGATATGTTCGAACATATTGATCTAATTCCTGCTTTGTCATTCCAATTCTAAGTGTGCCGACTGACCGCCCTTCTTCTATTATCAAATTATCCATTATATCCTCCTCCCAAATCTAAAGCGGAGCATGCCCCTTTCTCCAGCGAGCACATAAGAGATTTAAGGCTATGCTCCAAATAAGAAAATCAATTAGTTAACTCCAAAATATTCGTATGCTAAGACAGCTCCGGCAACCAAGTAATCGTTGTATTTGATTGCTAAATTAGGAAATTTACCTTCATCATCAGTTTCATTTCTAAAGCCGTCAACTTCAAATCTCATCAAGCCTTTATAGTCTTCGTTATTCAAATATTCCAACTCTTTTACACGCCACTCTTTAGAGCTAGTACGATTCCCCCAATTAGGCGTGTCTTCGTGGTCTTGCTTCATCATTCTAATCGCAGGGAAAGAGTCAGTGTTTGAAAAACCTGCTTCTTGTAGTGCTTTATCCGAAACAATGTGGTGTCTTTCCCCGCCTAATGGTTTTATACTTTTATATGCACCGACATCAAAATAATATCTTTGCCATTCATATTGAAGTTTTCCACTTTTATTGTCATAGTGCCAGACTGTTCCATCCTCTAGCACAACTATATCAAACTCAAAATAATCAGATACTGCGTTTCTGTCTAGCTCCCATTTAAAAACGTTCCCATTCCCTACTTGAAGCGCTCTGAGAGAAGTATTAGCATCAACTACCCATTCTTTACCTTTTTTATTATATTTTCTTAAATCAGCGACTATTGAATCAATCTTATCAAAACCTACGTTAATAATGCTAACAGTAAACGCAGAATCGTTTACTGCGTAGTACAGATACCAAACGTTAGAAATAGCATTAGTGTCTTTATTACGTTTAATTAGTATATTTTCTTTAATGGTAACGTTGTCTGGTTTAGGTTTTTCCAGACCTAATTCGGTAGCTATCTCTTCCAATTTTTCCTCACTAATGTCAATGTCTCGCAGCGCTTCTGGTTTTTCCAATTCTTCAAGAAATAACTCCTCAGACAAAAGCTCATATTTCTCACTCCCCCTCTCTATTGTCGCACTGTCGCCCTTCAATAGATGTTCAAATCCTTGATTTCGAATGTACTCCTCAACATCTGGATGTTCTTTTAGGTCTTCCGTATTAATATTCTCTAAAACAGAGGAAGAAGTCTGTTCCTGTGCAACAGCAAAATTAGCAAAACTTCCTGTGAGCAATAAAGAGCAAAATTAGCAAAACTTCCTGTGAGCAATAAAGAGCAAAACAGTAATGGCATTAACTTCTTTAAGTTCATTAAGATTCCTCCCACTATAAATTGTTGTTTTCTCATTTTGACCGACTCGTTCTTGGATTTTTAACCATCAAGGGTTCATTCTTTTTTCATCATTTTTGACTGAACAACCAGAATGTACTGATCCAACTGCTGGCTTAATTCCACGACTTCATCATCCAAGAAATCATTCTTCTCTAAATACAATTGCACCAGTTGTCTGCGCAATTGTTCCACAATATTTTTCAAATGATCAATATCGTGATAGGTTACTCCTTCCCGATCTAGAGGTAGCGTGATACATTTACTTATAGGAGCTGTAACTGCTCCTCCTGCGGGCGTTCCTTTAACCTGTCGAAGGGGTGGAACGCCCTTTTTAAATGCAATTGCTGCTATAAGACTCACCCTACTTCCTTTACCACCGGATTATACGCTTGGTTTTAGTGGCACCTGTGGCTTCTCTTTTTAGAGATGTTCTTAGATTTCTATTATTCATGGAATATCTTCATCTCCCGCCTCCTTCTTTTTGAGATCTCTTACATAATTAACCATAAATTGATATGCAGGTTTTTACCAACTGCAAAAAATAGAATAAAAAAAACATCCTGGCAGAGGATGTTCATCAATCTACGGCATATTCACAATGACCTAACAGGGTGCTAGCCACCTAACTCGTTTTGGTTACCTATTCGCTTATTCAAATTCCCTAACCATCCAAACAATGCTATGTATGTAAGAGCCTCATCATGTCGATTCATCAAATCTGCTAGAGAAAGGTAATATATACTTTCTTCAATCCCTCTCTCGATCCGCCCCTTACCAAACTCATAAATGGCTGTCTGATACCGAAACTGGAGATGCCGATCTAATCCTATTGCTTCTGTAAATTGATCGAAACTGGCAATTTGCGAAGAAAAGCGATCCAATATCTCATCTACACAAAAATGGTAGGTATTTGCTGATTTCATAATAGAAATCATACCAGCAAGTAATTCGTTGGTGGGCAGACTTTCAAGATAGTCTACATACTCTTCTAAGACGTCTGTATTCCCAGATAACACCTCCAATGTATAGGAGTTCGCCTTTGCCCATACCTTGAATCTCTCTACCTCTTTACGTCCGTCTTCATCAAGTAATTCAAACCATCCTAAATCAGCGTAAACTCGCACATATTGCTTCGCCTCTTCATACAGTCCTTGCATTTCCAGAGCTGCACCTTTATATAAATGTCCCATTCCGTAATAATAGACAAGAGGGCGCTCCGGTTTCAGGGGTTCCCCTTTTTTGTTTCTTTTCAACCTGTCCAATTCATGCATGTGAACAGTTTCTGCAAGAAGCCGTAACTCGTCACCGTACTCTCCTGATTTGTTCCACTTTTGCAAAGCAAAACAGACCCGTGCTAATTGGAATAAAGCATCGAGTTGGTAGTTCTCTGGAAGCCTATTTCGATACGGAGAAAACCGAATCACATTCTCCCAATTTTCTTCTGCATTTGTCCCAAGTACAGCACGAAATAACCGATACTGACTCATTACAAAGTGGTCAGAATAGCTATCTTTTTCATTCTCAATGACATATTCATAAAAGGGCACTGACTCTTTTAGTTGCCCTTTCTCATATAGCTGTTCTGCAAGGGCAAACAGAATCAAGATGTTCTTCGGATTCTCTAACAATATGGAAACAACAGTCTCTATGCAATCCTTTCTCCCAACCTCCACGCATCGAGCCAAATACGGTATTAATCGCGGGCGCGAAATTCTCTGCTCTGACAAACATTCTTCCGGGTATAATTCATATAACCAACCCTGCTCGCGTCCAAATACCTTGGCGAACGCATCTAATTGCCCTATGGTCATAGCCCGCGGCGGATTTCCATTAAGAATCTCACTCAAGCTACCAGGGTTAATGCCTGTTAATTCACTTAGCTTGCTTAATGTATAACCGTGCTTTCTCCGGCATTTTTCAATTTCTGACCGCAGCCACCGATGCATTGTCCCTTGCAGCCCCCCATAAAGAATCATCTCTTGGACCCGTCCTCCATTTTACTATTTATACGACTTGGCCTTCCTATCAATTCGTAATCCAGTTCGAAACTATGATTTAAATATGTCAAGAGTCGGCAATTACCTAGATAGATAATAGTTTAATGGAGGGTTTTGGAGGCCTTGAAGTGTGCGAAGGACTTACTTTTCCGTTTTTAGTCTGTTTTGTGCAATGACAATATATTTATCCAATTGTTGGCTTACAGCCAAAACTTTATCATGTGAGAGACCGTACTTTCCCGCTAACTCCATCATTTCCCGTCGTAGCTGTTCAATTCTATTATCCAACTCTAAGTGGCAACCGATTTCCTTTACCATGCCCCGAATTGTACACTTACTTTTAGGGGCTGATGCTGCGCCTCTTTTGGGGGAGTTTCCAGGGTGAAAAGAAACATCCCTATCTAAAATATTTGCGATAGCAGTAATATCCAACGCCCCCTCTCTTTTACAATTTATTACATATAATTACTATACAGGGATGTGCAGAAATTAACCGACTAAGAAAAATTGAATAGAAAAAAACACCCCATCGATGGGATGTTTCCTGGGTACGAACTATTTAGCCACCTATTCCATGACCATAATTAGCGACTACTACATCGTTTCCTATCTTTGCTGGTTCACTTACAACATTAACACCCAAACCCAAAACGAGAGCAAGTGAGAGTAAAATCCCCTTCATCACTATACAGCCCCTTTCGTAAGGATAGTTTGATACTTGCCTTTCTGTTCATCAGACGCATATTGCAGATGCATCCAAAACAGCGTTGTACATTTTTTGAAGCTATCGTAATCTTTCATGGTATCAGACAGGCTAAGGCATCGAAGCGTTTCATTAAGCCCCTCTGCATACTTCCCTCTTTTAAACAAGTAAATCGCCATTTCATTCCGAAACTGCATATGTTCGCTCATGCCGATAGCGTCCTGACGATCCTCAAAACGATCAATATGTTCTGCAAACTGCTCAAATATCGAATCGATCGAAAAACCGTATTGATTGGCAGCACTCACAATCGTTACTAAACCTGAAAGGACCTCTTTCGGATGATCAGAAAGGAAATGAATATAATCAGGGATGACATCACTATTCCCCATAAGTATGTTCAGCGTGTACAAATTCGCTGTCGCCCATGATCGAAATTTCTGCACTTCGATTTGACCAATTTCGTCCAAGAATTCAAACCAGCTTAAATCAGCGTATCCATCAACATATCGCTTCGCTTCTTCGTACAACTCCTGTTTTTCTAATGCTATACTTTTAATGAGAAATGCTTGTCCATAGTACACAACCAAATGACGTTCAGTTGAAAGCATTTCACTGGCCTTGTTGCTTCTTCGTCTACGCAACTCATCCTCATAGATAATAGTAGCCAATTCCCTTAATTCATCGGCGTATTTATCCATTTCTCTCCATTTGTGGATAGTATAACAAACATTTGCTAATTGTAGTAGTGCATCTAACTGGTTATTTTCGGGTAGGCGTCTTCGATACGGATCAAATCGAATGACAGCCTTCCAATTTTCTTCAGAATTCGTACCTTGCACTACTACTCGAAAAAGTCTGTACTGACTCATCACAAATTGGTTAGAGTAACTATCTTTTTCGTTTTCAATCACGTATTCATAGAAAGGTACTGACTGTTTCTGTTTCCCTTCCTCATATAGCTGCTCTGCTACGGCAAAGAGGGTCGAGATATTCTTTGGATTCTCCAACAGTTTAGGAACAACCTCATCTATACAATCCTGCCGCCCAACCTCTGCACATCGAATCAAATACGGTATCAACCGAGGGCGCGATATTCGCCCCTCTGTTATGCATTCTTCCGTATACAATTCGTACAACCAACCTGGCTCGCGACCAAACACCGCCGCTAGCGCATCCAATTGACCAATGGTCATAGCCCGCGGTGGATTTCCGTTCAAGATTTCGCTTAAACTCCCATGGTTGATTCCCGTTAATTCACCTAATTTACTCAAGGTATAGCCGCACTCTCTACGGTGTCTTTCAATTTCTGACCGCAGCGACCAGTGCATTGTCCCTTGCAGCCCCCCCATAAAGAATCAACCCCTACTTTTTTCCTTAATTTTACAACAAAATATATTTTTTTGATAGATTTTTCTTTACAATCCTTAACATTTCTGTAATCTAGTTCGTCACTCTTCGCACAATTCCTCCAGTGTTTTACAGGTGTTTGCACTTCGTGACAATTACACTCAATTGAATCAGTTGAATCAGCTTTCATGCGAATACAGCTTCTTCCCTCCACTACAGCTACTCTATCCACATTGTAAAAAAAGCTCCGCCAAGATATCTGGCGAAGCCTTCATTTTCATACTATGCTTATGGCATAGCTACTTTCATAACCGCACGAACGGAATCTGCGGATTTATCCAAGGCTGCTTTCTCAGCAGCAGTCAGATCCAGCTCGATGACTTGCTCGATACCGTTTCCACCCAAGAGGGTTGGTACGCCCAGGTAGATATCATTGTAACCATACTCGCCTTGGAGTAAAGCGATGGATGGCAGGATGCGCTTCTGGTCTTTCAAGATCGCTTCTGCCATTTCTACCAGAGCTGCCGCAGGTGCATAGTAAGCGGAACCGTTGCCCAAGAGAGCTACGATTTCGCCGCCGCCTTTGCGTGTACGCTCTACGATAGCGTCCAGACGATCTTGTGGGATCAATTTTTCGAGTGGGATGCCGCCAGCGTAGGAGTAACGCAAGAGTGGCACCATGTCGTCACCGTGGCCGCCCAATACGAAGCCTGTTACGTCATTTACGGATACATTCAGTTCCATCGCTACGAACGTACGGAAGCGAGCTGTATCGAGTACGCCGGATTGACCGATAACGCGGTGTTTCGGGAAGCCGGACGTTTTGTAGAATGTATAGGTCATCGCATCTACCGGGTTGGACAGGATGAGTACGATGGAGTTTGGTGCATATGTTTTCACTTGCTCAGCAACCGAGCGCATGATGGCTGCATTCGTTGCTACCAAGTCGTCGCGGGACATACCTGGCTTGCGAGCAATCCCTGCTGTGATAATTACGATATCGGAGCCTTCGATGTCTTTATAGTCAGAAGTACCTGTAATGCTAGCATCGAAGCCGAGAACGGGAGAAGCCTCCATCATGTCGAGTGCTTTCCCCTTCGTTGGGTTTTCCAATTGAGGGATATCGACCAAAACGATGTCAGCCAGCTCTTTTTGCGCCATGATGAACGCAGTGGTCGCTCCCGTAAAACCACTACCGATTACGGCTACTTTTTTTCTGCGGAATGTCATGAAGAATCCTCCTCGTCGTCATTGGTTCTATTACAAGACTAGTTTTACACCACTTGCTTTTTGCTCCAACATTTTGGAGAGGATTGTCCCGATGTGGGCCCCCGCCTCAACCGGAGATGTACCTTGACGATGAATATTCGAGATCACTGTACGCTCTGATTCTACCATACCTTTGCGTGGACGGTAGCACATGTACGCACTCATGGAATGTGCCGTAACCAATCCTGGACGTTCTCCGATCAAGAGCACCAATACTTCTGGCTCCAGAATCTCGCCGACGTGATCCATGCTGGCTACGCGTCCGCCCTTGATAAAAAACGGAGTGCCGCAGGTCAGTCCGTAGCTTTTCAGAGAGTCCATCAGAGATGGAAGCACGTCTTTCAGGTTCGCATCCACCGCAGCGGCACTCAAGCCGTCTGAAACGACGATTTGTACCTGTGGCTTCTTTTGACCGCGCTCTTGCAGCAAGCGCACGCCTTCCTCGGTGAGGACACGCCCCATATCCGGACGCTTCAAATAGTTTTCGGTGTTGTCATACTGTGTTTCCACTGTGAACAGGGAGAATTGGTCGAGCACCGCTTGACTGACTTCGCCGTATACAGCATCTACAGCCGCAGCATGGTCGCGACGCAATTCGAGCATGGTTTTGGTCAAAGGTCTCACACCTGTACGCCAAACCCCGATGCGCGCTGGCGTGCTGGACAGCAGCTCATCCAAGCCTTCCTTGTACTTCGGATTCGGTACATGTGTGGTTCTCTCTGGTTCTGCTGATGGAGCAGGCTGCTCATTCACTACAGGAGCCGTTGTCGGTGCGGCTGTCGCATTCGCTACTGGCTCTGCCTTTGGCTCCGATCTCAGTTGAATCAAGCCTGTCTCTGCTTTTGGTGACGGAGCTTGTTCTGTGGCTTCTCCCAGCTTCTTTTGCAGCTCTGCTACTACTTTATCTACCAAGAAATCTAATTGTTGTTCCATCCGTCTTTCACCTCCTGATCTTACATGAAGATTGTCGGATCGCCTGCTTTTGCAGTCAGCCTACCGTTTTCCATGATGCCCATTTTCTCCAGCCATTTTTCAAAATCAGGAGCAGGTCGCAGTCCCATCACTTCACGGAATGCCGCAATATCATGGAAGCTCGTCGATTGATAGTTGAGCATGACATCGTCTGCCATCGCTACGCCGATCACGAAGTTAACGCCTGCCGACGAGAGCAAAATGCCGAGATTGTCCATGTCGTTTTGATCGACCTTCATGTGGTTCGTGTAGCATACGTCACAGCCCATCGGCAAACCGTGCATTTTGCCCATGTAATGGTCTTCCAGTCCAGCACGGATTACTTGACGGCTGTCGTACAAATACTCAGGTCCAATGAAGCCAACTACTGTGTTTACGATAAACGGATTGTACTTGCGAGCAAGTCCGTAGCAGCGCGCTTCCATTGTTACCTGGTCCATGCCGTGATGCGCCTCGGCAGACAGCTCAGAGCCTTGACCTGTCTCGAAATACCAGAAGTTCGGCCCGTAGGAAGTGCCTTGTTTGCGCATCAGCTCATCTGCTTCATCCAGCAGTGCTACATCAATACCAAATGCATTGTTTCCTTTTTCACTACCCGCCAAACTTTGGAAGATCAAGTCTGCTGGTGCCCCATTACGGATGGCACGCATTTGCGTGGATACGTGAGCCAATACGCAGTTTTGCGTCGGGATATCAAACTTGGTCATCACGTCTTTGGTCATGTTCAAAATATCCTTCACGCTGTCCGCTGTATCGATAACCGGGTTGATCCCGATTACCGCATCGCCGATTCCGTAGCTCAATCCTTCGTACAGGGACGCCTTGATACCTTGTACGTTATCGGATGGATGGTTCGGCTGTACACGAGAAGCCAGTACGCCCTTATGACCGATTGCCGTGTTGGCATGCGTCACAACTTTAATCTTGGACGCAGCCGTGATCAAGTCCAGGTTGCTCATGAGCTTGGCAGTCGCTGCGATCATCTCGCTGGACAAGCCGCGGCTGATTCGCTTGAGTTCATTATCGCCTGCTTGATGGCTCAAGATGTACTCGCGCAGCTCAGCTACGCTCCAGTTCTTGATTTCGTTGTAAATCTTTTCGTTGATGCCTTCTTCGATCACACGCGATACTTCGTCTTCTTCTGCCGGAACCATCGGATTGTTGCGGATATCCGCCAATGTCAGGTCAGCCAAAACTTGCTTAGCAGCTACACGTTCCCGGGAATCAGCAGCGTCGATACCAGCCAGCTGGTCGCCTGATTTATCTTCATTAGCCTTCGCGAAAACTTCTTTTAAATCGCGAAATTGATAGGTCTGTCCAAGCACAGTCGTTTTCGTGTTCATCAACGTCCACCCCTTCTTACGTTACGGCCTTTCATCAAACGCGAGTGTTTTGACGACGACGGGAATGATCGTTCCCGAGATCGGCTCACCGAGATCGATGTAATCGCCGTATTCCACACGCACCTGATCGATGCAAATGATTTCCGGTGCCCCTTTGCAACGCAGCGCCAAGGCCTGCCCGAGTGCTTTCGCCATATCTGTTTCACAGATCACAACCATGGTTTGACTCTCGGGGAAAGTTGCCCGGTATTGCTCCGACAGCTCCTGGGACAGCGTCTGCAGCAGAGCGTACGAGCAGTACCCGATGCCGGAGATCGCGAGTGCGAAAGGAATCCCTGTCGTTTTTTCAAACAGGCGCTCACCCAGTTGGTAGATCGAAGCCACTTCCTGTCGCAGTCGTGTGGCATCTGCCAATTGTTCCTCGGTAAGCTCTAGCTTGAGAATCGGAATATTTTTAATCGGCAACAGCTCCGGCTTGATATGCACGGTTGAACCACTAATCTCCGTACTCTGCATCCCCGCGCCAATTACCGTTGCCCGTACCGTTTGATCCGGGTCTAGCCACTGTACCGGATACGTTCCTTTTTCGCGCTCCTGCTGGAGTACATATCCGAGCAGTGGGCCAAAATCGCCGTATCGGCTCGCATCCGAAATAGTTTGGACGGGAGGTCCGCTCATGAGTAGACCCACACCGCCTGAGACAGTCAGCTCGGCGACAGGGATGGCATCGCGCAAATGCGGTCCCACTACGAGCAAGCCTGACACTTGGCGCTCTTTCCCCGTCAAATAATCGAGCATACTGCGTCCCAGCTGTTCGGCAACCTCTGTGAGCTGCGCGAATCCGATTTCCTGTCCGACTTGAATACGCAGTCCTTTTGCCGTCAGCCATTGTTGAATGTTCGGCGACACGTATTGAACGACACCTTGCGGACTGAGACGGATCAGCCTTCCTCCGACGTGGAATGTAACCGTTGCAATCGCTCGGCCACGTTGGAAGTAGGCTGCATTCGCTGTTCCTCCGCCAATATCGACGTTGACGATCACACCTTGTATGGCTTGCGAGCGTTTTTCTGCGCCTGCACCCTTGCCCGCCAGCACGCCTTCGAGGTCAGCACCTGCTGTCGCTACCACGAAATCCCCGGAGCGTTCAGCCAGCAGATGAACGATATGCTGTGCGTTCTTTTTGCTGGCTGTTTCTCCGGTAATGATAACCGCGCCGGACTTGATTTGAGACAAGCTGATTTGTGCCTTGTCGTACTCGGCTGCAAGAATCGCTCCGATTCCGTCAGCGTCGATTTCATCAAATCCGATGAGCGGTGTGGAATGTACTTCACTCGCATATAGCAATTGTCGCTCCACGATCTGATAACGCGGCAGCGAAAACGTACTGGACATGCGGCCCAATCGCAATCGGCTTACGATCATTTTGGTCGTGCTTGTTCCCACATCGATCCCGACGCTTTGGATCCATTGTTCGTCCATATGAACCTCCTTGAACCATTGGCGTGTCAGACGGGCCCTACGAAAAAACGCTTGAACAGCCGGTTCCTTGCTCCCGGTCTGATTCAAGCGCCTTTGCTCTCTTCGTATCTACTTGTCACTGCTTTTTATGATAACGTCAGTACTAATCTTGCGTAAAAATGGCCTGCTCGCCCGACAAAATTTCCTCTGCCAGCTTCACAAGCGGCATGCGCCGTTGCATGCTTACTTGCTGCATCCATTTGTAAGCCGCATCCTCTTCCAAGGATAGGGCACTCATCAGCTTTCCTTTTGCCTTTTCCACTGCCTTGCGATCCTCGATCTTTTGCTTCAGATCATTTATATCCTTCTTCAGGGAAACGACTTTTTCCTTTTGGCTGAGTGCGATTTCTACTGCGGGAATCAAGTCATCCTCCGACACCGGCTTCACCAAGTAAGCCGTCACACCCGCTTTTCTGGCATCCTGGACGAGTTCCTTTTGGCTGTAAGCCGTCAAAAGAAGAATGGAACTGTCTGAAAAGGAACGAATGATACTGCTTGCCTTGATTCCATTCAAGACAGGCATTTTCACATCCATAATGATCAGATCGGGCTTGTGACGATGGGCCTGTTCGACTGCCTCTTCTCCGTTTTTCGCCTCGGCAACCACTAAATACCCTTCATTTTCGAGCATCTCGCGCAAATCCATGCGAATAATCGGCTCGTCATCAACCACCATAATCTTCGGCTGTGTCATCTTCATCCTCCTTTTGGATCGGATAGAGTATGGTAACCTCTGTTCCGTTCCCAGTGTTGCGGAAATGCATCGTGCCTTCGAGGTCTTCCCTGACCAGTGTATCGACAATTTTCAAGCCCAGATGGCCCTTTTTGTGGATTTGCTCCATGTCCTCGATGCCTACCCCGTCATCTGTCACAGACAGACTCACGAAGTCCTCCTTGGCAACCAGTGCAATAGAGATTTTCCCTTCTTGCTGCTCAAGAAAACCATGAATCATGCAATTTTGAATCAGCTCGGTGACGATCAAAGCAAACGATGTTGCTTTGTTGGACGGCAGATACACCGATTCGCCCGTCACCACGACGTGTATAGCTTGCTCAGAACGTCTCATCGAAGAGACGATTATTTTCGATATTTTGGTTAAAATCTCTTTGAAGTCAATCTGCTCCAGACCATCCTGTGCCAAGTATTCGTGAATAATGGCGATGCTGTTGATGCGATTGATGCTTTCCCGGTATACCTTTTCAATCTCGTTGGACTGCGAACGCCGCATTTGCAGGCGCAACAGGCTAGAGATGGTTTGCAAATTGTTTTTGACCCGGTGGTGAATCTCTTTGATCACCGCGGATTTGATCATCAATTGCTTTTCTTTTTCCCGAATGTCCGATATGTCTCGCAGGAGAATGAATCCTCCAATGATGTCTTGTTTGCGGACGGACGAAACCGCTTTCATCATAATAAAATGTTTGCCTTTTGACAGCTCCTCCTGAATATAACCCCCGTTGCGTACAAAATTCTCCGGGGAAACTCTCCAGGAAAAAATACGTTCAATGCTCTCTCCCTTTTCTGGTCGTTCAAAGCCAATCAAGGAGAGCAGCTTGTGGGCACGGCCATTGGCGTACGTGATAACCCCACTCTGATCAAACAAAATCATGCCCTCGTGCAACAGCGACGAAATGGGCAGATCAGGCACAGCGAACTGGATGAGCGTCTCGCTTAAATGCTCTGTTGTTTCCTTGAGCATTTCGACGTTCTTTTCCTGTTCCACCTGTTTGGATATATCTTGTTCAGTTATCAAGGTCCCGATTGTTTTTCCAGCCGCATTCGTGATGGGTACGACACTTTGTCGCATCACGACCTGCTCCTGTGAAACCCCACGTGAACCGATGACGGGCTTGCCTGTAGTCAGACAATACATAACGGCCGGCTCATTAATCGCCGTCGCCAAATGCCCTACGACCGATCCACTGTACATAGAGCGTGCCGTACTCGGTGCAGCTTGTGCGACTACCATCGCAGCGCTCCGATCTACCGTTGGACAATCAATAAACATGTCCGCTTGAGACAGATCAGCAAAAATCTGAAGCTTGGAAGCCAGATCCTCCACAATCCGAATGTCGTCATCACTCAACGTCGTGGACGCTTTGCACACTTCTCGTATTGATTGCATGTGAACCTCTTTTCACCTGCTAGGAGTTGATATGACTTCATTTTCTCACAGACACGCTACGGCGGAAAGGGGTGTAATACTGGTTAATCACGCTTACTCGTTTACAATTTGTTGCAAATACGCTCGCAATTCTGGCACTCCCTCACTCGTGAGCGAGGAGGTTCGGAAAATTTTCGCATTGCCGAGCGATTGACGCAGGAATTGTTCTGCCCTCTCCACATTTGCATCAGGATGATCCATTTTGGTAATAACCCCGATGCACGATTGCGGAAACCCTTGTGAAAAGCCAGGAGGGAAATAATTGCGCTCCCGCGTAGCATCCTGCACCATCACAATGATCTTCGCCTCAAGAGAGGTAGCCATAAGCGTTCGGTAAAACATCGGGTTTTCGCTGTACTCACCCGGAGTGTCAATCGCCCAGTCCCGATATTCGAGCGCTTGTGTCTTCCGGGCAGGCTGTTCGTCATTGAACAGCGCCCGCACCAGAGAAGACTTTCCTGCTTCAATTGCACCGATAATCATTACACGGCCGGTCATGATTTCGTCACCAATGCCGGTGTAAACCGCAGTTTTTCGCTCAGCACCTGATTGACCGCTTCGACTGCCATCTCAACAGCGGATACATCTCCTACGACAATCAGTGAACCTGTAAAACGATCGAGAAACCCAAGCTCGACGCCAGCAGCCTTTGTCGCAATATCCGCGGCAATAATGGCTGTTTCGGTAGGCGTCAAAGTCAAGATGCCGATAGCACCAGCCTCATTGATACCTAGCTTGGTATAGAGCATTGGGTCAGGGTTTGCGATTACATGAGCCAACGTGACCTGTTTCCCTGGTACGAATTCCTGGATGACTCGTGAACGTTCCTGTTCCATTCCTATTCCTCTCTTCCTGCGGCACCCGGCACCTCAAACGAATCCACGATGCCTACGATGATCGCATCGATCGGCACACTGGTGCCAGAGAAAAGGATTCGGGCAGGCGTCCCACGAGAGACGATAACCTGCTCCCCGATTCCCGCACCGATCCTATCCGCTGCGATAACGGTTTGTCCGCCTTCTTCGCCACGCCAATCAATCGGCTGAACCACCATGAGCTTGAGATTTTCCATACCTGCTTCTTTTTGCGTGGCCCAGACGCTGCCGATCACTTTTCCCAAAAACATGCGATCACCCTTTTCCTAAATAGCTGACCGTAATGCCGCGTTCTCTCATGCTGTCATAAGCAAGCGGAGAAACAATTGCACCTTTTTTCACGATCAAAGTCGTATCGCGAAGCTCAGGCTGCGATCTGATCCAATCCGCTGTCAACAGCTTCCCGGAAAAGACGGCTTCTTGCTCATCCAAAGGAGTCAATGTCGGTTGTTCTGTCTTGCTAGTAGTCTCCACTTTTTGTAGCTGAGACTTCAGCTTGGAAACCACGCGATCAGCCAGACGGCGTTGCTCCGCAAACTCCACACCCAGTTCTTTCATGCCTTCAACGTGACGGTTGAACAGCTTTTCATAAGCAGGTGTCAGTGTCAATGTTTGCAGGGTACGACGGTCTGCGCGCTTGATCCCCGGCACATCGGAACCAGCAATGACGAATTTACCTGTTACCAGCGCGGAAAAGACGATTTCCGCTTTGATTGTTCCTTTTAGACCGGAAGCAATTCTCGCTGCATTATCCAAATCGATTTCTGGAATCACGATACCGACATAATCTTTCGGCACTTCCAACGGGGCAGGAGCGTACTCGTCTGCTGTAAGAATTTTGCCTGCTCCCCCACATTCGATCTTGTGCATTCCCAACCAAGAAGAGGTCTCTCCGTCCAGGAAGAGAATGTCATGGCAGATCCCGTGGTTTTTCAGTTGGATAAAATGATCCTGAAACGCCTCATGAGCCTGGCTGTCGCAAAAAACGTACAGGACACGAGGCGCTGTGCTGCTTTGCTTTTCTGTATTCATCGATTGCAAAATTTCTTTCGTAATCGACGCCACCATTTCTCTGATGTCCATCAAGCTCAACCTCCGTTAGCCGGAGTAAAATTGCCCGTTCTTGCCGATCACTTTTACCCGGTCGCCCGTTTTCAAATTAGCGGCATTTCCTTCATCCGTATCCACGTGGAAATCAAGTGCAAACTGCGGATGTACACGAACGACTACATCTGGATAGATGATAGGACGATCGCTTTGCGTCGCCAGAATCAGCGTATCGCCATCCTTCACTTGATATTGCTCGGCATCTGCTGGAGACATATGAACGTGGCTCTTCGCAACGATTACGCCTTTGTCCATTACTACTGTCCCTTTTGCCGTTACAAGTACCATACCTGGTGTACCTTCAATATCTCCAGACATACGCACAGGGGCTTGAACACCTACTGCAAAGCCGTCTGTTCTGGAAATTTCCACTTGTGTCGCGCCACGAGCTGGTCCCAAAACGCGAACCCCGTGGATGCTGCCTTTTGGTCCCACGATGGTGACTGTTTCCTGGCAAGCAAACTGGCCCGGTTGCGACAAATCACGCATTGGCGTCAATTGATGTCCGGCTCCGAAAAGCTTCTCGACATCTGCTTGCGACAAATGAATGTGACGGTTAGATACGCCCAAAGGAATTTCTCGCACTGCCTCGGCAGCTTGATTGGTGGAAGGCTGCTGGTTCTGATCAACTTGTTTCACTTGAAT